>CAYZED010000012.1:38214-71537 GCA_964477445.1 uncultured Clostridiaceae bacterium | reverse complement strand
ACCCCGGACCAACCGGTTATGAGCCGGTTGCTCTAACCAACTGAGCTAAAAGCCCTTATTAAAGCATACAATCGCACTAATCAGCTATACTTAGCCCCGCGACAAGTAATACTATATAATGAAACATTTCTAAAGTCAAGTATTTTTAGTAATATTGTTATTTAGTCTTAGTTGAAATATAATAGTATAGGTACTTCTACATTTTGAAAGGTAAAAAGATGAAAAGAGAAAACATTGTTGTTTCAGAAGATAAAGTAAATGAACAATTAGCATTTGCTAATGAAATTAATAAAAGACTAAAATATGCCGTAAAGAACGCAGATCAGATTTTCTATGCGCATATAATTACATATGGGTGTCAACAAAATGAGCAGGATTCCGAAAAATTAAGAGGCATCCTCGAAAAAATTGGATATGAATTTACAGATAACAAAGAAATATCTGATTTGATTATCCTAAATACATGTTGCGTCAGAGAAAATGCAGAAATGAAATTATTTGGACACCTAGGAGAGTTGAAAAGGCTAAAAACAAAAAATCCTAATATACATATATGTGTATGTGGGTGCATGATGCAGCAAGAAGAGGTAGCAGAACAAATCAGAACAAAATATTCTTATGTTGATTTAGTTTTCGGAACTCATAATTTATATAAATTCCCTGAAATGCTCCTAAAGACTTTTGACTCAAAAAAAATACTTGTGGAAATTGAGAATTCTGAGGGTTTTATAGTTGAAAACGTCCCTGTTTCCAGAACTGAAAAATATAAAGCTGGCGTATCAATAATGTATGGATGCAATAATTTTTGCACATATTGTATAGTTCCATTTGTAAGAGGTCGTGAGCGAAGTCGTTTGCCTAAAGATATTTTTAGTGAGGTAAAAAACCTTGCTGATGATGGATGTAGTGAAATATTGCTTCTTGGACAAAATGTAAATTCATATGGAAAAGACTTGGATATTTCATGTGATTTCTCTGATCTTTTAACGAGTATCGATGAAATTGAAGGTATAAGAAGAATTAGATTTATGACATCTCATCCAAAAGATGTTTCTGATAAACTTATTGAAGTTATGAAAAGTGGAAAAAATATTTGTCCTCAATTACATTTGCCTTTTCAAGCCGGAAGCAACAATGTCTTAAAAAACATGAATAGGTATTATACTAAAGAGCAATATCTTACGTTAATTGAAAAAGTAAAGACTGCTATTCCAAATATCTGCCTTACCACAGATGTAATTGTTGGTTTTCCTGGCGAAACAGAAGATGATTTTGAACAAACTCTTGAAGTAATGAAGGCAGTTAGGTTTGACATGGCTTTTACATTTATTTATTCTCCAAGAAAAGGGACCCCTGCATATACTATGGACGAACAAGTTCCTGAGGATATAAAAAACAAGCGTTTTAAACGTTTAGTAGATCTCCAAAATGATATTACAAGAAACATTAACGATAAGTATTTAGGTGCTGTAATTGAAGTTTTAGTTGAAGGTCTTAGTAAAAAAAATAAGAATCGATATATGGGTCGCGCTGATACTGGAAAAGTTGTTAATTTTGAGTCTGATTCGTATTTGGAAGCTGGCGTTTACGTTAAAGTAAAAATCGACGAATGTTTTTCATGGTTTTTGAATGGCAAAATGATTTAACACCAAGCGAAGGCGCTTTGCACTAAATACACAAAATTTTAAATAAAATTTCTTGGAGGTTCATTTTGGCAAAATTAACACCAATGATGCAACAATACACAAATATTAAAGAATCTCATCCCGATAAGATTTTATTTTATCGATTAGGCGATTTTTATGAGATGTTTTTTGATGATGCCATACTTGCTTCAAGAGAACTTGAAATCACACTTACAGGAAGAGACTGTGGGCAAGAAGAGCGCGCCCCTATGTGTGGAGTTCCTTATCACGCTGCTGAAGCATATATTGCGAGACTGATAGAAAAAAATTATAAAGTCGCAATCTGCGAGCAAGTTGAAGATCCAGCTCTAGCAAAAGGAATCGTAAAACGTGAAGTTGTCAGGATTATAACGCCTGGAACAGTTACTGAATCAACTATGTTAGATGAAAAAAACAATAATTATCTGCTAATACTAGTTTCCAACGAAACTGGGTACTCAATTTCATATGCTGATATTTCTACTGGTGAATATTTTACATGCGAAGCCGATAAAAACCATTATGAGCTCATTAAAAATGAAATCATTAGATTAAATCCTTCTGAAATGCTAGTTGATAATGATTCTTATGATTTGTCTGGGTATACAGGTAATTTTTCGAAAATTAGAACTGACTTGATTTCATATAACGATTGTCTGAGTAGAATAAATGAACATTTCGGAACATTTACTGTGGCAGGATTGGGACTTGATAGTAAATTAAAGACCATTTCTACTGGAGCAATTTTATTATATTTAGATGAAATCCAAAAGAGTGGAATTATAAATCTTAGAACCATTAAGACTTATACATTAGATAACTATATGATAATAGACCAAGCTACCAGACGAAATCTTGAACTTAGCGAAACGATGAGGGGTAGAAGCAAAAAAGGTGCTCTAATTTCGATTTTGGATAAAACAAAGACTTCAATGGGTAGCCGCAAACTAAAGCACTGGATTGAAAAACCTTTAATAAATGCCAAAGAAATAAACGCTCGACTAGATGCTGTTGACGAACTAAAAAAAGATTATATTATGGCTGAGGAGCTAAGAGAATATTTAAAAGCTATTTATGATATTGAAAGACTTGCTGGAAGAATTTCTATGGGAAATGCAAATGGACGCGATTTATTAGCGCTTAGAAACTCGTCTAATGTTTTACCACTAATCTTAGAAGTTATTGAGGAATCAAGAAGTGATCTTTTGTGCGATATTGCGGAAAAAATAGATATTCTAGAGGATTTAAAAGAGATAATTGAACGAAGTATCCATGAAGACACGCCTCTTTCAGTGAAAGATGGTGGGGTCATAAAAGATGGATACGATGAATATTTGGATAAATTAAGACTCGTTTCGCGAGATGGCAAAAAATGGATTTCAGAGCTTGAAGCAAAAGAACGCGAAAAGTCAGGTATTAAGAATTTAAAGATAGGTTTTAATAAAGTATTTGGATATTATTTTGATATCACAAAATCAAACATTCAAAATGTACCAGATTATTTTATCAGAAAACAAACACTTTCTAATTCAGAGAGGTACTTAACGCCTGAGCTTAAAGAGCTAGAGGACACTGTATTGGGCGCCGAAGAGAAAATTTTGTCTTTAGAATATGAGCTTTTCATAAAAATTCGTGAAAGTATAGCTAAAGATGTTAGTAGAATTCAGAAAACTTCAAGTGCAATTTCCGAATTAGATTGTTTATGCTCATTGTCAGAAGTTGCACATAAACATAATTATGTTAGACCAGAAGTCGATAATAGTGATGAAATCATAGTTAAGAACGGCAGACATCCAGTTATAGAAGCTCTTGATTCAAGGATAATTTTTGTTCCAAATGACACAAAATTAGATTGCTCTAATAATCGAATGATGGTTATTACTGGACCAAACATGGCTGGTAAATCGACTTATATGCGACAAGTAGCACTTATAACCCTGATGGCTCAAGCTGGTTCTTTTGTTCCCGCAACAGAGGCGAAAATTGGTATATGCGATCGAATATTTACTAGAGTGGGCGCGTCTGACGACTTGGCATCTGGACAGAGTACATTTATGGTTGAAATGAGTGAACTTGCAAATATTATAAATAATGCCACAAAGAAGAGCTTAATAATTCTCGATGAAATAGGCAGAGGTACTAGCACATTTGATGGTTTAAGTATTGCATGGGCAGTGATTGAATATGTTTCCGATAAAGACAAACTTTCCGCAAAAACACTTTTTGCGACTCACTATCACGAATTAACAGAACTAGAAGATAAATTGGACGGAGTACTTAATTACTGCGTTAAAGTAGAGGAAGATGGCAAAAAAATCAACTTCCTACATAAAATTGTTCGAGGCGGCGCAAATGGAAGTTATGGTATTCATGTCGCTAGATTAGCTGGCATACCAGAAAAAGTACTTGAACGCGCTGAGGAGATTTTGTTCACACTCGAAAAATCAGAAAAAAATTATCAAACAGATCTTTACATAAAACAGAAGAGAAGAAGACCTGTAATTAATGAATTTGAACCGAATCTATTTAATTTCGGGGCATTTAGCTTTATTGATGAAATAAAATCAATTGATATTAATTCATTATCTCCAATGCAGGCGTTATTGGCACTAGAAGAGCTCCAGAAGAAGGCGAAAAATTACGAGTAAAAGGATGTGAAGTTAAGATGGGTATTATTAACGTTTTGGATGAGCTAACGATTAATAAAATTGCTGCAGGAGAAGTTATTGAACGTCCATCTTCAATCGTAAAAGAACTAATCGAAAATTCGTTAGATGCTTGCGCTGATTCAATTATTATAGAAATCGTTGAAGGTGGCAAGGAGTATATTTCTGTAAAAGATAATGGTAATGGAATTTTTACCGATGATGTTATAAATGTTTTTCAAAGACATGCCACAAGTAAAATACAAAAAGCAGAAGATTTATTTCATATAGATAGTTTAGGCTTTCGAGGTGAAGCAATGGCTAGCATTGCAGCAATTTCCGAAGTTGAATTAACTACCAGGCACATATCTGAAGAAATTGGTTATCAAATTGAAATTAAAGGTGGTAATCTCAAAAAAGATGGTAGTGCTGGACACCCAACTGGCACTTCTGTGGTAATTAAAGATTTGTTTTTTAACACTCCAGCCAGAAAAAAGTTCCTAAAGAGTACATTAAGCGAACAATCAAATATTCGAGATATAGTTGAGAGACAGGCACTTTCAAGTCCGGAAATTTCATTTAAACTTATAATTGATAAAAAAACAGTACTGCATACACCTGGAAATGGCGATTTGCTTTCAGTAATTCAATGTATTTATGGAAAGAACGTATCAAAAAATCTATTAACAGTAAATCACGAAGGTCATGGCATGAAAATTACTGGGTACACTAGCAAAGTAGAATTATCAAAAGGCAAGTCAACATTTATTATTTCAAGTTTTAATAAAAGAACTGTAAAAAGTAGAATTGTTACTGAGGCTGTGCGACAAGCTTATAGACACTTATTAATGAATAATAAGTATCCATTTACAATTTTGCAAATAGAAACAAATCCTGAATTAATCGATGTAAATGTACATCCTCAGAAACACGAAATTAGAGTGAGTGACGAAAAAGGATTGTTTAGTGCTGTGTATGCTTCGATAAAAAGTGCGCTAAATGATAATGAAATGATATTTGGAGCAAGTGAAGAAGCACTTGAAAAGATTTCTGAAATCAGACTTTTTAAATCTGATGAATTTAATAAGAATTCGAATGCTTTTAAATCCGACGGATCCGTTTCTATTTTTGAAAAACCTAATTTTAATGACAGCATTTTTAAAAAAACAAATATTGAACCTACATCGAGAAATGAAGAAATTCACGCTAGTGCATTTGACTCAATTAGGGTTAATGAAACTAACAAGCAAAATGTATCAATCAAGACATATGAATTAAGTGAATCATTCGAAACAAGTAAGGCATTCGAAACAAGTAAGGCATACGAAACAAGTAAGGCATACGAAACAAGTAAGGCATTCGAAACACCAGTTGAAAATTTTGAAAATAATTCACACATCAGAATAATTGGGCAGTACTTAAATACATATTTGTTAGTTCAAGTTAAGGATGATTTGTTTATTGTAGATCAACACGCAGCTCATGAAAGAATTAATTTTGAGTATTTAAGCGACTCATACTTAACAAAAAACACAAACACACAGAGTTTGTTAGTACCAATATTAATCGACGTTCAAAACAGAGAAGTTAATGATTATGAATCAAACATGAAGGTTTTTAATGAAATAGGAATTGAAATTGAATGGTTCGGTGAGAACACTTTAGCGATTAGAAGTGTTCCCGTCATACTTGGTGATCCATTAAATGGTAACGAAGTCGTTGATATTATAACTTCTATAATTAATGAAAAGAATAAAGCTGACTATCTGGATAAGCTTCTAATTGAAATGGCATGTAAAGCTTCCATCAAAGCAAATGACAAATTGTCAAATGAAGAAATGGAAGGTTTGATTGAAAGATTATTGAGATGTAAGGAGCCATACACTTGTCCACACGGTAGACCAGTTATCATTTCATTCACAAAATTTGAAATGGAAAAGAAATTTAAGAGGATACTATAAATGGGAAACAAATTAATAATTGTTGCTGGCCCTACGGCTGTGGGAAAGAGTTCTGCAGGAATCGAAATAGCAAAGATTTTTAACGGTGAAATAATTTCAGCTGATTCAGCTCAAGTTTATAAAGAAATGAACATTGGTACCGCAAAACTAAAGGAAACGGAAATGCATGGAATAAAACATCATATGATAGATATTATTTATCCAGATGAAGAATTCAGCGTGTCAAAATATAAATCTCGAGTTGATGTAATAATAGATGATATTTTTTCCAGAAACAAAACACCAATAATCGTTGGTGGAACAGGACTATACATCAATTCTATTTTAAACGAAATGGAATTTACTGTGTCGAGTGGAGATAACGATTTTAGAAATAAAATGCAAGAATTAGTCAATGAAAAAGGGAATGAATTCATATATAATAAATTAATTGACGTAGATCCACATGCTGCGACGAAACTTCATCCAAATGATACAAGAAGAGTAATAAGAGCATTAGAAGTTTTTGAACTTACAGGCGAAAAAATTTCTAATTTTCAAGAAAACTCAAAGAACAAACCTGATCGATACGAACACATCTATACAGCTATAACTGACGACCGAGCAATACTATATGATAGAATTAATGCTAGAGTTGATAAAATGTTAGAAGATGGATTGATAACCGAAGTGAATGACTTACTAAATAAAGGTTATGATGAAAAGCTAGTTTCGTTGCAAGCCATTGGTTATAAAGAAATAGTAGACTATATAAAGGGTCGATTAACATATGATAATGCAATTGAACTGTTAAAACAATCTTCAAGGCGTTACGCAAAAAGACAACTAACTTGGTTTAGGCGTGATGAAAGAATTAAATGGTTCGATAATAAATCTTATACAAGTTTTTTTAAACTTATTGAAAACATGTGTTCCTATGTTGCAGAAAATATATAAATCATATAGAATGAGTGTAATATGTATACGCAAAATATTGGAGGCAAAAAATGAATAAAGTTAGTATTAATCTACAGGATGTTTTCCTAAATCAAGTCAGAAAAGAACACACACCTATAACTATATATTTAGTTAATGGATTTCAATTAAAAGGTATGGTCAAAGGTTTTGATAATTATACCATAGTGTTAGATAGCGATGGAAAACAACAACTTGTTTATAAACATGCAGTTTCTACTATTATGCCGCTTAAACCAATAAACTTTACTTTTAGTTCAGAAAAACCAAAGAACATTAAAGAAACAGAAAGTTAAGGCTTGAAAAAATAAAAACCATCCTTAAAAGGATGGTTTTTTGTAATTATATTAAAATCAGAGCCACTTACTATAATTTTGCTCAGTGTATTTACTTAAAGTTTTATCATTTATCTATAATAGTTTTATCATTTTTTGAAAGAAGGTTAATTTATGCATTATAAAACATCTGCTTATTTACTAAATGAGCTAAATATTAATAAAAAAGTTGTAGACATTGCTGAGGAAGTAGAACAAGAGATAAAAGAACAATTATTGAAAATTGACGAAGTCAGAGAATTTAATCAATACAAAGTTTTAGCCGCAATGCAAAGGAACAGATTAAGTGACACTCATTTTGGTGGCACTACTGGATATGGATATGGTGATGCAGGAAGAGAAGTTCTCGACGCAGTATATGCTGATGTTTTCAAAGCTGAAGCTGCACTAGTTAGGTCCCAAATCGTTTCAGGCACGCATGCATTGGCTCTATGTCTTTACGGAATACTAAGACCTGGTGACGAAATGCTAGCCATCACAGGGAAGCCATACGATACTTTAGATAATATTATAGGAATCGGGAAAAATGAATATTCTGGTAGTTTAAAGGATTTTGGTGTGGTTTACAGACAGCTAGATTTAGATGAAAAAGGTAAAGTCGATTTTCAAAACTTGGAGAATTCAGTTAATAGTAAAACAAAATTAGCTCTAATTCAAAGATCAACTGGTTATGCATGGCGACCAGCACTAAGTCTTGAAGAAATCGAATACATAATTAAATATATTAAAATAATCAACCCAGAAACAATATGTATGGTGGATAATTGTTATGGGGAATTTATTGATTTTAAAGAACCTACAGAAGTTGGTGCTGATATAATTGCTGGATCATTGATTAAGAACCCAGGTGGAGGGATTGCACCTACAGGTGGCTATGTTGCAGGTCGTGAAGACTTAGTCAAAATGGCTTCATCAAGACTAATTGCCCCAGGTATTGGACAAGAATGTGGTGCCACACTAGGAATTAATAGATTGTTTTTTCAAGGATTTTTCTTAGCTCCACACATAGTTGCAGAGTCACTAAAAGGTGCGGTTTTTTGTTCAAAATTATTTAGTAAATTAGGTTATAAAGTTAATCCTGATTTTAATGCAAAAAGAAGCGATATTATTCAAGCTATTGAATTTGGTAATCCGGAGGCATTAATTGCTTTTTGTCAAGGTATCCAAAAAGGATCTCCTGTAGATTCATTTGTTACTCCTATGCCTTGGGATATGCCCGGTTATAACGACCAAGTTATTATGGCAGCCGGAGGGTTTGTCGCAGGCGCATCAATTGAATTATCAGCTGATGCACCATTGAGAGAGCCTTATATTGCATATTTACAAGGCGGACTTACATACGATCATGTAAAAATAGGTTTGTTTTATGCTTTAAAAAATTTAACAGAAATAAACCTTTTGAATATTTAGTATAACTGATGATTTTGTCACATTTTTATTCTATTTTATTTATTAGTTATACTTATAAATACTATGCCCAAATATAATCCATGGTTATATTTACTCTCTCATAGTTCTTTGTTATAATTTCTTTATTGGACTGAATAATTTTTATATGATAATGAAGGAGCGAATTTTTATGACAAATATTTCTCAAATTTTAGGTATGGATCTTTTGTATTACATTAACCCTGAAACTATTAATAAAAACTCTTTAATTAGAATTCTTAAAGAGAGACCAGAAATTAAATTTGTATCCTTAGCCGGTGTTGATCTTGCTGGAAATATTACAGATGAGAAAATACCAGTTGAACTATTCATGCAGGATATTGATGATTTTTTGACTGGTTCGATTCAAACTGATGGTTCAAGTGTTGTATTACCTGGCATTGCAACTTTAAATAACGGAAAACTTGATTTAGTAGCAGACATTGTCAGCAAATGGGTAATAGATTATAATCTTGAGTATATTGATAATATTACTTCTAAACCAGTTGGAACATTGCGAATTCCGTCATTTTTACAGCATAACGACACCATGGTAGATTCAAGGCATGCTCTAAAAAGAGCGGTGGACTATGTAAAATCTTCACTTATTGATATTTTTAATTCAACTCCAAAGTTGACTGAAAAGTTAGGATTTTATGCATCAGAAGTAGAAGATGTTTTACTCACAACCGCAACGGAACTTGAATTTTGGGTCAAAACCCCTAACAAAGAAGCTGATGTTGAAGCGTTGTATACTTCACAAGAGTTACAAGAATCATATTGGAAGAGAACAAAGGGCGCTGTCAGAACATCTATGGAACAGTCTCTTATCATGATGGAGAAGTATGGATTTGAGCCTGAAATGGGACATAAAGAGGTTGGCGGTATTAAAGCTAAACTGAGTGAATCCGGAAAATTTAATCACATTATGGAACAACTCGAGATAGATTGGAAGTTTGACACAGCACTTCAGTCTATAGATAACGAAAAATTCATAAGAATTATAATTAAAGAAATTTTTAGATTAAACGGGCTAGAAGTTACATTTGAAGCTAAACCAATCGAAGGTGTTGCTGGAAATGGTAAACACACTCATGTTGGAATTGCAGTTAAATTGAAAAATGGCAAGAGAGTTAATATCTTTACTCCGAATTGTGCTACAGAAGACTACTTAAGTGAGTTTGGTTATGGAGCACTCATGGGACTGCTAAAAAACTATGAAATAATAAATCCTTTTGTTAGTTCAACAATCGACTCTTTAAATAGACTAAAACCTGGTTTTGAAGCTCCAATTTGTATTGTTAGTTCCTTAGGTCATAATGTTGAAACCCCATCAAGAAATAGAACCGTCTTAGTTGGTTTGGTTAGAGACCTATGCAGTCCTTTAGCAACAAGATTTGAGCTAAGGTCACCTAATCCTAACACAAATACATTTCTTGCTGTAGCGGCCATATACTTAAGCATGATCGATGGTATTAAAGCTGTAGCTGCTTCCGGAAAAACTACTAAAGAGTTAGAGTTAGAGATTTCAAAAGATTCTAATACTGAAAGTTTTTATTTAGAGAAGAATAGAGCTTACAGAAGTGAAGAAGATGTTTTTGAACATTATACTAATGAAGAAAGAGATTCAATGTTTGCAAAACCACCAGCAACAGTTTACGAAAACATCATAAATTTAAAGAATCAATCAAAAAAGAGACAAATTCTAATCGAAGGTAACGTAATGAACGATAAGCTTCTTAACAGTTACTCATTGGCGATTACCTCAAGATGGGCGAGTGAAGTAATTCATAGATTGGTTCCTGATTATATTAATATAGTGAGAGCTTGTAAGCAGCTTCATGATTTACAAGCAAATGAATTAGATATGATGGCATGGGCAAAAGTGAACAATCTCAGACATTACTTGATGAAAGACACCTCAACTAGTGTGTCATTATTTACAAAAATTAAAAAAGCATATATTGAGGATGATCTTAAGATAGTTAGTGATTTACAAATTGAAATGGATACTAAAATATCTGAACTCAAACACTTATATTCTGAATATAAAAAGAATCTCTTAGATATAATGTAGAAGTTTGCAGTTACCACCATGGAATGAAACCCATAAGTAATACTGCACACTAGAATAAATTTGGCAAAGGCACTTTACCCTATATCCATTAAATTGAAACGGTTTTTTTTCTGCCCGCAGAATCACTTCGGATGCAATACTTTTCGGGTTCGAAAAAAGTATATTTTCGTATACTATAAAATAGTTATAAACACAAAAGCACCCTTTAAAGGGTGCTTTTGTGTTTATAATTTCGTATAATTCAGTTTAATATCATTTAAAACTTCTAAACACTCCTATAACTTTACCAATAAGATTTACCTCTTTAAGTATAATCGGAAGGAGATATGGATTTTCTGGCTGAAGTCTAAAATAATCTTTTTCTTTATAATATGTTTTTACTGTAGCTTCATCGTTTATTAGTGCAACAACATAGTCGCCATTTCTGGCAGTTGATTGTTTTTGGACAATAATATAGTCACCATCAAGAATTCCAGCATTAATCATACTATCACCCTTAACAATTAACATAAAACTTTCTTGATTTCCAAGAAAATCTACAGGAACAGGAAAATAATCCTCTATATTTTCTTGAGCTAATATAGGGGTTCCAGCAGCTACTCTGCCAATAATCGGCAAGTTGACCATTTCTTTCTTAGCGGGATTAAAATTATCATTATTTAATATCTCAATAGCCCTAGGTTTGGTAGGATCTCTTCGTATATATCCTTTTTTCTCAAGTCTCTCTAAATGGCCATGAACCGTAGAAGTTGATTTTAGTTTAACAGCCTCACAAATTTCTCGAACCGAAGGGGGGTATCCCTTTTTCATTAACTCTTCTTTAATAAACCTTAGTACTTCTAATTGTTTTAAACTGAGTTCTTCAAAATTCATTTTTTCCGACCTTTCTTAAAATCTTAGTTCTTCTGTTTGCTTTTTTTATATATTCCTAAATTAATAAAATTATAAGTTATTAGACTAATAAAGAATAAAATAAGTTATTTAAATATTTTTATAAAAATACTTTATATTTTAATGTGCTTCAAGACATACTATGTCTAATCAATAAAATATAATAAAAATATTGCTAATGCTTTCAAATACATATATATTCATCTAGGCTGTGTTCTAATTAGCATTATAACAATAATAAATAAAAAAATCAAACAAATGTTCGCACAAAATATTGACAAAGAACACACGTTCGGTTAATATGTATATATGGAACAAATGTTCGTTCGGAGGTGTTCGTGATGAAGAGAAGAAAAAGAGTTAGATTGATTAATAAGAAAAGGTTTTTAACTGTAATCTTAGTGTTTATATTAGTATTAGGACTTTCACTAACTAGTATTATTTATGCATCGACCAACGAATCTACTGTTGAAAGTTTTAAGCTAATTACAGTACGTGCTGGTGATACGCTTTGGAGTATAAGTAAAATTCATAGCCCAGGAAATATCGACATAAGAGAATATATTTATAAAATCGAGAAACTAAATAATATAAAAAACGCGTTCATTGCCGAAGGGGATACCCTTAAAGTACCTATAATTAACTAAAATAATTAATTATTTGTAATCATTACTTTACTATTTTGCGTTTATAACTTATATTTTAATATGAGGATAAAATACTAATTTGCGTCAACATATAAGTTCTTCTATGGGAAATGCGATTTGGTAGAATATATAATTTAGATTTCATCTTCAAAATATAATATTTAAGAGGTAGAAATAAATGCCAAAGTATGTAAACTGTGTTTTGCACGATAAACTATGTGATGATTGTGGAAATTGCGATTTGTGCGATTTAAATTCCAGCAAAGTTTGCGATAGTTGTTGTGAGTGTATTGATGATAAAAATGTTGATTATAGAGGTGTTGAGATTGATGAAGTCTTAACCGATGAAAACAGTTTAATTGTTGACGAACTTGATTTTAAAGATTTAAAAAAAGAAACAGATAACCCGATGGATTATTCAACAGATGATGGGTTGACGTTAGATATTGAATCCTATGATACTGAAAGTGAAGATTATGAAATAGACGAAGAGGAAGAATATGAGGATTAAACTCTTTATTCTAACCTCTTAACGTCTGATAATGGGTTGGATTTAACTGCTTTTCTTAATCTATCGTCATCTAAATGTGTATATATCTGAGTCGTACTAATATTTTCATGTCCAAGAATTTGCTGCAAGGCACGAATATCAACATTCCCATGTTTATACATTAAAGTCGCAGCTGTGTGCCTTAATTTATGAGCTGAATACTTCTCAATATTTAAGCCAGCTTTTTCAAGCTGGTTTTTTACTATATACTGTACAGTCCTTTTTGAAATTCGTTGTTTTCTTTCCGAAAGAAAGAGGGCCTGTCTATCTTTAATTTGATCTCTAGGTCTGATCTTAAGATAACTATCTATTGCGAGTCTGCATGCGTCATTAAGATAGACTGTTCGCTCTTTGTTCCCTTTTCCAACGACAGCTAACGTATCACCCTTAATACGATTAATATCTATACTACAAAGTTCTGAGAGCCTTAGACCGCAGTTTAAAAACAAAGTTATTATAGCATAGTCTCGTTCAGTATTCTCGCTTGAAATTGAATCGAGTAGAGTTCGACTTTCTTCTAAAGTCAAATGTATTGGTTGACGTTCACCTGTTTTTGGTGTTTCTAGTTCAATAGTAGGATTATCATCGATTAAATGAACTTTTGTATGTAAATATTTAAAATATGATCTTAAACAAGCAACTTTTCTTGCACGAGCATGAGATTTATTTCCTCTAATATTTGCTGCAAATGCTAGAAATCCATATAAATCAGATAAATTTATTGATTTCATAAATAAATCATCAATATCCGAAATATCTATTTCATTTAAAGGAAAGTCAGAAGCATATATTTTTCTTCGAATTTTTAGAAAGCGCATAAACAAAACTAAATCATATTTATATGCCGATGTAGTATTTTGTGATTTACCTTTTATTGTTTCGAGATAGGAGAGGAAGTCTTCAATAATAGTTGGTAATATAATATCCATAATTTCTCCTTCTATTTAGTTATTAAAAAAGCGTATAGAAAATTATTTGTTGATTAAGTTAAATCTGGTACAAAAAAGTCTTGATTGCGCGAAATAAACATTTCGCGCAATATATTTCAAATTTATTATACCTTTTTAGTGTTTTTCTTGTCAAGCATATCTCATTCGCATCTATTCAACTAATCCTGATTTTAGTCATTAATCAAGCTTCTCTCACAGGCGTTTTAAGCCGTTTTTTTAGCGCTACTTGATGTCTAGTATTACTTGATTTTCTTAATGATTTTCATTTAAGGATTTCTCATGCAAAATCTAATTTAAATCTTTTATTTCTACTTTAAATTCTGCTTAAAATTAAATTTATAATTACATCGATTGAAATATTAAACCGATTGAAATATTATTAATTTTCTGCTACTGGAATCAAATTTAGTTCTTCAGGATTTACTAATCCATTTTCAATAGAAATATCTCTAAGCTTTATATATAGTTCTGCGTTCGTTTGAAAAATATATGGGTTTAAAAAATATCCACCAATAATTAAAATACCTGCTGCCATATACCAGAAAATAAATGAAAGATCCAAAACAAAAATTTTAAATTTGTTTCCAGCTGTCATGCTTTTGCTAATTTCTAGAGCTCTGTAATAGTTAATTCCTGGATTTTCAGCTAAGATATACGAAACCATTCTGTAAGCAAAAGTCATAATAATGCCTGGAATAATTAGCAAAAGACCCCAAAGCATAATATATATATCTCTAACTAACATAGTAACTAGAATATTTTTGTATATATTTTTCTTGAAACCGAAACCTAAATATGATGGTTCAACAGTTCCTTGTGATGAGCTAATAAAAAATCTCGAACCACCTACTTGGATACTATATCCAATAAATACCCTTACTAAAATTGCTAAAATTATAACAATGACTAAAATCGACCCAACTAAAGCGACAATACCATAAAAAGTTGGCGGATTTATATTATAGGTTGACAATAAACTATCAATAAAATTATCACCCTGTACAAAGCTGTTTTTAAAATTATTTTGAAATTGAGTAAAATCAAAGTTAGAAACATCTGTTTTTTCTGGTTGTTTAAAATTCCAACGAAAACCTGTGTTAGCTGTCGCGCCTATAAAAAGCTATTACCAATGAAACTATAAATGCCTTGATATACGATCCCCTTAAAACATTCTTCGCGCGATCTTTCAGTTCTTTTCTTGTCCACATTATTTTTTTCCTCCGTTTTTTATTAAATTTTTGTGATAAAACTATATTTTAGATACGAAAAATTTTAAATGTTGTTTCGTGCAGTTTACAATGAAATATTATTAAAATTTACTTGATTAAATGTTAGTAAACCATATTTGAAATAGGGAGTTGCTTTTTCAATTTTAAAACTTAAATTTTCCTGAAATTCGAAAAAAAATATTGACTTATGTCCCTCCATCTAATATAATAATCCTTGTGTCACAGGGGTGTGGCTCAATTGGTAGAGTAGCGGTCTCCAAAACCGTTGGTTCCGGGTTCGAGTCCCTGCACCCCTGCCATTTTAACTAATGAAGTTGCATTTTATTATAGAATGCAGCTTTTTTTATGTTTATTTTCACAACTTTGAATGAAATTGATGTTAAATTGTCAATATACTATTCACGAAAAGCAGTATATCAACAAATAGCATGTCTTTATCTTCTGAAGCACATATCAAATGACCGCTGTTTTTGTAGTAAATTAGATTTTTTTGTTTAATTATAATTTTATCATAAATGAATTTTGCACTTTTATACTTTACTGCATCGTCTTTTAGACCCTGTGCTATGAACGTTGGCACACAAATATCCGAAAAAATCGGTTTCGTTTTCTTAAGTATCGACTGAAAATCTATCATTGATTTCATTGGAATTTTTGCTCCATTGAGATATCTCATAATATTTACTAACGATTTTGTTCTAAAATCATTAAATATATTTATTAAAACGCGTTTAATATCCCAAAAAAACACTGGCGTGTTCAAAAGTACTAATCCTTTAATTTTATTGCGTGAAACAAGTGTATCGTCAGTGGCCAAATTTGTAATTATAAGCCCGCCCATAGAAAATCCTATAAGAATAATTTCATCGCTAATTTCTGCAAGTTCAAAAAACGCTTTTTTCGCTGAATTTATCCAATCATTATGATTTGTTTTTGAAAGAAATTTTAATTCTTTGATGTTTCCAGAATGCCCTGCTAATTTAGGACAAGAAGTAATATAACCATAATTACCGAAAAAATTATCTAGTGCCTCTATTTCACCATAATTACCAGCAAAACCATGAACTATAAGAATTCCGATTTTTTTGTTGGAGATATTATTGTGTTTTTTGTTGGAAGTATTATTGATTTTTTCATTATAAATGTTTATTAAATCACATCCTTTGATTGAATTTGTTTATGATATATCAGAAAAAAGCGGTACCATTTTTATGATACCACTTTAATTATAATCCTACATTAAAATTCGCAATTATTAACAGTTCTAGGGAATGGAATTACATCGCGTATGTTAGAAATCCCAGTGATATACATCATCATGCGCTCAAATCCAAGTCCGAATCCTGCATGTTTAACCCCGCCATATTTTCTGATATCAAAATAAAATGCATAATCATCTTTGTTCAATCCCATCGCATCCATCTTTTTTGCTAGAACATCAGCGCGTTCCTCTCTCTGACTTCCTCCAATTATTTCGCCAACACTTGGCACCAGAAGATCCATAGCCGCTACAGTTTTTTCGTCTTCATTCATTCTCATGTAAAAAGCTTTTATATCTTTAGGATAATTTGAAACAAAAACTGGCTTTTTATAAACTTCTTCTGTGATATATCTTTCATGTTCAGTTTGTAAGTCTATACCCCACTTAACAGGGAATTCGAACTTTTTACCAGATTTATTTAGAATTTCAATAGCCTCAGTATATGTTATTCGAGCAAAATCAGATTCAATAACGTTACTTAACCTTTCTAGAAGGGTTTTGTCGATAAATTGATTAAAGAAAGCGATTTCTTCAGGAGCGTTTTCTAAAACGTATTTAATAATATACTTAATCATTTCTTCAGCTAAGTCCATATCGTCAAAAATATCTGCAAAAGCTATTTCAGGTTCAATCATCCAAAACTCAGCTGCATGTCTCGTCGTGTTTGAATTTTCGGCTCTAAAAGTTGGCCCAAAAGTATAAACGTTTCTAAAAGCCATACAAAAAGTTTCAACGTTAAGCTGGCCACTTACAGTTAAGTTAGTGTGCTTTCCGAAGAAATCTTCTTTATAGTCAATTGCTCCAATTTTAGTTTTAGGAGGATTGTCCATATCAAGCGTAGTAACTTTGAACATTTCACCTGCACCTTCAGTATCTGAACCAGTAATTATTGGTGTATGTACATAAACAAAGTTTTTTTCGTTGAAAAACTTGTGAATCGCGAATGATAAAATTGACCGAACTCTAAATGCCGCCGAAAAAGTATTTGTTCGTGGTCTCAAGTGTGGAATAGTTCTTAAAAACTCAAGCGAATGCTGTTTTTTTTGGAGTGGATAATCCAACTCTGCAAACCCTTCAACTTTAAGATTTGTAGCTTTTAGTTCAAAAGGTTGTTTAGTTCCAGGAGATTCAATTAATATACCTGAGACAGAAATTGAAGAGCCAACGCTCAATTTACATATTTCTAAAAAATTCGAAAGTGTATCATCAAAAACAATTTGTAAATTTTTAAAGTAGCTCCCGTCATTTAGCTCTATGAAACCAAATGTTTTTGAATCTCTTACCGTTCTTACCCAACCACCAAATAATAATTCCATTCCAAAATAGGTCTTTGAATTCTTAAATATTTCTTTAACAGTCGCTTTTACTGGAGATTTTTGCATGATAGATCCTCCTTAAAAATAAAACTCTGAAAGATGTGCCCAGTTATGACTTTTTTAGTTATGTCAACAAATTCACTTTTTATCTTTATACTTTTAACTCAACTTCTACATTTAATATATCCATGTTTTCTCTAAGTGTTGGATATACGTTTTCTTCCAAAAACTCGATAACTTGTTCTGGGGATCTTCCAATAAAGTTT
The DNA here is from genome assembly GCA_964477445.1 of uncultured Clostridiaceae bacterium. Taxonomy (GTDB): domain Bacteria; phylum Bacillota; class Clostridia; order Lutisporales; family Lutisporaceae; genus CAYZED01. The sequence continues at coordinate 53,363 of CAYZED010000012.1, read as the reverse complement.
TTTGGATCCATAATTGAGCGAATTTCTGTTGGCGTCATTTTAAATGTTGGATCATTTTCGATCAAATCGATTAAATTATTTTCGCGTCCTTCTTCTTTTACGTTTTTCGCAGCCTGCATTGAGTATAATCTTATCGCTTCATGTAATTCTTGTCTGTCTCCGCCACGTTTAACCGCTTCCATAAGAATATTCTCAGTAGCCATAAATGGTAATTCTTGCATAATTCTTCGGTGTATCATTTTTTCATAAACTACAAGTCCGCCAGAAATATTTATCATTAAGTTTAAAATCCCATCTATTGCAAGGAATGATTGAGGAATTGAGATTCTTTTATTTGCTGAATCATCAAGCGTTCTTTCAAACCACTGTGTAGCTGCAGTAAATGCAGGATTTAATGAGTTTACTATTACGAATCTCGAGAGAGCAGCTATTCTCTCAGAACGCATTGGGTTTCTTTTATATGCCATTGCGGACGATCCTATTTGATTTTTTTCAAAAGGTTCCTCTACTTCTTTAAGGTGCTGAAGCAATCTCATATCATTAGAAAATTTATGACAAGATTCCGCAATTTGAGATAAAGTATTTAATACTTGACTATCAACTTTTCGACTATAAGTTTGCCCTGAAACAGAATAACACTTCCTAAAGCCCATTTTAACTGCTACTTTGTCCTCAAGTGCTTTTATTTTTTCATGATCATTATTAAATAAGCTCATAAAACTAGCTTGTGTTCCAGTTGTACCTTTTACTCCAAGTAATTTAAGGTTGCCAGTAACAAACACAAGTTCCTCTAAGTCCATTATCAAATCTTGGATCCAAAGTGTGGCTCTTTTTCCAACAGTGGTTAATTGTGCTGCCTGAAAATGCGTAAATGCTAACGCTGGGAGAGTTCTATATTTCAAAGAGAACTGAGTAAGATTATTTATTACATTAATAATTTTCTTTCTTATAACTTCTAATCCTTCAGCCATTTGGATGATGTCTGTATTATCGCCTACATAAGCACTAGTTGCTCCTAAATGGATTATCGGTTTTGCATTAGGGCATTGTACGCCATAAGCATGAACGTGTGACATTACATCATGTCTTGTCTCTTTTTCTCTTTTTATGGCTTCCTCGTAGTTAATATTATTGACATTATCTTTAAGTTCTTGAATTTGTTCTTGAGTAATTGGTAATCCGAGCTCAGCTTCAGCCTCTGCAAGAGCAATCCAAAGTTTTCTCCAGGTTGTAAACTTAAAATCATCTGAAAAAATGAAGGACATCTCTTGACTTGCGTATCTGTTTACTAAAGGGTTTTGATATTCGTTCGTGTTTCTTTTTTCCATGGTCATTTCCTTTCAAAGTGCATATTAATTTATATTATGTTTTCTTCTAAGAAATTTTTTAATTTTTCTAGTCCAGGTATAATAATAGTCATAGATGTTGCATAGGATAACCTAATATATTTATCTAGTCCAAATGCAGCACCCGGAACGACTGCAATATGACCTTTTTCTAATAGTATATTAGCAAATTGTACTGAGTTTGTCAGCGTTTCTCCACAAAATTTCTTTCCATAAAGCTCAGAAATATCAGTAAAAACATAAAATGCGCCCTCAGGATATATGCACTTAAAACCATTTATTTTAGAAAGAGTTTCGTACATATAATTTCTTCTTTTTTCAAACTCATTTATCATATTGTTTAAATCGTCTTGTGGTCCGTTGAGAGCCACAGTTGCAGCGTGCTGAGTGATTGTGCTAGGATGTGACACTGCGTGGCTTTGGACGGCTGACATAGCTTTTATAAGATGTTCGTTTGCTGCTATATAACCTAATCTCCATCCGGTCATAGCATATGACTTGGACATTCCATTTATTAAAATTGTCTGTTCCTTGATTCTTTCACTTAGTGATGAAATACTAATGTGTTTTTTTCCGTCATAAGTTAGACGTTCATAAATCTCGTCTGAAATAATATAAATCTTATGCTTTATAGCTACGTTTGATAGTGATAATAATTCTTCTCGCGTATAAATTGAACCCGTTGGATTATTTGGATTATTTATTAACAAGGCTTTTGTTTTTGGTGTAATAGCGGCTTCAAGCTCTTCTGCAGTAAGTTTGAACCCATTTTCAAGCTTTGTATTAATTATAACTGGAACACCATCATTTAATTTTATTATTTCGGTATAACTAACCCAAAAAGGAACAGGAAGAATCACTTCATCCTCTGGATCAAGAATTGCAGCAAATGCATTTGTTAACGAGTGCTTCGCTCCTGAAGAAGTTAATATACATTCAGGTGTATATTCAACATCATTTTCTCTCAATAATTTTGAACAAATAGCTTTTCTTAATTCTAAAGTTCCTTGAACCGCCACGTATCTTGTCATTCCTTTTTCAAGAGCTTCTCTAGCCGCTTCTTGGATGTATTGAGGCGTGTCAAAATCTGGTTCGCCAGCACCAAAACCATATACTTTTATTCCATCTGCTATCATTTTTTTTAGCTTTACGTCTATAGCAAGTGTTAATGATGAAACTATAGATGAGGCTTTCTTTGATACTTTATGTTCCATACAAATCCTCCGATTTTACAATATTATTCATCAAATTTTATCTTATTTTTATAAATTTGCTGCCGCGTTCTTAATTTTTTCAAGATATTTATATTCTACAACATAATTTCCTATCATAGGCGGAAAATCAGTAATTGGTCCATGACAATCAGAACCGCCTGAAATAAGTAAGTTTCTTGCTTCAGCTATCTGTAAATATTTATGATTATCATCTCTTGTATGTTTTGAATGATATACCTCAAGACCCATAACTCCTTCGTTTATTATCAATCCAATGAGTTCTTGATTTTCGATAATACCAGGATGAGCAAGAATAGGCACTCCACCAATAGATTTTAATAACTTAATTACTTCTCTAACATTAGGCTTAAATCTAGTTGCATATCCAGGTTTTCCTTTTATAAGATAATCCCTAAAGGCTTCATTACGATTTGTAACATATCCACCAGCAACCATTGAATCAGCGATATGCGGACGACCAATAATATCATTTCCCGATCGCTCCTTAACATCATCTAGAGAAATATTTACACCGATTTCATTTAGGTTATCTATCATTCTAATAGCTCTTGTCTGACGAGAGTTTACTATTTCATCTAAAAGCTCTTTTAAGATTTTTGACTTATAATCTAAATAATATCCAAGTAAATGAATCTCTTCATTGTATGGATTAATATTACCTTTTATCTCACTATTCGAATCGTTTTCTGGAATATATTTTGTACTGAGTTCAATTCCCGGTACTATTTCTATTCTTTTTCCCACTGAGTAATTAATCGCTAAATCTATTGCATCTAATGAATCATGATCCGTAATTGAAATCGCTGATAACCCTTTTTTTATTGAAAAATCAACAATTTGTTCAGGTGTTAAATTTCCGTCAGAAATCGTTGAATGTATATGTAGATCACAATATTTCATCTATAACTCTCCGTTCTTATTGTTTATTGGATTCTATTCATTTTACTGATTTGTTTTACTGAATTGTTTTGCTGAATTCTATACTTTTTGCTGGACTCTTTCAATTTTACTGGATTCTTTTTATAGAATTAGCGCGCCCATAGTCGTCAACATCAATTACAACAGCGCCCCAGTGAACATCTTCTTTGGCTAAATCAAATTTAGCAGGCATTCCATCTAAAAACTTCTTAATGATTATCTCTTTTTCGACTCCAAGTACAGAGTCGTGTGGACCAGTCATACCAACATCTGTTATGTATGCAGTGCCTTGATCCAATATTTTTTCATCTGCAGTTTGAACATGAGTATGGGTACCCAAAACAGCAGTAACCCTACCATTTAAATAATGTCCAAGTGCAATTTTTTCGCTTGTAGCTTCTGCATGAATATCTACAATTATAATATCTGACAATTCACTAATTTCTTTCAATATTTTGTCTGAAGTCGTGAATGGACAGTCACAATTTTCTAAATAAACTCTTCCAGCGAGATTAATAACTGCAATTCTTTTTTTATTCTTCTCCATAATAGTATAACCTTTTCCAGGGCAAAGTGCCGAGTAGTTAGCGGGTCTTACGATGTTTTTCTTGTTAGGCAAAAATTCAGCGGTATCTCTTTTTGACCAAGTATGATTACCAAGAGTGATAACATCAATTCCCATTTCTATAAGTTCTTTATATGTTTCTTCTGTTATTCCAAGTCCTCCAGAAGAATTTTCACCATTTGCAATTGTAAAGTCAATCTTATATTTTTCTTTCAAAAAATCAAGATTGTTTTTTAAAAATGTCCTGCCAGGACGACCAATTATATCTCCAATGAATAGTATATTCATAAACACCTCTGCTTCAATTTAAAAGGATGTGAATACTCACATCCTTTTTTCTCATAAATTATTTGGCGTATTCAATAGCTCTAGTTTCTCTCAATACATTTACTTTGATTTGCCCTGGATATTCGAGCTCTTCTTGTATTCTTTTTACAATATCTCTTGCGACAAGAACAGTCTCTGCATCTGTTACTTCATCTGGTTTGACTAGTATTCGGATTTCTCTGCCAGCTTGAATAGCGAATGATTTTTCGACACCAGGTATTGAATTAGCAATTTCTTCAAGTTTCTCAAGTCTTTTGATGTATGATTCCAAAGTTTCTCTTCTCGCACCAGGTCTAGCAGCTGATATAGCGTCTGCGGCCTGTACTAGAACTGCTTCGATGGTGGTGGCTTCAATGTCGCCATGATGCGCCATGATAGCGTGGATAATTTCTGGAGACTCTTTGTATTTTTTTGCGAGGTCTCCACCAATTTGGATGTGTGGTCCTTCCACTTCATGATCAACTGCTTTTCCTAAATCGTGTAGAAGCCCAGCTCTCTTAGCTAATTTAACATCTGCGCCAATCTCAGCGGCCATAGCTGCTGCTAAATGTGCAACTTCTATCGAGTGTTTAAGAACATTTTGACCATAACTTGTTCGGAATTTCAAACGTCCGAGTAATTTAACGATTTCTGGATGTAATCCATGTACACCAGTTTCAAAAGTAGCTTGTTCGCCTTCTTCTCTGATATAATTATCAACTTCCGATCGCGCTTTTTCTACCATTTCTTCGATGCGTGCTGGATGTATTCTTCCGTCAACTATTAATTTTTCTAATGCAACTCTTGCAATTTCTCTTCTAATAGGATCGAATCCTGAAAGAATAACAGCTTCAGGGGTGTCATCAATAATTAAATCAATACCCGTGAGCGTTTCAATAGTTCTGATATTTCTACCTTCCCTACCAATTATTCTTCCTTTCATTTCATCATTAGGAAGTGGAACTACAGAAACAGTAGTTTCTGCGACATGATCTGCCGAACATTTCTGAATAGCGGTTCCGACGATTTCTCTTGCTAATCTATCGCCTTCTTCTTTTGCTTTCGATTCAATGTTTTTTATCATAATCGCTGATTCGTGTCTAATCTGTCTCTCTAAGTCATTAAGTAATAATTGTTTTGCTTCATCAGATGATAGCCCAGAGATTCTTTCTAATTCTTGAAGTTGTTTATTATACAATTCTGCAGCTTCATCATTTATTTTTTGAGTGTCTTTAATCTTCTTAGCTACTAATTCTTCTTTTTGTTCAACGGATTCAACTTTTTTATCAAGAGTTTCTTCTCTTTGTAGGAATCTTTTTTCGATTCTTTGAATTTCGGTTCTTCTCTCTTTAATTTCTCTGTCTACTTCGCTTCTCAGTCGGTGTATCTCTTCTTTTGCTTCAAGAAGTGATTCTTTCTTAGCTGTTTCTGCTTGTTTTAGACCATCAGTTAAGATTCTTTTAGATTCTTGTTCCGCTGAACCAATCCTTGCTTCAGCTATATTTCTTCTATATATGAATCCGATAGTTCCGCCTATAGCCAGGGAAACCACTCCGATAATAATCGGTATTATTACGCTTATTAATGAATCTTCTATGCCATTCACCTCCTTAATATATTTTTAATCTTATAGAATATTGGTATCCACGTTCTTAGAAACCATAAAAGTTCACCACATCATTGTAATTTTATATCGTTGAACCAACAATTGTCAAGGAATTTTCAATACATAAACATATTACTGTATAATTTATTTACTCGAGAAATTCTTCGCTTAATGCTTTAATAGCAATTGATACAGCATTTTTACAGGATTCATAAGCAAAACCTTTTCTGAATAAATAACCAAGAATTTTATCTTTTTGTGTCCTTAATGTTAAGGAATCGGGTAGTCCATCAATAAAAAACGGCCTCATTTTTTTCTTTGCCATTTCAATTGCATCTTCAATTTCATCAAATTCAGCAGTCTCTAGCTTATCAATGATGATATTTTTTTCTATTCCTTTATCCATTAATTTATATATTATCTGTTTCTTGCTTTTGTTCTTTTTATTATATGTAATAAAGTTTTCAACGAATAATTCATCGTTAATTATACCTCGTTCTTCGAGCCAAAACATAACACTAGAAATAATGATGTTTGAATATTCTTGTTCTTTGAGTTTCTTTTCTAATTGAGAAGCTGATAAGTTTGATCTAGTCAAAAGCCTGAGAGCATAAGTCTTACCGCGTCTCTCAAGAACACACGTTTCAAGAGTTTCTATGTTATCAAAGCCCACGTTCGAATCAGCGAACAACCCGAATTCAGCCATTTCTGATTTTGAGACAGTTAATGTTGACCCATCTTCAAAAATGACCGTATTACTATATTTTGTTGTTTTATCTTCGGATTTTTTTATTTCATTAACTCTCATAAAATTTTCTCCTGTAAAAAGACGACTTCACTGTAGCCTTTAGTGTGCAATGCTTTTCGACTTCGAAAAAAATATACTTTATTATATAAAAACAAAAGGCCCGAAGGCCTAATTTTTAAAAGTCGTCAGATTCTATAGCTTCAATAGGTGTAGCCGAGACTACTCCAAGGTTAAAGAAATCTCGAACTTTTTTCTCGATTTCTTTACAAGTTTCAGGATTATCTTTAAGATACTGTTTAGAGTTTTCTCGGCCTTGACCGAGTCTAGTATCACCATATGAATACCATGCACCACTTTTTAATACAATATCATTATTTACCGCAACATCCAAAACGCTGCCCTCTCGTGAAATTCCTTCACCATATATGATATCAAATTCAGCCTGTTTAAAAGGAGGCGCTACTTTGTTCTTAACTACTTTAACTCGAGTTCTATTACCAGTCATATCGTTTCCGATTTTAATAGTTTCAATTTTTCTGACATCCAGTCTCACAGAAGCGTAGAATTTCAGTGCTCTACCTCCTGGTGTAGTTTCTGGGCTACCGAACATAACTCCAATTTTTTCTCTTAACTGATTAATAAAAATAGCTGTTGTCTTCGATTTATTTACAACGCCAGCTAATTTACGAAGAGCTTGAGACATAAGTCTAGCTTGGAGACCAATGAAGCTATCTCCCATATCACCGTCTATTTCGGCCTTAGGAACTAATGCAGCAACGGAGTCAATAACTACGACATCTATCGCGCCACTTCTTACCAGTGTTTCAGCAATTTCGAGAGCCTGTTCTCCTGTATCTGGCTGCGAAACTAATAAATTATCAATATCCACGCCTAGGTTTTTAGCATATACTGGGTCAAGAGCATGTTCAGCATCAATAAATGCAGCTTCTCCTCCTGCTTTCTGTGCTTCAGCAATAATATGAAGAGCAACAGTAGTTTTACCAGAAGACTCAGGACCAAAAATTTCAATAATTCTTCCTCTTGGTACACCACCTATTCCAAGTGCTAGATCTAGCTCAATAGATCCAGTAGAAATTACTTCTAGATTCATCTTAGTATTTTCGCCGAGTTTCATTATGGCACCTTTTCCAAATTGTTTCTCTATTTGCGCCATAGCGGTTTCAATTGCTTTCTTTTTATCATTTGTCATTAAATAAATACACCCCTCTTTCAAGTCGAACATCTGTTCTATTTTAATTATAATCACCAAAAATTAAGTTGTCAATAGAATACATTTAATTACATTTATAATAACATTTTCCTTCTGATTATGTCAAGCGCTCTTGTGCTGGTTTGCCATTTTATTTTTTCTCTGTTACCAAAAGCCATATTTTTAAATACTTCTGTACCTTCAGATGTAGAAATAGCAATATATGATAGTCCGATAGGTTTTTCAACACTGCCACCATTCGGACCTGCGATTCCTGTGGATGAAATCCCAATATCTGCGCCAGTTATTGCTCTTGCACCTTCAGCCATCTGAAATGCGACTTCAGCGCTTACAGCCCCAAATTTATTTAAAGTCTCTTCATTAATTTTTAATATACTTATTTTTAAGTCGTTGCTATAACTAACTACACCACCTAAAAAAATATCTGACGAACCCGAAACGTCAGTAATTCGGCTCGATATTAATCCCCCTGTACAGCTTTCAGCAGTGGCTAGGGTAAGTTTTTTTGACTTAGCCAAACTAACTACTGTCTCTTCTAAAGAACTATTGTCAAAGGCGTATACAGCATCTCCAAGTATTTCTAAGATTTCATTCTCCATAGGTTTGATTAAATTGATAGCTTCCTCAGTATTCTTTGCTTTAGCAGTAATTCTAAGATGCACTTCACTATTTTTTGCGTAAGGAGCTAATGAAGGATTTGACTGGTTATCAAAAATATGCTGAAGTCTTTCTTGGACTGATGATTCACCAATGCCAACAATTCTTAAAATTCTTGATTCTATTACTTGGGAATTTGTTATGCTTTTTATCCAATCGACAACTTTTTCTTCAAAAAGAGGGATCATTTCTGATGGCGGGCCTGGTAGTAATACAGCATATTTCCCATTTGAGGACAAAATCAGCCCAGGTGCGGTGCCATTACTATTTTCAAGTACTTTAGCTCCTAATGGTACATTGGCTTGTTTTTTATTTATGTCTGCCATCGGGCGACCAATTTTTTTAAAAAAAGACTCAATTTTAAAAAGAATTTCATTATCTACATGTATTGGGAGATTCATTGCACTAGCGACAGTTTCGCGAGTCATATCATCATCCGTAGGCCCCAGTCCGCCTGTAAAAACTAGTAAATCGCTTCTCTTAAAGGCATCATCCACAACACTTTTAAGTCTGTTTTCATTATCTCCAACCGTAATATGATTATATACATCAAGGCCTAGACTCGCTAAGCGTTCTGAAAGGTATTTACTATTTGTGTTAAGAATATTTCCAAGTAGTAACTCAGTTCCAACACTTATGATTTCACATTTCATATAAATCTACCTCGATTAATCTTTTAATTATTATGAATGGTTCGTTGTATTATGAGAGTTTAATAATATTACCTCATATATTTTTCAAAACTACCTCACATGTTTTTCAAAATAACATCTTTGCTTTTCCAAAAATAATCAGCGCCTGACAAGAAGGTTACGATCATAGTTAAGTAAATCGCTACTTGATCAACTGGCAAGTTAATTATGATAAACGGCCAATTATTCAAAAGTAAAATAATTATTGTTATCATTTGAAGAACAGTTTTGATTTTCCCATAAAAACTAGCAGCGATAACATTGTCATGTGAAGCCGCAATTCCACGAAGTCCAGTAACCGCAAATTCTCTAGCTACTATAACAAATACAACCCAACCAGGGATTTTTCCCATTTCAACTAATAAAATGAATGCAGCAGAAGTTAATAATTTATCAGCTAATGGATCAAGAAACTTACCAAAATCCGAAATAAGATTCAGTTTTCTAGCTAAATATCCATCAATATAGTCGGTTACCGAACACAAAATAAAAATAAGCAGGGAAATCTCCATATGATACTTGAAATTAACCAACATTGTTAAAATAAAAACAGGGATTAGTATAATTCTTGATATTGTAAATTTGTTTGCAATATTCATATTCTTTCTCCAATCAAATCATATTCAGTTGCTGAAGTTACTTTAATTTTTATAAAAGTTCCAACTTCGATTTTTTCTTTGTCAAAAAAAGTAATTAATCCATCAATTTCTGGAGCATCCATGTAAGTTCTACCTTCATATTTAAAGAAAGCTTCACTTAGTGAATTATTATCCTTAACGAATTCAACTTTTTCTATTAACACATCGAATATTTTCCCGATTCTTTCATTATTTGTAGCCGAACATATTTCTTGTTGTAGCATCATTAGTTGATCTTGACGATTTTGTTTAATGCTTTCATTCAGTTGATTTTTCATTCGATATGCTGGTGTACCTTCTTCGCGTGAATATGTGAAGACTCCCATTCTATCTAATTTCATCTTTTTAACAAAGTAATACAAATCTTCAAAGCTTTCTTCTTCTTCACCAGGAAAACCGACAATAATAGACGTTCTAATAATAATGTCAGGTATTTCTTTTCTAAGCTTTTCAATTAAAGAAACCAACTCGTTTTGATTTGTTCTTCTTCCCATTTTCTTTAAAATGCGATTATTAGCATGCTGAATCGGAATATCTAGATAGTGACATATGTGTTTAGAATTTTTTATTACTTGAATTAATTCATCTGAGAAGCTATCAGGGTACGAGTATAAAAGTCGTATCCACTGAAAACCTTCAATTTTTTCTAGTTCAACCAAAAGCTCTGAAATTTTTAATTCTCCGTATAAATCAATTCCATAGCGTGTTGTATCTTGCGCTATAACATTTAGCTCTTTAATTCCAACTGCAGCAAGAGTTTTAGCTTCAGCTATAATATCTTCGAACCTTCTACTCCGATATTTTCCTCTGATAGAAGGTATCGCACAATAAGTACACCTGTTATCGCATCCTTCAGCTATTTTAATGTAAGCACTAAAAGCTCCAGTAGATATAACTCTTGGCAACTGATTAATATCAATTTCTTCCTGATGACCAAATTCTAATATTTTCTCACCAGAATTCAGTTTCTCAAGCACACCATTGATATTTTTGTAATCACCAACACCAATTACTCCGTCTAGTTCTGGCAACAATTCTAATAGTTGAGAATTATACCTTTCTGCTAAGCACCCCGCTGCAATAATTCCAGTCAGCTTTCCAGCTTTCTTCAGCTCTCCAGCTGAGATAATAGTATCTATGGATTCTTGTTTTGCGCTTTCAATAAATCCACATGTGTTTATTATCGCAATATCAGCATCATTGATATCGTTAACAAGAGTATAATCTGAATCTCCAATGATTTTTAACATAACTTCTGAATCTACCAGATTCTTTGAACACCCTAATGAAATAAGGGCAACTTTCGTACTCAATTTTTTCGCCTTTCTTAAACTCAACCTCTTGCAATCGAGAATGCAATGGTAAATTTAAACAAAATACTATTTTTCGTTTTCCATAGCCCATTCATCTATTTGGTCTCTCGAAACCAAAACTTTTCTTGGTTTACTTCCCTCGTAGCCTCCAATTATTCGACGCTCTTCCATCTGGTCAATAAGTCTAGCTGCACGATTATATCCAATTTTCAGACGCCTTTGTAGTAGGGTAATGGAAGCTTGACCTGTATCTACAACAATTCCCATAGCTTCCGTCAGAAGTACATCGGTATCTTCAATAATATCTGGCGAGTCGACAGTCTCTTCAAGTTCTTTTATTATGTCCTCATTATATTCTGGTTTAACTTGATTTTTAACAAAATCAACTAATTTCTCAATTTCCTTTTCAGATACAAAAGCACCTTGAACACGCATTGGTTTTGGGAATCCGACTGGATAAAAAAGCATATCCCCTTTTCCAAGAAGTTTTTCGGCACCCCCTTCATCTAAGATTGTCCTTGAATCTATCGAAGACGAAACTGCAAAAGAAATTCTAGACGGAACATTTGCCTTGATTAATCCTGTAATTACGTCTACCGAAGGTCTTTGTGTAGCAATAACAAGATGTATACCAGCCGCTCTGGCCATCTGAGCAAGTCTACAAATTGAATCTTCAACATCGCCTGGTGCAACCATCATAAGATCTGCTAACTCGTCAATCAACACTACAATATGAGGTAGTTTAATATGCTCTACTTTTTCTGAAGCATTAAAACCAGTAATGTCTCTCACACTTGCTCCAGCAAAAAGTTTATATCTTTCGGTCATCTCCTGAACTGCCCAATTAAGTGCACCTGCAGCCTTTTTCGGATCAGTAACAACAGGTACTAGAAGATGGGGAATTTCTTTATAAATACTAAGTTCTACAACTTTCGGGTCAATCATAATTAGCTTTACTTCATCGGGAGTGGCTTTATACAATATACTTGCGATTAATGTGTTAACACATACACTCTTTCCTGAACCCGTGGACCCAGCAATAAGTAAATGAGGCATTTTTGAGAGGTCACCAATAATATTCGCGCCTGCAACATCTTTACCAAGTGCTATAGTCAGTTTTGATTTGCTATGTTGAAATTCATGGGATTCCAATACATCTCTTAAATAAACATTACTAACAATTTTATTTGGTACTTCTATACCTATAGCTGCTTTCCCAGGTATAGGTGCTATTCTTATTCCTGGAGAAGCAAGACTTAAGGAAATGTCCTCTGATAAACTTGAAATCTTACTAACTTTAACTCCTGGAGCCAACTGTAGCTCATATCTTGTAATTGATGGGCCGACAGATGCATCCAGTATAGTCGCGGATACTCCAAAATTATCAAGAGTTTCTTGCAAAATTTTCGCATTAGTTTTGACTTCCATATCTGATAAGGAGCTATTAGTCTTTCCTGCTTTATTCAACAAATCAAAACTCGGAAGTTTATATTTACAATCTAAATCTACTGCGTCAATCCCGTGAGGTAAATTTAAAGGAATAACTGTTTTATCTATTTGAACATTGCTCCCCTTTGATTTCTCGTCAATAAAAGATGGTGTATAAAAACTCTTAGCAGAAAATGCATTCTCATAATCCATAGCATTTTCGTTATCAATAGTGTTTTTATGATCAAAAGTATTTCTATGATTAATCATATTATTGTTATTTAATTGATTATTAGCGCCACTTTTATATTCGCCAACTGTCTTACCCAAGAGATTTTCGATTTTTTCATTTCTATCAAATTCAAGTGGTGGTTCATTATTGAATAAGTTATCACCAAAATCCTTAACAAATGTTACTATATTATTCTTTCTAAATGAAATATCAACTTTATCATTTGGTTTAACACGTTCTAAATTACTTAAAAGAATTTCTGCTTGATGTTCTTCTTCGCTAAGATCAAAACGCCCAATTCCGGTATTGTTATTTAAGTTTTTTATACTTTCCTGGTTTTCTTTATTATTATCTTTATTTTTATCTTTATTACTATCTTTATTATTTTCTTTAGTTTTTTCTGCAATTTCCTTTTCTTGAATTCTTCTGTTTTTCATATTTATTGAAGCTTCTTCAAAACTAAAAATGATTTTGTCAAAAACTTGTTTCACTTTAATTAAGAGTGAAGAAAAAGAAACTTTAAAAATCATCAAAATCGAAATTAATACAAGGAAAAGCACAAGTACTATACTTCCAGCAATACCAAAACAGTAAAACAATGAGCCTCCGAGAAACGAGCCAATCACTCCGCCTCCAATACTATCTGTGCCCAGAAACCATGCATTTTCTAAGAATTTATTAATTCCTACATTAAAATCCGCTTCATTAAAGGGAAAAGCACTCTTACTTCCTAGGTACAACGCTGCCGAAAATGAAATAAACAGTAACACATAGCCAAAATATCTAACGTTAATTCCGATTTTATCCTTCCCAAGAATAAGTGCTAGTCCTGGAAAGATTAAAAGTAGTGGAAAGAAATATGCCGACATTCCGAAGATTCCTAGTTGAGTTTTTGAAAAATATTCTCCAATAATTCCTTTGTTTATTACAAATAAACTCAAGCCAAGAAGTACTGAAATTAAGATTAACAGTACTCCAATTATCTCGTATTTGATTTTATTTCCATTATTTGATTTAGGTGTTTTTAAATTCTTAATTTTTTTCGAGGTGTTATAGCTCTCTTTTTTCAAAGGTTGCTTAGTTGGTTTCATTGATGGTTGCTTAGGACTAGTCATTTTTTTTTCGGTTGAATATTTACGTGCCAATTCAGCACCACCTTTATCATCGCATTTTTTAAGTATTATACTGAGTATTATACTGAGTATTATACTGAGTATTATACTGAGTATTATAACTTAGTATTATAAGTGAGTATTATAAGTGAGTATTATAAGTGAGTATTAATTTACTAATATACAAACTTGTTTTTTTACTTATAACATATATATTATAGCGATGATTAAGGCTCGACGCAACAAATTCAGAAGATAATGCGTTTTTTAATATCCCATAAGCAATTTGAATTCCAGTTATATCTAATAACATCTCCTATCCCATAGGGCGCTATAGAATTTGTTCTTTCTAACGGCCAATTTGATTCATTATAATCAAAAATCTGATCTTCTCCAACATAACCTTTAATACTAAAACCAACAATTATATCCTCTTTTAAATAAGTATATGTCTTGAATAGATTAGAGGCTTCATTTAAGCTTGTTCCCATTGGTGTCGCAAACGCAGTTCCAGGAATTAAAAAACTCCCCGTCCATATGCCATCACTCTCAGAAGTAATTTCTCGATTTGTTGGCGTTAAAATTATTTCTTTGTATTTGCTATGGCCCTCCTCACCAATTTTTATGATTTTTCCATTACTATCTCGCCAAAAAACCTGCCGCTCCGGACTTTTTTGCTCAGGAATACCATTTAATACAGTGTAGTATTTTACGCCAATCCGAATTGAAGAATCTGAGTCGTTAAAACCTTCACTATCAATTTTGAAATCAAATTTATAACCTTTTGTCAAACTTTTGAAACTCGAACCAACACTTGGAATACCTAAGAATGTGTTTTTATCAATTCCCATTGAATTAACATTCAGAGGCTTTTCTTCATACAAATTAGTCCCTCCACCATTATTTTTATAATAGCTCTCCAAATGGAAATCATGAATCATAGTTACTCTGAAATTCGATAGTTTTTTAGTAATAGGTGGTTTTGGCTCCATAATTATAGTGTAATAATAGTAACCCATAAAAGAATCTTCCCCGCGAACTAAGTTAACCCTTAGTATTTTATTAGGATACAAAATTTCATATGGTGGCCAAGAAGCTTCGATTTCATTTAAACCCAGTGGC
>CAYZED010000012.1:34418-38204 GCA_964477445.1 uncultured Clostridiaceae bacterium | reverse complement strand
CCTTGCATTAAGGAACCATTCATATAATATATTGAAACCACTATAGTTGCATTTGGATCATCTAGTAATAGCCAAACATACATATAACCATCATAGTTTTGGGGGATAGAAGTCAAGTTGTTAAAAGATCTATGACCATTTTTCTCAGCCCAAAAATTTACATTGTCAGAATTATAAAAATTTAATTGCTGCGCCCATCCATTTACATCAGTAGTATAATCGCCATAATTACCAGCATGAACAATTGCATTCTCAACATTGGTTCCGTATATATTATCGGGGTTATATTGACCTACATGAACTAATACCTTTGCGGCTGATGGAGGCAAAGCAGCTAAATCTACATAAACAACCACAGTAGTATTACCTGGCGTGGTCCTCCCAATGTTATAGCTTGGATAATAGTATTTGAATCTCCCGGAACAGTAAAGCTACAAAACCCACTGCTATTAGTGGTTGCAGGTGATATTCCAGCAATTTGTGGATCTACACTAGCTCCAGCAATTGGCTCAAAATTTCCTGGAAACTTTCTAACATAAACTAAAAACGTAGAGTTCTCCACTGGCGGTGGTGTTGGAGTTGGCGTTACTGTTGGAGTTGGAGTTGGCGTTGGAGTAGGTGTCGGGCTTCCGCTTGGCGGTATACTTCCTGTGGGCGTCGGGCTTCCGCTCGGCGGTATACTTCCTGTCGCTGTCGGGCTTCCGCTTGGCGGTATGCTTCCTGTGGGTGTAGGGGTTAACGTTGGCGTGGAGGTAGCTGTAGGCGTGGGGGTTACCGTTGGCGTGGGGGTTGCTGTAGGCGTGGGGGTAGCTGTAGGCGTAGGGGTTCCAAAATAATATACGAAATCAATACTCGCATTTTTATTATCTTTATTAAAGTAAATAGTAAATGGCGATGTTGAACTTGAATATGCACCTCTATAATCTGTCACATTAGCCGATGAGAATGTATACCCTATAATATCAGACTTAGGAATGCTTATAGGTGATGACTTTGCTGGATTAAATGTATACGTAGCTGTTTTGGGATTTGTTGTAGAAATAAGCTGTCCAGAATTATTCAAATATCTAAACGTCACAGTTCCAGTGAGTGATGGTGAAAAGGAACGATTTAACTTCGACATTGAATAGAATGAATCTTTTGAGCCGCTCGACCACAAAGCAAATCTATTTATTGGATTTGTTTTATCTGCTTTCTGATAACCCCATAAATCATAGTATTCAATATTTGAGGAATTAACCACATATAATTTGACTATTAGTGAATAAGTTATCATATAGCTATCTTTACTGCCTAACTGTGGCGAAAGCTCTGCTATATCAGCCGCTAAATCGGCCTTGCCTTTTTCATTTAAAAAATTACCTGAATCAATCTGGTAACCTCCAACACCGCCAAAGTCATCCCGTCCTAGGTTAACTTCTAGACTGTCAATTTTGTGTACCACAAGCCCCACTGTTAGCCATCTGGTAGTGGCTTCAGGATTATAATATACGTAAAATGTTGAAACTGTGATAGAGGAATAAAGATTGAAATTTTCTGTATTGACTTCGAATTTAAAATTTCCGAGACCACTAGTCTGGCTTAATTCTGAAGAATAATAACTGACTTTTCCATCTGGACTCGTGAAAAACGTATCGATAATTCCGTTCGGATATGTCACTTTTAAACTTGATATTTTATCTGTTCCAACTCCTTGCATATAAGCTTGAACTAAATAGTAATCAACGCTAGATGAGTTGTCATTACTAACCTCGAAACTTGTAGAACCATATGAAATGCTAGATGTATCTGCCACTCCATTAACATATGGCGTAACCTTTATGACTATTTGGTTTCCTGTAACATCAGCAAATACTCTTGAATTAAAATTTAAAACAATAAGAAAAATCATAGAAAATAGTAAAAATAAAATTGATTTAATTTGAATTCTTTTTAATACCATGTTTCATCCTTTAATTTAAAAAATTTAATCTCATCTTCCCAACCACCAGATTTTGCTTGAGGAACATCAATTATTGGTGAAGGTGTATCGATGTATTTCTGATTTTTGAACCCAATCGAAAATCCAGTACACGGACTTATACCAAATACAACTTTAAGAATTGAAATATTCCTATTATCAAAAACCAAATTCATCACCCCAGGCTCATTATCTGAGGAAAATGACTGATAAATTTCTTCCCGCAACGTTAGCATATATAAGTGGTAGACCTTAATGTATTCAGTAGGATATGCGAGTTTTATCAATTCTTGTGCTTTTCTTCTGTTTTTTAAATCGTAATAGTTCGTTGAGAAGCTTGCCTCAGAACAATTTGCTCTATATGGATTCCCACAATTAAACGACTTCGCAAAATGTATCTTAATCTCAATGTTTTCATCTTTCGAGGCGACATCGGTTTCTTGTTTGTCACGACTAATATATATAACTTTCCACTCGCCGCTGGACATTATTCTTTGATAAAGAGTAGCTTTCTTACTTTTTGTGTAAATCGACGCGACTTTGCTGTCACGCCACCAATCACATGTAACTCCAAGAATTTTTTCGATATAAGCTGGCGTTACGTAAACCGCTCCATTTTTATACTTCGGTATTATTCCGCCTGGAATCGGTGGATTATTTCCCATTATTATTAGCGCTTTTCTAAGATCAATAACTGCTTTAAAAGTTGATTTTGGCCTAGTTATAGTCAGAATCATTTTTTTCTTATTTAAACTTGTCTTATAGATAAGAGATCTAGCGATACTCTCTATAGGCAGCATTGGTGTTCCCATTTTAAATTGAGAATTCTTTTCTGCTATAAATGCTTTCTTCTTAAAATTCATATTTTTGTTATTGATTTTCACTATCGGAATACTTACCTTAGTAATAACTGCCGCCGTTGCGTCAGAAGATAAGATTATCAGTGAGCTAAGCATCGTCATAATGAATAAAACTATCATTATGAATAAAAAAGTTTGGGAAAGGGATAATCTTTTTACAATTTTAATTGACATAGTATTTGCCTCCATAATATTAAATATAATCTTTAACTTATATATTCCAATAGTTTGTGTTTTCGGTAAAAAAATACTTTTTAACACAAAATAAAAGACTTGCTTCATAATGAAACAAGCCATGTCTTATTTTACCATATATACATTATATGTCAATGGAAATTTTAAAATTCTCGATCTCTTCTTCAAAAACATTTTGGTACTCAGCCGGGAATACTCTTCGCACCTGCAAAACCGAGTTCTTTAGTAATCTGTAGTTAAATTCAACAGTTTTAAGCTCCGGTAGCTCAAAATGAGTAAAAAGAATTTTTTTTCTAAATGATGATACCGAGATTAGATTACTAAAAATATCATCATCAAGTGTGATTCCGTTATTATGGAGTAGTTTGAGCAAAATCTTTCCGACTGAAGCCGTACACTCATTATTTAAGCCATTTTGACGGCAAGTTCTTCTAATTATTAAATCAAAGCTATGCCATAAATTAAAAAAGTTTCGTACTGATTCATTCCTAAAGAATGCTAACCTACCAGGTTTTTCGTCCCATTTGTAAGAATTATGCATTCTAGCTTCGAATCGTGCTATAGCATATTCATACCATCCGGTAGAATGTTCTCTTAAAACCATTTCAGCAAAGCAATCAGCGATAGTTAAATTACTGTTATGAGATAAATGTACTTCTAAGTTTTGGAGATATTTTTGGATGCTTCCTGGGTTATCTATACCTAAATGCCCTAAGAAACGGCACAGTACATCTACCCTACCCATTAAGAAGTTTCGTCTAATGTCTTCAT
>CAYZED010000012.1:30691-34408 GCA_964477445.1 uncultured Clostridiaceae bacterium | reverse complement strand
GCTGCCAATTCAAAATGATTGTTGAACTGGTGGTCTAGGAAATTTAGACGTTTCTTAAATGTATCCTGGAGTTTTTCCATCAGAACTTCACCATCAAGTATTAATCCATTGAGTTCATCTAATACCGATACTTCGTCTTTTGTTAAATCACCAATTCGCGGTTTATATACTAATTCATGTTCAACTTCAGACCATGCATGCATTAGCGATGATGCAACCTGAATCTCAATTTGGGTATTTGCATACTTTTTTTTATGTTCATCAAGTCTACTATCGTCAAGTTTTACACGATAATGAACAGCTTCATAACCTGAGTAATTCTTTAAAAACTGATTTTTGTCTTCTCTATTAGGATCTGCATTTGGAAAAGAACGCCGCTTAATAGTGAGAAATTCTTTACATATTAGTCTTCCGATTTCATCTTTATTGCTTGTAAAATAAACAGCTATTCTAACTCCCGCTAAGTCGACAAGGTCTTTCAAAATATCATCAAAATATTTATATTGTCTAATTTCATTTCTTCTTATAATCTTTTCGCGCAAACTTTCGAGTTGTTTTGCTCTATACGTAACAACAGCTCTAATACCATTTTTTTGTAAAACGGATTCACAAATCATAGCAGCTTGATGAGCAACTTCGTGATAGAAGTCATATTCCTTGGCGTAATATAGCAAAAACTCGTCGATTAGATTCATTTATTATTTCACCCCACTCGAACCAAATCCATTTTTACCTCTTGTTGTTTCATCTAGTTCATCAACTTCCTCAAGAGCCACTTTATAAACTGGTTGGAAAACTAATTGTGCAATTCGGTCTCCTGGATTAATTACGTATTCATCTTCACTATGATTTACCACAGGACAAATTATTTCTCCTCTATAGTCAGAATCCACTACTCCCACAGAGTTAATTAAGGATATTCCAAACTTCGAGGAAAGTCCGCTTCTAGGATACACAAAAGCAGCTATATGCGGGTTATCCTGAGCAATCGCAATGCCTGTAGGTATTTTATATATTTTACCTGGCATTAAAACCAAAGGCTCTTCTAAAAAAGCGCACAAATCCATTCCTGCAGAACCTTCAGTAGCATATTTGGGTAATATTGAATTTGTATTTAACTTTTTTGCCTTCAAAACAATATTTTTCATTCATACCTCTTAAGTTTTTTTCTAATTTTCTTTTATCTAATTTTCTTTTTCAAATTTACTTTTTCAAATTTACTTTTTCAAATTTACTTCTTCAAATTTACTTTTTCAAATTTACTTATTTTTAAATTTCTAATTTCCTACTTCTCAATTTTCTTATTTCTTATTTCATCAAAATTCCCTAAAGAGGCTGAAGCTTTTTTGCTATTTTTAAAGACATCAATAATTACTTGATTAATCTCATCCATATTAACAGCTTCAAACTTTTCCAAAATCTCTTTTGGGGTAAATACTTTGTTCTGCATCAATAGGTTTTTACCCAGAGTAACCATTCTTCCCGAAGTACTTTCAAGTCCTAATATATAATTTCCTTTTAATTGTTCTTTAGAATTATATAATTCTTCAGTTGTAATCCCACCATCCAATAGTTTTTCAATTTCTTCATCAATAGTCTTTACAGCCAAATCATATTGTGTAGGGTTCATACCAGCATAAATCGTGAGCGCCCCAGAATCCTGAAAATTAGACGTGTAAGAAAATACTGAATAAGCAAGTCCCAGTTCTTCTCTAATTTTTTGGAAAAGTCGACTACTCATCGAAGATCCGAAAAGATTATTTAATACCATTAATGCAAAATATCTTTCATGAGTAAATGGATATGCTTCGAAACTCTTGCAATAGTGCACTTGCTCAATTGGCTTGGTTTTTTCGAAGTTTTTTTCGATAAAAATCGGAGAACTTACGTTTGCTCTGATGGAATTATCATTTTTAATTTTTCCAAAGGCTTGTTCTAGCAATACTAAAATTTTATCAAAATCATAGTTGCCTGATAAAGATATAACGATATTTTCTGGAATATAGTGTTCACTCATATATTTAAGTAAGTCGTCACGAGTCATTTTGTTCAACGACTCAGTGGTTCCTAAAATAGACATGCCGAGTGGATGATTTTCGTAAATGACATTATTCATTATTTCATGAATTAAGTCTTCAGGACTGTCTTCATACATATTAATTTCTTCGATGATAACACTTTTTTCTTTCAGCAATTCGTTTTCATCAAAAATTGATTCATTTAGCATATCACCAAGTAAATCAATTGCTAGATCCGCATGAGAATCAAGTACTTTAATATAATAACAAGTATTTTCTTTTCCCGTGAAAGCGTTCATCTGCCCACCAACATTGTCAACCGTGGACGCAATTTGTTTCGCTGTTCGCTTTTTTGTACCCTTAAAAAGCATGTGTTCAATAAAATGAGCAGACCCATTTGTGGTTTCGTTTTCGTTTCTCGAACCAGTTCGCACCCAAACGCCTACAGAAACTGAGTTAACAAACGTAATCCTCTCGCCGATTACTCGTATACCATTAGATAGTTTATTATGATCGTACATTAGTAGCCTCCCGTCAATCTTTTAATGTTATGTTTCAATTAATATTATATACAAACTTTGTAATAATTAAAAGTAAAAAGACGCCCATTTCGGGCGTCTAATCTATTTCCCATTTGTTTGATAAATTTGACGAAGATTACTTTACTTTTACGCTTCAGGCATTGCGTCTTTTCTTGAGAGATTTATTCTTCCTTGTTTATCGATTTCAATAACTTTTACGAGGATTTCATCTCCTACAGAAACAACATCCTCAACTTTATCTACACGTTTTTTATCAAGTTTCGAAATATGTACGAGGCCTTCTTTATTCGGAAGTATTTCAACAAATGCGCCAAACTGCATAAGTCTAGTTACTTTTCCAAGATAAACTTCGCCTTCTTCAACTTCTTTAACAATTCCAAGAATTATAGCAAGTGCTTTTTGACCAGAAGCCTGATCAACAGCTGCTATATATAATGTGCCATCATCATCAATGTCAATCTTAACGCCAGTTTCTTTAGTGATTTTGTTAATCATTTTTCCACCAGGACCGATGATATCGCGAATTTTGTCCGGATGAATTTTTGTGATAATAATCTTAGGTGCATATTTTGACATTTCTGTTCTAGCTGCAGGCATACAAGCAATCATTTTTTCTAGGATAAATAATCTGCCCACTCTAGCTTGTTCTAATGCTCGCTCAAGTATTGATCTATCTATACCAGCAATTTTTATGTCCATCTGAATAGCTGTAATCCCTTTTTCAGTTCCAGCAACTTTAAAGTCCATGTCGCCAAGGAAATCTTCCATACCTTGTATATCTGTAAGAACTGCTACATTATCATCAACCTTCATAAGTCCCATTGCAACACCGGCAACTGGAGCCTTTATTGGTACACCAGCGTCCATTAATGAAAGTGTTGACCCGCAAACTGAAGCCTGACTAGTTGATCCATTCGAGCTCAAAACATCCGATACAACTCTGATAGCATATGGGAATTCTGATTCTGAAGGTAACACTGGCTCTAATGCTCTTTCTGCTAGTGCTCCATGACCAATTTCACGTCTTCCTGGTCCTCTGTTTGGTCTTGTTTCTCCAACTGAGAAAGCAGGGAAATTATAATGATGCATATATCTCTTGGTGCCTTCTGTTCCGATACCATCTAAAAACTGAGCTTCGCCAAGTGGTGCAAGAGTTG
>CAYZED010000012.1:29883-30681 GCA_964477445.1 uncultured Clostridiaceae bacterium | reverse complement strand
TCTAGTGAAAAGTCCAGTACCATGAGTTCTATCAAGGATTCCAACTTCACAAGAAATTGGTCTTATTTCGTCAAGCTTTCTGTCATCAGGTCTTATACCTTCTTTAGTAATAAGATTTCTAACTTGTTCCTTCAAAATATCGTATAAAACTTCGTCAACTTCTTTCATTTTATCAGGAAAAATAGTCGCGAAATGTTCCATTGATTCGTCGTTAACTTTATCGAGATTAATTTGTCTCTCTAATTTATCTACTGTTCTTATTGCATCTAATGTTTTATCAGTAGCATATTCTCTAACTGCCGAATTAACTTCGTCAGAAACTAAGAATAATTTAATGGCTTGCTTTGGTTTTCCAACTTTTGCTACTATTTCATCAATAAAAGCAACAATTTTTTTAATGTTATCATGAGCGAACATTATACCTTCAAGCATTACTGACTCAGAGATTTCGTTTGCGCCAGCTTCAACCATCATAACCGCATCTCTTGTACCAGCTACAACTAAGTTTAATTCACTTTTTTCTCTCTGAGCTTCAGTAGGATTCAAAATGAATTCTCCATCGATAAGTCCAACCATTACAGAACCTGTAGGCCCATTAAACGGAATAGAAGAAATCGATAATGCGATAGATGAACCAATCATTCCACAAATTTCAGGGGCATTGTCTTGCTCAACTGACATAACGATAGCAACAACTTGAACGTCATTTCTGAATCCTTCAGGGAATAATGGTCTAATTGGTCTGTCAATAAGTCTGCTGCTCAATATAGATTTTTCGGAAGGTCTTCCTTCTCTTTT
>CAYZED010000012.1:14427-29873 GCA_964477445.1 uncultured Clostridiaceae bacterium | reverse complement strand
TTTTTCCAACGGCATAAAGTCTTTCTTCATAGTCAACGCTTAATGGAAAGAAATCTATTCCTTCTCTTGGCTTCTTAGACGAACAAGCTGTACAAAACACTGATGTTTCGCCATATTTAACCATTACAGACCCGTCTGCAAGCATGCCTAATTTCCCATGTTCTACCACTAGTTCTCTTCCGCCTAGGTTCATTCTAAATGTATCCATCAATTTTCCTCCTGATGTTTTCTTTTCTTTTATCTTTATTTTTGTTTCCGATATTAATTTTCGACAATCTCAAAATCAAAATATATATTTTATAGTAAACTTCAAATATTTAATTATGAAATCAAAATATTATTATTATGTATTATTGCGATATATGGTGCAAAGAATACATAAAATGAAAAATATACTCTAAAATATGTACTTTAAACCCTGAAAAATATCGAAAAAAGGCGGGATAAACCCGCCTCCATCTTATCCTATTTTCTAAGACCAAGCTTTTCAATAATAACACGATATCTTGAAATATCAGTGCTCTTAAGGTAGTTAAGAAGACCTCTTCTTTGACCAACCATCTTGAGTAAGCCTCTTCTGGAATGGTGGTCTTTCTTGTTGATTTTCAGGTGCTCATTAAGAGAATTGATTCTCTTTGTTAATAATGCAACCTGAACTTCTGAAGAACCAGTGTCTCCTTCTTTAAGCTGAAATTCTTTAATGATGTTTTCTTTTTCAATTTTATTAAGCATTTTTTCACCTCCTATTTTATTACCATCAAACTGAGCAAATCGTCGGTGACTCGATTAACTAAGCAGGCGGTTCTCTAACATATAGATTTTAGCACATGGGAAACGTGCTGTAAAGCCATTTTTTTATATTATCGGGAAGAAATTCGGTGAATACGCATTTGTTCAAGTAGTTGGAATAAATTGGTGAAGCTTTACTTGTTAAAAAACTTGTTTTATAGTTGCGCCACCAATAATTACGTCATTAATATAAAAAACAACTGCTTGTCCAGGTGTTATTGCTCTTTGCGGAGAATCGAATATTACTCTGACTCCATTATTTTCTGGAATAAGTAGTGCAGGCGATTCTTTAGCTGAATATCTTATCTTTGCATCAACTCGAATTTCAGAATCTAATGATTCCATAAATGTTAAATGCAAATCATCAGCAAAAAGTTCCGTCTTCATTAAGTCCTCATTTTCACCTAATGAAACAGTATTAGATAATGAATCAATATTTGTCACAAAAACTGGTTTTCCCATTGCAATACCTAGGCCTTTTCGCTGCCCTATAGTGTAATTAATGATGCCTTTGTGTTTAGCAATTTTTTCCCCTTTTTGATCAACGAAGAACCCTTGAGCGGCTTCATTAGGTCTTTTTTCATTCAAAAACCTACCATAGTCATTATCTTCAATAAAGCAAATCTCCTGGCTTTCAGGTTTTTTTGCTACCTTTAAATCGTGCTCTTCAGCGATTTTTCGGACTTCTTCCTTAGTATAATTCCCCAAAGGCATTAAAGTTCTGGAGAGTTGTTCCTGAGTTAAACAGTATAATACATAAGTTTGATCTTTTTTAGCTGTAACCGATTTTTTTAATAAATATTTCTCTAAATTTTCATCATATTCAACTTTCGCATAATGACCAGTTGCTATATAATCAGCCTCAATACTATCGGCTAACTTTAGTAAATCAGTAAATTTAAGATGTTTGTTACACGCTATACATGGATTTGGTGTTCTACCTTGAAAGTACTCATCTACAAAATACTCAATGACCTTTTCGTTAAATGATTCTTTAAAATTTGCAACATAAAAAGGTATTTCAAGTTGATCGCAAACTCTGCGAGCGTCAAAAGAAGACTGAACCGAACAGCATCCATCTTCTCTGTCCGATTCACCCTCCCATAATTTCATGGTAACACCTATAACTTCATAACCTTGTTTTTTAAGTAGTAACGCAGTAACTGCACTATCTACGCCGCCACTCATGCCTACTACTACTTTTTTTGGCATAGATACCTCTATTTCATATATTTGAATTTGATAATTGTCCTTTTATCTGTGCTTAAACTTTTATCTGTTTTTGTACTTTAATCTATTTTTGTACTTATACCTTTTCAGCTTTTCTTTTGCGGTAGTCTTCAATCGCAGCTTTTACTGCTTCTTCAGCGAGTACCGAACAGTGGATTTTTTCTGGTGGAAGTCCTTCTAATGCTTCAACAACGGCTGAATTAGTTAGTTTCAAAGCTTCTTCTACAGACTTTCCTTTTATCATCTCAGTAGCTATACTACTAGTGGCTACAGCAGCGCCGCAACCAAATGTCTTAAATTTAACGTCAGTAATAATTTCATTTTCGTCGATATCAAGATAAATTTTCATAATATCTCCACACCTAGCGTTACCAACTTCGCCAACTCCACAAGCATCTTCAATTTCTCCAACATTTCTCGGATGTGAAAAATGATCCATAACCTTTTCTGTATACATAATGAAATCCTTTCAGTGTAAAAACACTATATTATTTTTAATAATTTACTACTAATATTGTTTCTTTTCGCAGTGCAAAACCTTTTCATACAAAGGTGACATATCTCTTAAGCGTTGAACTATTTCTGGAAGTATTTCTAGTACATAGTCTATATCTTTTTCGTTATTCAAATCACCAATACTAAGTCTTAATGAACCATGCGCAATTTCGTGCTCAAGACCGATCGCGAGCAAAACGTGAGAAGGATCTAACGAACCTGATGTGCAAGCTGAGCCACTAGAACCAGCTATTCCTTTAAGATCTAAACTTAAAAGTAATGCTTCACCCTCAATGTATCTAAAACAGAAACTAGTGTTTCCAGGCAATCTTCTTGTTGGGTGACCATTTAGTATTGTGAAATTGACTTTTTCCATTATACCATTTACTAATTTTTCTCTAAGTGCTATCAATCTATCTGCATGTGCTTCAATATCCGAAGTTGCGAGTTCAATCGCTTTGCCAATTCCAACAATCGCTGGAACATTTTCTGTGCCTGCTCTTCGGTTTCTTTCTTGGTGTCCACCTTCTATTAAACTAGCTGGTTTAAACCCTTTTTTTATAAATAATACGCCAACACCTTTTGGTCCATAAAATTTATGTGCTGATAATGATAACATATCGATATTCTGATTTTGAACATCAACTTTGACACTTCCTACTGCTTGAACCGCATCTGTATGAAAAAGAATTTTGTTTTCTCTAGCAATAGCTCCAATTTCTTCAATTGGCTGAATCGTTCCAATTTCATTATTTGCAAACATTATGGTAATTAAAATGGTGGTTGGTTTAATTGCTTTCTTTAAATCTTCAAGACTTATTAATCCAAATTCATCTACAGGTAGATAAGTTACTTCATAACCTTCCTTTTCAAGCTGCTCACATGTATGCAATACCGCATGATGCTCAATTTGAGTCGTAATGATATGATTGCCTTTATTCTTAAGCGCCTTAGCCGTTCCCTTTATAGCCCAATTATCGGCTTCAGTTCCTCCAGCAGTAAAATATACTTCCTCTGGTTTAGCATTTATCGCTTTAGCTACTTGTTCTCTAGCAGTCTCAACTGCCTTACGAGCTTTTCTTCCATAACCGTGAATACTAGATGGATTTCCAAAAACCTCTGAAAAATATGGCAACATAGCTTCTAATACTTCACGCTTCGTATGAGTAGTCGCTGCATGATCTAAATAAACCATTCTGTCTGTCATTTTAATCCCTCCAAAACTTGTTCTTTATCTTCGTTTTTATCTTCATATGTATCTTTATCTGAATTTTTTTCATTTAAGTTCATGTAATCGTTAATCATGTCTTGAAGTGTAGTGTTATCAATGACTTGGTATATGCTATTTGTTATTCTCTCCCATACTTTTCTTGTAGCACAGCAATCACTATTTCCGCATTCATGGTTTCCATCCTCGACACAATCCGATGCTGCCATAGAACCCTCTAAAGTCTTAATTATCGAACCAACAGATATTTCAGCAGGTGTCATTGACAGTTCATAACCGCCCTGTGCTCCTCTAATGCTGTGAACTAGTCCTTCCTTTTTAAGTGGTGCAACTAGTTGCTCAAGGTAAGTCTCAGAAAGGGATTTTTTCTTCGCAATATCTTTTAATGAAACGGGTCCTTTCCCGTACTCCAAGGCTAGTTCAAACATCATTTTTAGGCCATATCTTCCTCTTGTGGAAAGTATCATAATATCATTCCTCAATTCCTACTAATTAACTCGGATTACCTCTGTTTTTAGTTTATCACCGTGTCAAAATTTTGTCAATAATTATATTCGACTATTTTAGTCGGGTATGAAGAAAGATAGAATCAACTTCTTAAAAATAAAAAACAGCTAACTCGAAATTAATTTCAAATCAGCTGTTTTTGACATAAAATACATAAAGTATAAATGATAATGGTGTTTTCTACTCAACATATAGGCATTTACTTGGCAAACAACCTAAGCAAAGCTTCTTTAACTTGAAATATGTCAGTTAATTCATTTATTTCTATTCCAATAATTCTTTCACAAATTAGTTTTATATAATATATTCCAAATTCATGCATAAGTATTCCATAGAAACATTTTTCCGCAAATTTCTCAATATTTTGTTCACCAATGAAACTAGTAATCATAAGTTTATCAAAATCTAATAAATCAAACAGAATTGGTGGATATTCATATTCTTTCGGAGCTAATCTGCCGTCTGCAAAGTCTATAATATAGAGCTTTCCGTTTTGAGAAATCATTACATTGTCACCTATAATATCTCCATGAACATATACTTTATTTTGCATATCATAATTCTTTACCAATTCTTGAATTTGATTGACAACTATATTAGAAAGTACATTCCAACGAGTATTGGTTAACGCTCTTTCTTTCACATCTACTGAAGGAAATTCGTCTTCGAATAACGTATTCATTTTATTGATATTATTTTTTAGTTGCTGTACAAAAGCTATTTTTTCATTTGCCGAATAATGTTTCAAAGTGTTTTTTGCTTCAGCCCCATCTATATATTCCATAATAATATAACGAAATAAGTATTTATCTTCTATAAAAGAAGAAACAATAAGATTAGGTATATTTATACCCAGGTTCAGTGCTCGTTTCATTCCGATCACTTCACAGATATAATCAATTTCAGCATTAAAACCAGATTCAAATGGTGCAAAAATTTTCACTACAAAGTCGTCAACTCTGAAAACTGCATTTGAACCAGCCGTTAAGTGCGAAATATTTTTACAAAGAAGACCTTCGTTTTCAAATATTCTAATAATCAGTTTTTCAAAGGACGAAATGGACTGGAACACTTTTCCCCAAGAATTCCAATCTTTGATTTCCTCGAAAAATACGTTGTCCATTTTTATTCTCCATATATTATATTGCAACATTGTCTATATGCTAGTTTCCAATCTCAAAATCCTTCTTATTACTCGAATTTATTATAAAACACAACCTCATTAAAGCTCTTTTTACATAAATTTCGTCTTCCAAATCTTCAATGATTTTCGAATGCTTTGGAAATCGTACTTCTTGAATATCTCTGCAACCAAATGATTTATTAGTCTTCTATTTGTATAACACTTACAACAATACCAGTCCACCTATTTCAAAAATTTGTCTTTAGTAGGATGTTTTATTTACCACCAACATGCCCTTTTAGGTATTTTTCAAGCTCCTCATCAAACTGGGATATATAATCCCTGTCTTGTTTCATTCTGAATTTTTCATATTCCTCATCTGCTTTTGCCATTGCTAGTTCATGTGAAATTGCTCCGCCATTCTCCAATATTTCACTTTCTGAAAATGCCATAAACTTATTAATGTATCCAAGCCAATCTTTCATTTCCATTACCTGCCGGTTAAGTGCTCTATATTCTGCAAAGTCAATAAACATAACGACCAAACGATTTAATTTATCAATTTCAGCAAGATTCAAATAGTTCTTGGCTATCTTGTAATCAGATTTAAATACTTTTCCATCAGGTGCATTTTTCCAAGTAGTGAGCCCCATAAAAGGTTTTTCGCTGTCCACTCTAGTATATATGATTTCTGCAGCTGTTTGCCCAGTGATAGCAAAGTGCATTTTATTTTGTACAATTTTATAAAAAAGCCTTGTTTCTTCTGCGTTCTTACTGTAATCGCTACTACATTGTTCAAAAACATCGGTTATTTTCTGATAAACTCTACGTTCGCTTGCTCGGATATCACGGATGCGTTCCAAAAGCTCGTCAAAATAGTCCTTCCCAAAAGGTCTGCCGTTTTTGAGCATTTTGTCGTTCAATACAAAACCTTTCAGAATAAACTCTTGCAAGGTCTTTGTTGCCCATTTTCTAAATAAAGTGGCTTTTTTAGAGTTCACCCTGTAACCCACAGAAATTACGGCATCCAAATTGTAAAACATGATCTCACGTTCAACCTGTCTTTTACCCTCTAATCGAACTACTCGAAAATTTCGAGTAGTTCGATTTTCTTCTAGCTCCTCACTTTTATAGATCTCCTGCAAATGATATGTAATGGTATTTGATTCAACATCAAAAAGCTCAGCCATGGATTTTTGCGTTAGCCAGAAATTTTCATCAGCAAAATAAACATCCACATTTTCAGTTCTCTCATCTGAGGAATACAGGATTATTTTTTCCTTTTGCATGATGTGGTTTATTTTTGGTTCTTCATCTTTTTCCATTTTCATTCCTCACAATTTTTTCATGTTAGATTTGTGCCCACTTCAATGATCTTGCTGATGTCAGCAAAATCATCACTTTCATGAATAATCCCCTTTCTCCATAGAAATCTTTAATTTGTAATTCATTTCTTAACCCGACACATTGTAAGTTATTGCCATATCCTTATTATACCATATTCATATTTCAAGAACAAGTGTTCGCATCCATGCCAATTATTATTTATTATATGAGAAAACCAATGAAAAAGACTGATTTCCCACTTGATCTTCTTTACTTAAACGAATTTTCATTTATATAAGCTAATAAGATCCTTCACAAATATTTCTCCATTTGTAAATTGAATTTTATTATTACTCAAAAATCCATCCAATGATTGAATAGTTTTTTCGATAATAGAAATTTTCCATTTCTTTTCGAAATCAATTTTAAAACTAATATAAGCCTCGTTATTTAATGGGTCAAATACTATCGAACAGAAAGTTGTATCCTGAGAAGTTATTTTTAAAACCTCAAAAGCTTCATTTATTCCAAAGTTATTAATGTTATCAACGATATATTCATGCGCACAAATATATCTGTCAGCACCGCATCCGTATACTTTATCATAATTTGTTTCCTGGAAATCTCCATTTGGGAAATTTGTCATAATAATAAAATCATTATTAGTTTTACTTATTATATTTCTATCTGTTCCATCTTCCAGAATAAATGCATCACCATATTTATCTGCTACAATAGTATGCAGCCCATGATCCGGATGTAATGGATTGATAGGAAACGTGATTATTCTGTTATTAAGAATTTCAAAAAATTGTGATGCTTTTTTTGATTTTTTTAAGACCTCATCAAAAATATCCAAAGCAAAGCAATCATTTCCGCTACAGGCTGGTTTAAAACCAGAATTATATTCACATACCTGAGTACAGAGAAAAAGACCGTCGCTATTAACACCGGCAATATCCTTGTATATATTATCGATTAAGCCTGAAAAATAAAATATATTTTTATCATTATTACAATTAATTCTCAGTTTTAAGTCAATATCATCATCGAAATTCATACCATAAACAGCTTTTTCTCGATTGTATATTGCAAAACTTGTACACATTTTAGAGCCTCTTTCTATACTTTCGATTTTTATTGGGATAAATTGTTTTCCCCGTTATAATAGTTTAGCACTATTGATTTATTTCTGTAACTTTTCTATTTTTCATTAACTTTACCCTTCAGCTTCATTTCCATATCTTCCAAAGCTCTTATATAGTCTTTTTCCACATTAGAAACATCTACCAAATGCAATGCTTTAAATTTCTTATATTCTTCTTTCGCTTTTAGTTCAGCCGTTTTAGCACTTATCTTTCCGGCATGGGTAAGGATTTCATGCTTGGACAATTTCAAAAAACCATCCAGCGTCTCGATCCAATCAGACATATACATCGGAATCCTTCTGCGAGCTTGCATTTCCGCAAATTCAAGATAAGCAGAAACAACGATACTTAACGCAGATAATTCTTCTTCTGTGCAGTAATTTTTTGCCACCAAAGCATCCGATTGTGATGGCTTTTCCCTTTTATAACTCAGCATTCCCATAAACGGCTTATCTGCATCAGTCGAATAATATATTTTTTCAGCTGCGGTCTGTCCATGCACTGCCCAATGCATTTTATTCTGTATTGTCTTAAAAAAAAGCATAGACGCTTCTGTTTGCGGTTCATAATCAACGCTAGTAGCATAAATATCAAGCACTTTTCTCCAGAAAACTTTTTCCGATGAACGGATATCTCTGATTCGCTCCAGCAATTCATTAAAATAAATTCCTCCGCCATTATTTTTCAGCAGATCATCATTCATAGCAAAGCCTTTTCTCATATATTCTTTTAAGACATTGCTGGCCCATATTCTAAACTGTGTACCTCGTAATGACTTTACACGGTAGCCGACAGAAATAATAACATCTAGATTGTAGTAGTCGACCTGATATGTTTTACCATCAACAGCAGTTGTTGCAAAATTTGCAACAACTGAATTTCTTATCAGCTCACCTTCGCTGAATATATTTTTGATGTGACGAGAAATGGTTGACTTATCACGCTGAAACAACTCTGCCATTTGATCGAGGGAAAGCCAAACAGTATCATTATCAAAAGTAGTTTCTATCTTAGTCAAATCATCTTCGGTTTGATATATTATTATTTCAGAGTTCATTTGCACACTCCTTTTACGTTTTTCCTATACAGCAGTGAAGATATTCTCGATTTTCTCACAGAAAAATATCTTCTGACATATACTCATAGAAAACCCTGATTATTTGATATTATCATTTTGATTATACTATATTTTAACAATATTCACATTATCAATATACTTGCTTTGTACTAAAAACACTATTCCTGAAGCAAGTTAAACTATCGCTACAAAACATCTCATAACACTAGTAAATCAATATTCTGCTGTTTTCCTTAGAGATATTTTTACAAACAGCCCAGCAAACTTATTAATGTTTGCTAGGCTGTTTGTATTGAATATTTATTTCATTGGCATAAACATCATATATCCTCTAAATTTTGCCGAACCTTTTATTTTGTATCTTCGTTCTATTTCTTTTTCCTACTTCTTGTCCTTCTTATTTCTCCTAGGCAAAATAACATTTACATATACAAATATACATGCAATTGCAACAAATACGATGATCATAAATATATCTGACCCACTCATATAATCAACTCCTCTCCTAAATTAATAAATAAAAAATCGGGATAGAAAACTCAAACTTGAGTTTCCCACCCCGAAAACCGTTTCTCTTGAAAACAAAACTAAGTTTTGTCCAACCGATAATTTATTCAATTAACTATATTGTACATTATTCTAAGTAAATAATCCAGTAATTGTGTTTTTTCAGTGTATCAATTATTATTCTGCTTTTATTATTTTGCTTTTAGTCATAAGTTACTATCATATCGCCTTTGTTCTAAAGCCTCTTCCCACAACCTCATTAGTATCATTAATAGTTATGAAAGCTTCTGGATCGACTTCTTTAATTATTTTTTTCACTTTTGCCAACTGACTTATAGTTAATACGCAGTAAACCACTTTTTTATCAACTCCTGAGTACGCGCCTTCAGCACAAAGGTAAGTAACCCCACGTCCAACTTCGCTCATGATTGATGCGCCAACCTCTTCCCATTGGTCAGAAATAACGAATATCGCCTTCCCTGTATTAAATCCATCCTGTATTTTATCTAAAACGACATTTGAAATGTACATAGTAATTAAAGTGTACAATGCCGGTTTTAAACCAAAGAGTAGTGAACTTGCCATAATAATGAAAAGATTAATTAAAGTAGATGTCGCTCCAATGTTAAAAGCATAGTATTTTTTAACAATAACTGAAATTATGTCTAGCCCTCCAGCTGAGGAGCCGACACGAAAAACGATTCCCATTCCTATTCCTAGTAAAACCCCACCAAATATACTAGATAGTAACTTATCATTTAATTGGAGTACATTTCTTAAAAAACCCATCTCACTCAAGACAAAAGAAAAAGTAAACATACCCGCAGTACTTAGCAACATAAATTCAAGATCTAACTTCTTAAAGCCATATATAAAAATTGGGATATTCAAAATCAAAAGCATTATGCCAGTATTAATTCCAGTTAGATACTCAATTACCAAGGCTATACCCATTGCACCACCGGAAAGGAATTGATTTGGAACAATAAATACATTAAAAGCAACTGCACCAATAAACGACCCTAAAACAGTAATTCCAAAAACGTATGCAAGTTGTAAAACTTTTTTTCTCGTAAAATATTTTTTCTTCTTAATGCTATTTATATCTTTATTTACAACTTCTTTGTTATCTAAATTATCCATTTAAGATGTCCTCCTTCGGTTTCTTTGGCGGTTTTACTCCAGGAAACTGGTAATAATTCGCTTTCATCATTCCATTATAAAGCTTTCTAACTCTTTCTGCTTTGAGTCCCAGCGATCGCTCAAAAGTTTCATTGGCATTTAATATATAAAACGACCATGTAGGATTTCGTTTAATCATTTTGCCTAAATCAAAATACATTTGTTCTAAATCGCCTTGATTTTCCATCCTCTCGCCATAAGGAGGATTTGAAATTAAAAATCCATAACCATTTTCAAATCTAGAGGCTCTGAAATCACAAGCGCTAAAGTCAATTGCATCAATTACTCCTGCTCTAACTGCATTTCTTTTTGCTAATTCAACATATTCTGGATTTATATCAGACGCTTTAATTTTTGGACCATTCCACTCCTTAGCTGTTAAAAGCGCTTCACGTCTAGCATTCTTAAAAACATCTTTGCTAATAAAATCCCATTTTTCTGAAATAAAACTCCTATCAATTCCAGGTGCCATATTCATTCCGTACATTGCAGCTTCGATACATATTGTCCCAGAGCCACAAAAAGGATCCATAAGCTCTCTTCCCATTCTCCACGGAGTTAGTTGAACAAGTGCAGCAGCTAGCGTCTCTCTTAGTGGTGCGACATTTGATTCGATTCTATACCCTCTTTTATGTAAAGCGGCTCCACTACAATCAAGATAGATAGAACACATATCTTTCATGAAAAAAACTTGAATCGGATACATTTCTCCAGTTTCTTGAAACGCTCGAACATCGTATTTTCTTTTCAACCCTTCTACAACAGCTTTTTTGGTAATAGCTTGAATGTCAGAAGTGGAAAACAGCACAGATTTAGTAGATGCGGCTTTTGTCACTGGAAAATTGCCGTCTTCAGGAATGTACTTTTCCCATTTAATACTTTTAACCCCTTGAAAAAGCTCTTCAAAAGTAACAGCCTTAAATTCTGCTAGTTTAAGCAAAAGACGCTCGCCTGACCTAAGCCAAATATTCGCCTTAGCAAAAGCGGTTTCATCTCCCTCGAAAGTGACTCTTCCGTCATCTGTCTTTATTATTTTAAAGCCCATCCCTTCGATTTCACGTCCAACTACAGCTTCAAGTGCAAAATTGCACGGCACAACAAATTCATACATTTTTTATTCTTCCATTTCTATTTTCTAATTTTTTATATTTATTAATTTCTATCTTTTGAATTTTTTTATTTAAAATTTTGTATTTTCTTGATTAATTTTTCCTATTTTATTTTTTCAATTATTATCGCTATAGGCGGACAATTCGGTTGATTCTCCCACGAACACTTTAGAACTGAAAACTTCTTATTATCAATTGACTTGATAAATTCGACTATATCGTCCTTTTCAACAAAACCACTATCTCCACCGTAATATACCACAATCGAAATAATTCCGCCAACTTTAAGCTTTTCCATACCAATAATTAGAGACGCTCTAGTAGTTTCAGGCATAGTATATATATTATGATCGCCACCTGGCAAGTATCCCAAATTGTACATTATTGCCGAAACTTCTTTATCTATATATTTATCAAAATTTTCATGACCATCTTTTATTAGATTTACTCGTCCTGTTAATCCTTTAACTTCTAACTTGTATTTTGTATTGGAAATGGCTAAGTCTTGTATATCAAAAGCAAAAACTTTGCCCTCTTCTCCAATAAGCTCTGCTAACAAAACTGTATCATTCCCATTTCCCATGGTCGCATCAATCACAGTATCGCCAAGTTTAATAGTATCTTTTATTATTTTGTGCGAAATATCTAGTGAATTTTTAAAGCTCATATACTTACCTTTCTAAACTAAAATCCCAGTCTAATTCTAAATTCTCAGTCTAATTTGAAATCTAATTTTGATTTAAAATCCTAATCGACCGTAATATTCAAACGCATTCTCTATGTGATTTATCATAAAGTGCGGTTCATCTCCCTGAAAATACTTCATATCAGTATTAATTTCAATTACATCAAACCGTATCATTCTATCAAATATTTTTTCTTGAGTTATAAAGTGCATTGCTGTTTTTATCATTCTGTTCGATTTTTGTTTGGTAACTGCTTCCGCTGGTGTGCCATGAGTTTCACAGGATCTGCTTTTAACCTCAAAAAAAACAATAAGGTCGTGAATAGTAGCGATTATATCTATTTCACCGCCCCTTATGTAATAATTCATCGTAATAATATTATACCCCTTCGAGACTAAATAGTCCGAAGCAATTTTTTCACCTAAATTTCCTATTTTACGTTTATTTATCGTAGTAATTATTTTCCCTTCTGTTTTATATCGATTTCTGAAATAAAAACCAAAATTTCAGCCACAACAGCATAAAGTTCAGCTGGTATTTCAGAACCCAAATCAAGGCTAATAAGTGTCTCAACAAGCGTACTATTTTCAAACACGGGAACATTATTTGCTCTGGCAGTTTGAATTATTTTTTCTGCAATTTCGCCCTTTCCGAGCGCGGTGATTTTTGGTGCGGATAGCGATGTATCATAAGAGAGCGCTACGGCTTTTTTTGTAATTTTTTTATCTATTTTCTTTTCAGTCATAGTGCCTCCTATTTATACTCTTAAATCAAATTGTAACCTTTCGATTTTTGCTCCACCAATCAATTCTTCCATTTTCATCAAATTAAAAACTTCGTCAAGTTTAATTGTTTTTAGTGGCATCAAAGTATAACCACGTGCCTCTAGTCTATTTGATAAAGTCTTTTCGTTAGCTTTCAAAAATATACCAACTATTGGCTTTTCTATTCTAAAAGTAACATTTACATTTTTTTCAGTAAGTTTAATCATGCTTTCTATTATACCAGATTTTGGCAAGTCGAGTGATATTAAAATTGTGGCGTTTTCTGGGTCGATAATTTTGCTTCGACTCTTGTCGCGATAAACATATACTTCTGCTGTCGTTTTGTTATCATTCATTTGAACTGGTATTTGAATAAAATTATTAAATTGATTTACTTGTCTCATGAAATCAAGGTTATCTTTCATATTAGATAAAGTAGATCTTATTCCATCATCTTGAATTCCACTTCTAGCTAAATACAAATCAACGCTTTCGCTCATTTTTACGATAGCCTTAAAAGCTTCTTTAACGTTTTCACTGTTTTCAACCGCTCTAGGTGGAATATGAATTTTGCTGAGAGTATCTTTTAAAACATTTAGTTCAGGAGAATCATATTGACTCAATTGCTTTGTCAAATTCTCTAAAAGAGTTGATAATTTATTGGTCTTATTCATATGATTATCAAGCGCATCTAGATTTGCAGGGGTTGGTTCAATACCTTTTGAGGCAAGCCATGTAAGCTTTTCAATATTTGCTAAATCAAGTTTTGATAGTATCGCTGCTGTTTTTTCGATGAATTTTTCAATTTCAGGATTATCTGATATACCTACTTTTCGGAGCTGTTCTTTTATTGATGCACTATCAAAAGGCAAAATTGGTTTCCCGTTAAACTCAGCTTCCATCATACTGTCAACAACTGATTTCTTAATACTTGTAGTTGAATTTTCGAAAGTCTCAGCTGTTTTATCTGTAGTTCTATTAATTGAGTTTTTTAGGGCTGCAGTTATTGATGCATCAATCATCATATTATCATCAATTGTTCTGTTTTGAGCTTGATTAGAAGCTTGATTAGAATTTGCATTTATTGATCTTTTGTTTACAAGCAATTCCGACTCATTTACCAACTTCTTGTTATTTGATTCACTTAACTCATTTTGACCTTCAATTTCTGAATTAATATTTATATTTTTGATTTCATTTGGTTCTTCTAAATTACTTGTTTTGTTTGAGCCAATGATACTAGCGTTTTTTGTATTTGAAGAATTCCCATCATTTTGGATCGTATTGGACATTGTGGAAGCCGAAACACCTTTATCAGACTTTGTATTAACATCAACCTTAGTGTTTGCGTCCACCTTAGTATTTGCATCCATCTTTGAATTTACATCTGATTTTTTATTGATATTCGAATCTGTCTCTAAATCATCAACATCATCAATATTAACACTATTACTTGAAATTCCTTGTTGATTTTTTTTAACTGTTGGTTTGTCGGAAAATAGCTGTTCTGCGCCTTTTACAGACAAATTGTTTTCTGACTTTGCCTTATCCTCTTGATTAGTTTCCTCAATTTCAGTCATATATTTTCTAATATCTGCCTCGAAAGAAACAGCAATTTTTTTCAGAGTCTCTAAGTCAGTATTTCTAATATCTTGTCCAGAGCTCATTATCCCGATAGCACCTTCTGGACTTGTATTTGCTAATATAGTTGAGTTTTTTAATAGATTAACAACTTTTGTAATACTTTCCGCATTTACAGGCAAGTTGTTTTTCATGAGAACCTTCGCTACCTCGACATTAACTTGACTAGACTGTAACCCAATATTTTTTAGTAGATTTTTTAGCACATTATCAGTATCGGGAGTCTTTTTCTCGATTGCTTGAAGAGATGCAAATATCTTTTCATCGTGAACCTCGTCAATTTGAAGTTCAACAAAAACTCCATCTTCAAGTCGCATATCCGAAGAAACATTTGCCTTAATTAATTGTCCATTAGTAGCTTTAATAGTTACTTGGCCTTTTTCAATTTCAACTATTCTGCCTTTTATCTTGTCCCCTGGCTCAAGACTTTTTATATAATCTTTGAGCTCTTGTTTTAGAAGTACCGCTCCAATAGAATCAATTCTTACCGCCATAATATTCGCCTCGCAATCTTAAGAAAAATAAATCAAAACACACAAGAAGTATTCAATAACAGTAAAAATATCTTCATTCAAAAAAAATTCTTTATAAACGAACGTCTGTGAATCGGTAGCGCGCCGAACTTTTTAAGTG
>CAYZED010000012.1:7576-14417 GCA_964477445.1 uncultured Clostridiaceae bacterium | reverse complement strand
TATATGCTCAGCTGTTCCATAACCTTTGTTCTTTTCAAATTTGAAATCAGGATATAAAAGTGAGTATTCCCTTACAATTCTATCTCTTGTGACTTTCGCAATGATTGACGCTGCTGCAATACTATGACTTAGACTATCCCCTTTTATTAAGGGAGTGAATTCGATCTCAGGATAGTTCAGTTTAACTGCATCTATTAATAAATGATCTGGCTTTTCGCTTAAACTATTTATCGCTTGGAACATAGCTTCTTTTGTGGCATTTAGTATATTAATTTTATCAATTCTTTCAGGTCCAATTATTCCGACACCCCATGATATGGCTGACTCGATTATTTCTTCATACAAAATTTCTCTATTCTTTTCAGAGACTTTCTTCGAGTCATTAACTCCAGGTATGAGAAGTCCTTTAGGCAAAATTACCGCCGCCGCGACTACTGGTCCCATCAAAGGCCCTCTTCCAGCTTCGTCAATGCCAGCAATTTTCAAATAACCTCTCGAGTATAAATCATTTTCATAAAGATTCATCTTTTCCAGTCGTTCTAATTCAACTTCCATATTTCTAATCTTTATTGCCATAATATATTTCCTTATTCATTATTGATTTTATTATTACTTTTTATTATTACTTTATATTGTTGCTTTTTACTGTTGCTTTTTACTGTTGCTTTTTACTGTTGCTTTTTATTTTACTTTTTATTTTACTTTTTATTTTACTTTTTATTTTACTTTTTATTATTAATACTATCGGCATCTAAAGCCGCTTTATTGAAGTCTTCAGGCGTTTCAAGCGTTATTTTCCCTAGTTTCCCACCTCTAAATTCATCTAAAAGAATAATAGCAGTTCTTTCAAAATCAATTCGACCACCAGACATGAGAAAACCTCTCTTTTTTCCGATGATTTCTAAGATTTCTTCTATTGAAAGATTTAATTCTTCATCTGTTAATTTATATCGCTCTTTCATTCTCTCAGGATATTTTTTTGATAATAAAAGCGCTAATTTGCCAGCAAGCGTTATCCTATCTATAATGTCATCTTTAATTGCCCCAGTGTATGCTAAGTGATAGCCAACCATTTCATCTTCAAACTTTGGCCAAAGAATCCCTGGTGTATCAAGTAATTCTAATCTATCGCTAAC
Organism: uncultured Clostridiaceae bacterium; assembly: GCA_964477445.1. Classification (GTDB taxonomy): domain Bacteria; phylum Bacillota; class Clostridia; order Lutisporales; family Lutisporaceae; genus CAYZED01. The sequence goes on along the minus strand of CAYZED010000012.1, from coordinate 13,281 downwards.
TTTTACCCATTGTCGTGATCTAGTAACACCTGGTCTGTCGCCTGTTTCAGTAATAGCTTTTTTTGCTACTTTATTAATAAACGTCGACTTTCCAACATTTGGTATTCCAAGAATCATAATTCTAACTGTTTTAACTAAAAGCCCACGCTCTTTAAGTCTATCTAACTTTTCTTTCATAAGACTTAGTGCCGCATTTTCAACTTCCTTGAGTCCTTTTCCTTTTGAGCTGTCAGCAAGAACTACTTTAATTCCCTTTTTCTCAAAATAATTCACCCATAAACGCGTCACGTTCTCGTCAGCTAAATCATATTTATTTAAAACGACGATACGTTTTTTATCTTTTGCTATTCTGTCAATGTCAGGGTTTCTACTGCTCAAAGGGATTCTGGCGTCTAGTAGCTCAACTAATACATCTACTAACTTAATATCCTCTTCAATTTTTCGTCGCGCTTTGGTCATATGACCTGGATACCATTGAATATTCATTTTAAAATTTACTCCTACCTATTTGTATCAATACCACTATATATAATAACAAAACAAAGGTCTACATACAATAAAAATACAATAAAAAAGAGCTATAACCATTAAGATTACAACTCTTTCAAATCTTCGAATACTATCGAGCTCTTGATTTTTCTTTAACCTTAGCTGCTTTACCAACTCTATCTCTGAGATAGTTTAGTTTAGCTCTTCTAACTTTACCTTGTCTGGTCACTTCGATTTTATCAACTCTAGGGCTATGTAATGGGAAAGTTCTTTCCACACCAATGCCAGAGGATAATCTTCTTACTGTGAAAGTTTCAGAAAGTCCGCCGCCTTGTCTTTTAAGAACAACGCCTTCGTAAATCTGAATTCTTTCTCTTACGCCTTCCACAACTTTAACATGGACTTTTACAGTGTCTCCTACATTGAATACAGGAATATCACTTCTGAGCTGTTCGCTCTCAATTACACTTATAAGATTCATCTTTAATGTCCCTCCTTCCATCATAGACGTTCATGCACTTAGGCAGCGGAGCGTCCGTTTTAACGTGAGTATTATATCATAAGGTTTATTCTTATGCAATTCACTTTTTAATATTTTTAAATAATTCCCATACAAATCCCATACAAAATTCCAAACTTCCTCTTAAAATTCATCTTCAGAAATTCTTTCGGTCTTTAAATCATTCAAAAACTTTAGTTCTTTTTTTGACAATTCAACTTTTTTAAGTAATTCTGGTCTCCTTAAAAAAGTACGTTTTATAGACTGTTCTCTTCGCCATTTATCAACGTTTTCATGATGTCCAGACAACAAAATATCTGGCACGCTCATGCCCTTAAATTCTGCAGGTCTAGTATATTGAGGAAACTCTAACATGCCTGAACTATGACTTTCGATACTATGTGAGTCTTCTTCGCGAAGAACTCCAGGAATAAGCCTACATATAGCGTCTACAATGGCCATAGCTGCAATTTCTCCCCCAGTTAACACAAAGTCTCCTAGAGATATCTCTTCGTCTACAAGCGCGTCACTGACTCTCTCGTCAACACCTTCATAGTGTCCACAAATAATACATATATTTTCATGCTTTAATAATTCTAAAGCTTTTTTTTGGTCAAAAGTATTTCCTTGAGGTGACATCATTATCGTATATGGTTTTTTACCGAGTTTATTCGAAATATATTCATGAGTTGAAAAAATTGGTTGACAAGTCATAATCATACCTAGCCCTCCACCAAAAGGTGTGTCATCAACTTTTTTATGTTTATTTTCTGTAAAATCACGAATATTATGATATTCCAGTGTAAAAAGACCTTTTTCGATAGCTTTGCCTAAAACACTTGACTCTAAGACGGCAGGAAACATACCTGGAAAAAGCGTCATTATATCGATATGCATCTTATACCTCTCAAATTTCTAAAACTACACTTTAACTTTGAAAAGAAATTATATACTTAAAAAATCCAAGCTGAATTCTATTCTCAAACACTAATCCAACAAGCCTTCAGGCAATTCTACAAAAGCTTCTCTAGTTTCAAAATCGATTTTTTTAACTACACTCTTAAGTGCTGGCACTAGTATGTCTTCGCCTTCCAGTGGCTTAACAATGTAAACATCGTTAGAACCTGGTTGAAGCACTTCTGTTAGTATTCCTAATGTTTCTCCGTCCATTGTCTTAACAGTTAAGCCAATTAAGTCACATATTAAAAATGTGTCTTTGGGCAGTTTAACAGTATTTTCTCTATCTACACAAATATATTGATTTCTAATTTTTTGTGCCATTTCAGGCGTATCAATTCCCTCAAAATGAAGAATAACCATTTCAGCTAAAAATTTCACAGAAGTTATTTTTAGTTTTTCATAACCATCTTTTTTTTCCAAAAGAACCGCTTCAAGTTTTTTGAATCTATTAAGATTATCTGTCAGCGAATAAATTTTAACATCGCCTTTAAGACCATGTAAATTTACAATTTGACCTATTCGAATATATTCCAGCATTTTAACACCTAAATTCTTAAATTAATTCACAAAATTCATACGAAATTAAAACATTCGCACGTTATAAAAACGTGATTCACGCGAGATTAACGATTAATCCTCACGATAAAGGGGTCAGTAATAACTAACCCCCGATCATTAAAGTATTTCTACTGATATCCTCTTATCAATATCATATGCTGCTGATTTAACAACAGTTCTAATATTTTTTGCTATGCGGCCATGCTTTCCGATTACTTTTCCCATGTCTTCAGCTGCTACCGTTAGCTCGATAAGAATTTCTCTATCCGTTTCTGTCTGTTTAACAACGACTTGATCAGGATATTTAACCAGTGCCTTCGCAATTACTTCAACTAGTTCTTTCATAACTCACACTCCTCGAAGATTATTCGGAGATCGCTCCACTCTTCTTTAAGAGCACTTTAACAGTGTCTGTAGGTTGAGCTCCGTCAGAAAGCCATTTTTTTGCTGCTTCTATGTCAATTTTGACATCAGCTGGGTTTGTCATTGGGTTGTAATAACCAATTTCCTCGATGAATCTTCCATCTCTCGGGGATCTTGAATCAGCAACTACAATTCTGTAAAAAGGAGCTTTCTTAGCGCCCATTCTTCTTAGTCTAATTTTTACTGCCATGTTTTCACCTCCATAATTATTCGTGCTATTTATTAATAACAACTTATATATAGAACCGGATTTCCGGTTACTAGCATCAAGAAACTTAATCATAAACCTTTGTGATAAAACGTTTTCATAAAACCTTAGCTAAAGATTTATCACATAAAAGGAAATTTCTTTTTCCCTTTAGCCATATCATCTGACATTCCGCCAAACTGTTTCATCATTTTCTGCATTTGTTCAAAATTCTTAATAATTTTGTTTACATCTTGAACTTGAGTGCCACTACCAGCAGCGATTCTCTTTCTACGGCTTGCATTTAAGATATTTGGATTAACTCGTTCTTTTTTTGTCATTGAACGAATTATTGCTTCAGTTTTAACTAATTCGCGATCATCAACAGTCGCGCCCTTAAGTTTCTGAGAAACACCAGGTATCATATTTACTATCGAACTTAGTGATCCCATTTTTTTTATTTCCTGTAGCTGATCTAGGAAATCTTCTAGTGTAAACTGAGATCTTCTGATTTTTTTCTCTAAATCTATAGCTTTCTTTTCATCAAAGTTAGTCTGTGCTTTTTCGATTAAGCTAAGTACATCTCCCATACCAAGGATTCTAGAAGCCATTCTATCTGGATAAAAAGGTTCAAACTCATCAAGTTTTTCGCCTATACCTGTGAACTTAATTGGTTTTCCAGTAACCGCTTTAACAGATAAAGCCGCACCACCTCTAGTATCACCATCAAGCTTAGTTAGTATAACTCCATCAAGCCCTAATTTTTCGTTAAAACTTTCTGCTACATTTACTGCATCTTGACCTGTCATAGCATCAACTACAAGTAAAATCTCCGTCGGTTTGATATTTTTCTTTAGGTCTGAGAGTTCATTCATTAATTCTTCATTAATGTGAAGTCGACCTGCTGTATCTATAATTACAACATCGTTCAAATGACTAAAAGCAAACTTCAGAGCTTCTTTAGTAATTTCTGTGGGACTATTTTTGTCTCCCATGGTGAATGACTGTACGCCTACTTTTTCGGCAACAATCTCAAGCTGTTGAATCGCCGCTGGCCTATAAATATCGCAAGCAACAAGTAACGGTTTCTTGCCCTGTTTTTTAAGATGTAAAGCGAGCTTTCCGCAAGTTGTGGTTTTCCCTGCACCCTGTAAGCCGACCATCATAATAATAGTAGGTGGTTTGCTTGAGAAAACTATTTTGCTGCCTGTGCTACCCATTAAAGCGGTAAGTTCTTCGTTAACTATTTTTATGACCTGCTGTCCCGCGTTAAGGCTTTCAAGTATTTCCGCGCCTACCGCTCGGTCTGATACCTTTTGGATGAAATCTTTTGTTACTTTATAATTTACATCGGCTTCGAGTAGTGCCATTCGCACTTCTCGCATAGCTTCTTTAATATCTTTTTCATTTAGCTTTCCGGCTCCGCGGAGTTTCTTAAGGGTAGACTGAAGTTTATCTGCTAATCCTTCAAATGCCATAACTACCTCCAAATAAATTTTCTACAATAGATTGTTTAATTCAATATTTATATCGTCTATCAAGTTATTAATATTTTCGAATTCATTTATATTTTCTTTGTTATTAATATTTTCTAGTGCGCTTATTTCGCCGCTATATGGGAATTTTGTTTTCAGCATATTAGTCTTCTCAATGATTTTTATCAAAATATCCTTCTGAGTCAGATATTTATTAACTAGTCCAAGTTTTTTTTCATATTCAGTAAGAGTCAAAACAGACTTTTTTACTGCATCATGCACTCCTTGTCTGCTAATCCCAAGATGTTCAGAAATCTCACCTAGTGAAAGATCACTGTTCATATGCATGTCCATGATTTCAATTTGTTTCTGTGTGAGAAGCGGGCCATAAAAATCGAATAATAACGCTTCTTGTCCAATTTTGTCCATAAATTATTATCCTTTTCAATTAAATATAGTGCTTCTTGTAAATCACTTTGTTAGTATATCAGAAAAAAAAACAGCTGTAAAGCAAAATTACTTTACAGCGTGGTTTTTTAATTTAATTTAATCTGTTTTTAGCAATAAAAATATCTAGCGCTTTGATCCCTCTTCTGGCTAACTTAAAAAATAATACATACATATATATTCCAAAACCTAACATAAATACTAAAAGAGCAATATAAATTATCCAGATAATCATGTTTAAGGTAGGGTCAGCTGAAAATACTTCATAGTCCATATGATTTGCTCCTTTTCATTACTAATTTTATGTTTCTGAAGTCGGTAGTACTACGTTACTCATTTCTTCAATTTTTAAATTCTTTTCGTTTTTAGTAAGTTTCAAATATATGTCTAATGCTTTGATGCCTCTTCTGTATAATTTTACGTAAAGAACACACAAATAAATACTAAAAATAATTAATCCTATGAAAAAAATAAAACAAAGTAAAGATAATAAAACTGCAAAAATCGCCATTGCTCTGCCCCCTTTCAAATATTTTTACAAAATTGGATAATTAAAGATTAACATATAAATGAAAAAAAGGAGTGGTGTGACGTGTAATTTTTAATCTATTTTCATCATAAAATTTGCATGGATTAATTTTTCTAGTTATTAATTGAGTACTTCTCG
>CAYZED010000012.1:2422-7566 GCA_964477445.1 uncultured Clostridiaceae bacterium | reverse complement strand
AAAAAGGCAAATTGTATATTGATTATTTAATATTTAACTATGCAAACCGTTATTCATTAATTCTTATACGTTTCTCAATATCTTCAGTCGATGGCAAGAGTGTCTTAAATTCTAATGGTAACTCCTGCATAAATATATACTCACTAACACCAATTGGTTTAGTCATATCTTTCAATGCATATTCAGCAATCATTCTATTCTTATCTCTGCAAAGGATAAGGCCTATAGATGGGTTATCACTGTCTGATTTTAACAAATCATCAACTGCTGATAAATAAAAATTCATTTTACCAACAAACTCAGGGACAAACTTCCCATTTTTTAGTTCAATTACAAAATAGCATTTTAATATCAAATTGTAAAATAATACATCAATATAAAAATCCTGCCCTGCAACTTGAATATGGTATTGACTGCCAATAAATGCAAAACCAGCACCAAGCTCCATCAAGAGATGGGACACATTTTTAATGAGTTCCTTTTCAATTTCAACTTCTATTAATTCCTCATTATATTCAATAAAATCAAAGACATACGGATCTTTCATAGTCAGAATTGCAAGTTCACTCTGCGCTAGTGGTAATGCTAAATCGAAATTATGCGTTTTCGAATTAATAACTTGCCTTTGATATAGGTTAATAGACATCTGATGTTCTAAGACACTTAATGACCATCCTTTTTTAATCGACATTATAGCATACCAATTCATCTGCTCTAAATCGGTTAGTTTATCAAGCAACGCCTTGTTATGGGACCAAGTCAATTGTGCAGACACTGTCTGCACAAATTCATATTCTGTGAAAGTTTCTCTAAATTTTTTCATATATTTTAGGTTTCTGGGCGAAAACCCCTTGATATTAGGGAGTTCAATTTTAATGTCACGAGCTAAGTTATCAACAAACTTATTTCCCCATCTACTATTATCGATGATTATTTTCCCAATGTTCCAATAAAGCATAATCAACTCTTTGTTTGCACTTGTAACCGCTCTGTACTGTGCTATCTTAATCTGTTGCTTAATATTCAATAATGTATCAAAATATTCTGTGCTGTTTATTAATATTTTCGCGTTCCTCCTAAATAATGTACTGTAGGATAATTTTATAATTGTTATATCAATCCTTAAAATCCTATTATTACCATTATAGTATTGTCAAACCAAAAACGCAACCAAAATAAGTCGATGCACATACGGCATCGACTATAAAATGTCCAACTCCAAGAATCGCTATATCTTTATATTTTTTAATGTTTGGTGTTCTAATTTTCAAAAAGTGCGTCTGCAAATTCTTTTGGGTCAAAATCTTGAAGATCGTCAATTTTCTCACCAACTCCAATTAATTTAACAGGCACTCCCAGTTCATTTGCGATTGAAATAACTATTCCACCTTTTGCTGTACCATCAAGCTTCGTCAGTATAATTCCTGTGATATTTGCCGCTTCTTTAAAGACTTTTGCCTGAGCCACTGCATTTTGACCGGTCGTCGCATCCAAAACCAATAAAGTTTCTCTATGTGCCGCTGGGTATTCTCGTTCTATAACTCTATTTATTTTTTTCAATTCTTCCATTAAGTTTACTTTGTTATGAAGTCTTCCAGCAGTGTCGCAAATCAAAACATCAATTTTACGAGCTTTGGCGGCTGTAACACCATCAAATATAACTGCTGCAGGGTCTGCGCCTTCTTGGTGACTTATTACATCAACATCGGATCTATCTCCCCAAATCTGCAGTTGTTCAATAGCAGCCGCTCTGAATGTATCTGCTGCAACTATAAGAACTTTCCTACCTTTGTTTTTAAGTCTTCCGCTTATTTTTCCGATTGAAGTTGTTTTGCCCACGCCATTCACACCTATTACAAGTAGCACTAGCGGTAATTCGGAGTCTATTGGCTTACTCTTTTCTCCAAGTATTTTTACAATCTCTTCTTTAAGTAATCCAATAATATCATCTGTACTCTTTAAATTCTTTAATTTAACTTGTTCTTTAATATCTTCAAGAATTCGAAGGGTTGTTTCAACGCCAACATCAGAAGTTATAAGGATTTCTTCAAGTTCATCAAAAAATTCTTCGTCGATTGTTCTAAAATTTGCTACTACTTCATTTATTCTATCGGTGATATTATTTCGTGTTTTTGAGAGGCCTTCTTTTAATTTTTCGAAAAATCCTGCCATATATATCTCACTTTCTTTTTTTCCTGTTCATATTAATTAGCTGCCAAAAGTCCACTCACGTGCTTTTCTTCCAACTTTACTGAAACTAGTCTTGATACTCCGCTCTCTTCCATAGTTACACCGTATAAGCAATCTGCGACTTCCATAGTCCCTTTTCTGTGAGTTACGATAATAAACTGTGTTTCACTAGCAAATTCCTTCAAGAAGTTCGCATATTTATCAACATTTGCATCATCAAGTGCTGCATCAATCTCATCAAGTAGACAAAATGGAGCTGGTTTTATCATCAAAATCGCAAATAGCAAAGCGATTGCAGTGAGCGCTCGTTCACCACCAGACCATAATGATAGATTTTGAAGTTTTTTCCCTGGAGGTCTAACAATAATTTCTATTCCTGATTCAAGTACGTTTTCAGTATCTGAGAGTTCTATGCGTGCTTCTCCGCCCGCAAATAGTTTTTTGAAAACAATATCAAAATTATTATTAATCTTTACAAACTCTTCCATGAACTGAACTTTCATGCTGTCTGTCAAATCAGAAATTATTTTTTCTAAATCGATTATTGCCGCTTCAAGGTCTGTTATTTGTTTATTTAGGAAGGTATATCTTTCTTTAAGTGCCTCAAATTCTTCAACTGCATTAACGTTAACTGAACCCATTTCTTTAATTTCTTCTTTTAGCTCAGAAATTCTCTTCGATGCAAAACTGAGTGAAATAGTATCGTCTTTATATTGAAGTGCCAAAAATACATTTATATCATACTGCTCCATTAGTCTAAGCTCAAAAGCTTCTAGCTCCGCTTCGACTTTTGTGAGTTGCATCTCAACTTTATGAAAAATTGCTTGCGTCGAATCATAAGTCTCTCTCATTTTTTCGATTTTGATCTCTAAATTATCGATTTTTGACTGTACTTCTCGTTTATTCTTGTCGGTTTCACCAAAAAACTTATCTGCTTCAGCAATTTCATCTTTACCTGCTGCTAAAATCTCACTGTGCTTATTAATGTTTAGCTCAGTTTCTTCCAATTGAACTTTTGACTGGTTTAATTCCTGGATAATAAAATCATCTTCAGCCTTAATGTCTTCGAGACCTAACTTGTGTTTATCGATGCTTTGCTGCGTCGCTTCAAGCTTGTGAGAATTGGAGTTTTGTTTTAACTTCAAAAGCGTTAGTTCGTGATTGAATTTGTCTTTTGATTCATTCATGTTTTTTTGTTCTATTTGACTTTTTTCTATCAGTATCTCAAGATTTGCCTTATTAGTTTCCGCTTCAGTTAGTTTTTCTTTCAAAACTAAAATATTGTTCTCAATTTCTTCAGTGTCTGACTTAATTTCACTCATTTCTTTGTCACTAATTGAAATCCTGTCAATAATAACAAGCTTCTCATTTGTCACAGCTTCTAACTTATGCTTAATTGTATTTAACTCTAGCGCAGTATTTTGAAGCTCTTCGCCTGTCGTCTCTTTTTCAAGTACTATCTTTTCGATTTCATGATTAATATTCTCAAGTTCTTTATTTGTTTTTTCGAGCAAAATTATCTTCTTAGAAGTCAGTTCTTTTAATTCCTCAATTTCAGCCTTTCGAGACAGAAACGAGTTACCAGTGGCATGCAAACTACCACCAGTTATTGAGCCTCCGGCATTTATTACTTCTCCAGCGAGAGTAACAATTCGAAAACTGTTATTCGTTTTTCTGGCAAGAATAATTGCATTATTCATGTTATCCATAAAAACAGTTCGGCCAAGCAGACTTTCAAGTATTTTAACGTACTTAGGGCTAGTAGTAATTAAGTCACTTCCAACACCAATGAACCCTGTGATTTTCATTCTGTTTTTTTCGTCGGCACTAAAATTTCTTCCTGAAATAGTTGATATTGGCAAGAAAGTTGCCCTTCCTCCCTTTTGGTCTTTCAAATATTCTATATATTTTTTCGCATCTTCTTCTGTTTCAACTACCACATTTTGAAGAGCCTGACCAAGAGCTACTTCAGCTGCAGTAACGTATTCTTTTTGAACATTGATTAAGTCAGCAACAACACCGCACATACCTTTTTTGTCGCCAATATAGTCGTGAATAAGCATTTTTACTGCCTTTGAAAAGCCTCCATGTTCTTTCTCCATTTCTTCAAGAACTTTAATTCTGGATTTGTTTTTATCAATATCTGTTTTAATCTCATAGTATTTTTTTTCACAATCTGATAGGTTTTTCAGTTCTCTAGCTTTATCAAAATCAAGTTTGTTAACAGCCTCTACTAACGCTTCTCCCGCTTTATTCACTGTTTCTAGCTTTAATGTAAAAATCTCTTCATCAGAATTTTTTTGTTTAAGTCTATCAGCAATCCTGGATTTTTCTTCTTTTAATTGCTCTTCACGGCGCGACAAACTATCAAGATTAATATACGCTCCGTCTATTTTGCCCTTAAAATCTATCAATGAATTAGATGTTCTATAATACTTTTCTTGATATTCTCTTATGTTCTTTTCTGCTTCTTTCAAATTATCGAATTGAGTTAGATAATCTTTTTCTTTGACTTCAATTTCGTTTGCGAGCCTTTCAGCTTCATTTTTTATTAACGTCAAATCAGAGTTTTCTTTTTCAATTTCCAGATTTATTTTTTCGCGGTCTTCAGAATTTGCATTCAAATTACGCTCAAATCTGGTTAAGTCATTCTCAATATTATGTTTTCTTTCGCTAAGTAGTTTTTTTTCAGATTCAATATCAGAAAAGTAACTTTTTCTGGCATAAAGTTCTTCATTTAGCTTATTTAAATCATTTTCTATAGTTCTATATTTTAATTTTTCTTCATGAATTTCGTCATTCATACCCTTTTGGTCAAAACTTAATTTTTCAATCTGATCCTTTATCTGCTCAAGCTCAGTTGTTACAGTTTCCTTCTTATTTTTTGCCTTTTCTATGGATGATATGAAAAGATTGATTTCTAGCTTTTTTAATTCTTCTGCGGCAACAAGATA
>CAYZED010000012.1:1910-2412 GCA_964477445.1 uncultured Clostridiaceae bacterium | reverse complement strand
TCTTTGCGACTTTTGCTTGTTCTTCAGTGGGTGCCAGCCGCTCTTCAACTTCATTCAAAATATCTAGTGCTCTATCTAAATTATCTCTTGTATTAATTAATTTTCGCTCTGATTCATTTTTTCTTGTTTTGAACTTTGTGATACCAGCCGCTTCCTCAAAAACAGAACGTCGTTCATCTGATTTTGTGCTCAAAATCTCGTCTATTCGGCCCTGTCCAACGATAGAGTATCCATCACGACCCACTCCAGTGTCCATAAAAAGTTCATGAATATCTTTTAGTCGACAATGTGTTTTGTTAATAAAGTATTCACTATCACCAGACCTATAGACTCTTCGTGTTATATATACTTCAGAAAAATCAATTGGTAATTTCTTTTCTTGGTTATCTATGGTGAGCGTAACTTCCGCATATCCTAATGGTTTTCTGCTATCACTACCGGAAAAAATTACGTCCTCCATTTTTCCGCCACGTAATGCCTTAACACTTTGTTCCCCAAGAAC
>CAYZED010000012.1:0-1885 GCA_964477445.1 uncultured Clostridiaceae bacterium | reverse complement strand
AGCATCAGAAATATTGCTTTTTCCACTTCCATTTGGACCTACGACTGCATTAGTCCCAGTAGAAAAATGTAATTCTGTTTTATCTGCAAAGGATTTAAATCCGAAAATTTCAATATTCTTTAAATACAATCGATTCACCTCGAAAGCTTTCTTATACTAATTTCATTTAATCCCTAAAATTTTAGCACAATATTTTTTTTATTTCAAATGATAGAGCTAATAGACTAATTGAAATTGAAAATTTGTCAGGTTTATTACCAAAATAAATATTGTATGCTCTTTCAGATTTTTTCTTTAAAATAAACTTTTCAAAATGCTGTTTTTCTTTATTTTAGAGGTTTATCATCCATGGCAAAGCCGTTTGTCTTGTACCTTCTTCTTGAAATACCGAGATTTCCTCTGTAGTTCAATTTTTATTTGTCACTATGTTTGTTTCTTTTCAGGTATTACATCGTGCCAAGTGGTTCTTTCCATTTTGGAAACAACCATTGATTCGCCAGTTCGTATTCAAATCCATGGATTCATCGAATCTTTCGATAGAACCATACATCGCCAAAAGCAGCATTGTTTGTAAAGCTCTCTCTCACATGGCACAATGTTATAAATACTGTAAATTAAATAATCCATGAGGTGTGAATTAAATGAATAATAAAAAAGTAAAGATTGCCTTAACTATTGTTGTTATAGTTGCGCTTATTTCAGCTCTTATTATAGCTTTTTATTACAAAACTGATATATTTCCGCAAAAAAAAGTAGTTACTCAAACCTTAGGATCATATTCATCAGAAGTTAAAACAATCGAATGGTTTTCAAATACAAGTGATTTAATAATTAGTGGGGTAGTTGAGAGAAAAACCGCTCCAGCTGTTGGTAATAATCCTTCAAACAATTCCAATTTAGTTTATACCGATACTATTTTTAAAATTACTAAAATATTTAAAAATGTTACTGAAAAGAATTTTATAACAGAAACGGCGCGGCTAACTCGTTGTTTTCATTATACCAAGTACACCTTGTATCGTTTGAAAATCTACAAATGTGACCAACTCCCATATAATTCGGTCTATTCTTTTTTTGAACAGGTCAACACTCAATCCAGCGGTATTCCCGAAGCTCACTTCTAATATCGTCCGAACTTCTCTATTAAGTTTTCCTCGTTCAGGACCTTTAATATGTTCAAATTTTAATTTTCCTATAAGCTCATCAATTTCTCTAAACTTAAGAATTTTCACATCGTCTGTAAAGATATAATCTATTAATAATTCAAGTTGATATCCTACGATTGCCCATTCAGCTTTATCCCGATTAACAGATTTCCTTAAATATAATGCTTGAAAATCGTTCGCTCTTTGAAGAAATCTGCTGTCATTTTCAATATTTTTCAGTCTGCCGATCAATTCTTTCATGTCTACTAAAAACAAGCCTTTATCATATGTCAAATCACGAATCTGACATTCAACTCGTGCTGTTTTTTCATAGTTCTCTTTGATAAGTTGTTTATTTTTTAGCACATGTTCCATATTTGAAGTAAACAATGTAATGACATCATAGATTTGCTTCACTTGTTCATCAGATCTTTCCTCAGGAATCCCTATTGTGTTTGGGCCAAGTGTAGTTAACTTATCTGCAAATAAGTTTTCAAATGCTAAGATGTTGAATTCTTTCTCGGTTTCTAACGCAAATAGTTTAGGTTTTTTTATCTTACTTATTTCATAAACATCTTTAGAAAAAATGAATTCAATTTTCACTTCCTGTTTTCCTTTAGTAACAAACAGTTCTTGTTCTTTGCATATACTTGGAACTGTCAGAAAATATGTTTCCAGCGCTTCCAAGCCGAGCTTAGGATTTTTCGGAGCATATAATCTAAACTTACAGTAATCCTCAA
>CAYZED010000011.1:66871-72571 GCA_964477445.1 uncultured Clostridiaceae bacterium | reverse complement strand
GCTGCGTGTATAATTTCGGCAAGCAATCTACCGTCTGGTGTTCCATGTCTTGCTTGTAATGGTAATTCAACTGATTCAAGAACTCTTCTGCAGTTTTTCACACCATAATTAACAACTGGAAAGCCATTTAACATAGATCTTCCAGCTTTTTTACTCTCTTCAATTCCAATTTCGCATGCTTCATATCTGTTTTGCCTTGTATAACTATCTATTGTAGAAGGCAATAGATCCGCTTCTCCTTCATTTTGGAGATATTGAAGCAATTCTATATGTTCATCAATTAAGGCAACCCCAGCTCTTGGTTGCGCAAGTGTAATCCCTTGCGCTTTAGCATAATTTAATTTCGCGCAAAAATTCTTTGAGTCAGGAATAGATTTATGGTAATCCATCGCATTATCTAAATCAACGCGAGAGCCTGTAGGCCATTGCGCTAGCACTTCTTTTCTTGTTTCGAAGAACTGATCCTTTGTCCATTTTTTGTTTCTTAATTCCATATTAATCCTCCAATATTATTCACAACTAACAATATATTTTTTCATTATCCTAAGTGCTACGTCGGGATAATCTTTTGCCATTAAACCCATTGCAGATAGTATATAATCTTTATCCAATAGAAGCTTGGGTTTGATAGGTTTTAATGAGACAATGCTCTCACCATCACTAAGCCCTGCTTTTAATATTCTCCCTGGATTTTCACTATGTACAATAACTCCACCAGTACCAATAAGGTTCTTTGTATTTGAGAGATCCTTGCCAGTCTGCATAAAAACAGCTCCCATAGGAGTGTAAACAGTTTCCAAAACCCCAGCATGTCGTTCCATAGAAATTTCTGTAGCCGTCATACTTAGTGCTTCATCAAAATCAATATCTTCTTCACTTATTGCTATATTATTTATATTCTTTGACAGATAAGTGCATTTTTCATGAATATTGTATTCTAATTTACAGTATTTTTTTAGCTTCCTAGTTCCTGCTGCCTCTAGAAGAGACAAGGCACTTACTCTCATTCCCAGATCACCTTCAACAGTTCTTTTTGCATACGGTTCCTGTAAACCTCGCAAAGTAACAGTTGGTTTAGTTGGTTCTCCATGAGATATCGAGTGTACGTCCGTTGTTGCACCGCCAATATCAACAATAATTAAGTCACCAATTCCATCTTCATTATCTGTTCCATCAGCTAACAGCTGTGCCGCTTTAAGAACCGCTGCTGGAGTTGGCATTAGAATTCCACTAATAAATTCTTCAACATTTTTTATTCCTTTAGCCTCAATGATTTTTTCCATAAAGACTTCTCTGATCGCTTCTTTCGCAGGTTCTACATTCAAAACATTAATTCTTGGCATTACATTTTCAGTTATTTTATAAAACATTCCATTGCTTATAAATATTTCTTCGATTTCATCAACTGCGTTTTTGTTTCCTGCAACTACTATGGGAACATTATTAATATGCTTCGTTAACATCTTTGCATTATGAATAATACAATCTTTATTCCCACCATCTGTACCACCGGATAACAAAATTATTTCCGGTTTTGATTCAATTATCTTATTCATCTCTGCTTTAGTGATTTCGTGGCTATAAATCCCGATTACTCTAGCACCAGCGCCTAATGCTGCTCTCTTTGCGGCTTCTGCTGTAAGTTCCGGAACAAGACCAATAGTAATCATTTTCAGTCCACCAGCCGCACTACTACAAGCTAGTTTATCGCAAATTTGTATATCGATTCCTTCAAGTGCTTCATCCATTTTATGAAGAGCATCAAAAAATCCATCCATTATATTTGTTGAAATCGTAGTTATTGATTTAGATGTTGCGATAATTTCTTCTTTTTCGATATCCACCGCAGTCAATTTTGTATATGTGCTTCCAAAATCTATAAGAATCACAGCTTTCATAATTTCACCAATTAGACTAATTTAAGATCTAGTCGTAAATGATCAATGTCCAACTGTGGTGGTGTTCCAGGCGCATAAACACGATTGAACCCCATTTCTAAAAATCTCTTTTCAACTGAATCCCAATCTTGCTTACCAATTACTAGATTTCCGCCAGCATAAAGAAGAATATCCTTAAGTCCTGCCTCATCGCACTTATCTCTTAACCCGCGACAATCCATCTCACCATGTCCGTAAAGAGATGAAACAATCATAGCAGAAGCGTTTGTTTCCACCGCTGCATTAATAAAATCTTCTTGTGAACTAAGCACACCAATATTGACAACGTTAAAACCAGCCTCTGAAAATGCATAGTCCAAAATTTTGTTGCCAACTGCGTGGCAATCCGCGCCAATAACACCTAATACAATAGTCGTACTCATTTTTACCTCCATTTTTTTCGACGTATCATGCATCATAAACTTTAATTTTGCAAGTTTATGAATTCATTCTTGCAAGTATATTATTTTTTTGCAATTTTTCATTCATTTTCTGTAATAATACACCCATATTAGAAGAAAGTCTAGTGACTTTTTATCTTATTCAAAATCTTTTTTGTTTTCAAGGCTTGATTATCAAACTAATTCTATTATGCACCTAATCATTCTAATATAAAATGCCGATAATACTATAAAATATATTTTCCTATAGTATGACTATGAATGAAATGGATTTCATTCTACAAATTACCGCATGGAGGTGGAAAAAATGAAAATCGTTGATTCTACGGTTACTCTTTCAAGTACAGAAAAATTCCAAACTTCAACTTCATTATCCGAAAATCTTAAGTTCTGGTCTGACATCAATGATACCTCACAAACTTCTGATACTCAACAACCTTACACTATTTCTATTTCCCCAAAAGGATTAGAATTGTCTGCTGAATCCTTGAAGTCAAAAGAAACAGATAGCTCAAAAATCACTTTAAGCGAAAAAGACAAACAGACGATTGCTTTGTTTGAAGCTTTTTTTGAGAAAGTATTAGGTAAAAAAATTAGGTTTATCATCCCAAAAGACAGTGAAGATAACGTTACTGAAGTTAGACTACCTACATACTCGAACAATAAAGAACCAGCTTCCACAAATCAACAAAATCTAGGATGGGGATTGGTTTATAACAGGCATGAAGTATACACTGAATCACAAAACTTTTCATTTGATGCTATTGGCTCCGTAAAGACATCAGGCGGGAAAAAAATTGATTTTAACGTATCACTTACTATGAGTAGAAGCTTCATCGAAGAAAACGATATAAGTTTCAAAGCAGGAGATGCTCTTAAAGATCCACTTGTAATAAATTATGCGGCTCCCACTGCCTTGCTTTCTAAAGAAAAGATAAGTATTGATATAGATAATGATGGCGATTCTGAACAAATTTCAAATTTATATAAAGGAAGCGGTTTTTTAACAATTGATAAAAATGAAGATGGTAAAATTACATCTGGAAATGAACTTTTCGGAGCTTCTAGCGGTAATGGATTTAAAGACTTATCTACATATGACTCCGATAGTAACCTTTGGATAGATGAAAACGATTCGATCTTCAACAAACTAAGAATTTGGACTGTAGATGAAAATGAAGATAGTCATCTTGCCGCGCTTGGTGAGGTTGGAATCGGAGCAATATATCTTGGTAACATTTCTACTGCTTTTGACCTAAAAAACTCTTTAAACGAATCAGATGGGAAAATCCAACGTACCGGAATTTTCTTAAAAGAAAACGGCGGTGCAGGAACAATACAGCATGTTGATTTAAAAGTTTAAAATAAGTATTGTATTAAAATTTCGATTATGAGGGAGACTAATGAAAAAAAAAACTTCTAAGAACAAACAAAATACCAATTCAATATCTGCCCCAATAAATGTAATTGCTGAAGATATACTTACATTAACTATAAACGATGTCCCTGATTACGTTAGGGATATCGTTTTTTTGCTAAAAAACAAAGGGTTTAACACTTGGATCGTTGGTGGATCTGTGCGCGATATAATTCTCGGAAGAGAAATAAATGACTGGGATTTAGCTACTGAGGCTAAATCAGATGATGTAATTAGTATATTTAGTCATACAATTCCCACTGGATTGAAGCATGGAACAGTGACAGTTTGTATTGGGAAAGATAGTTGTGAAGTCACGACCTTAAGAATTGATGGAGAATACAAAGACTACAGACATCCTGAAAATGTGATTTTTACATCCTCTATTACTGAAGATTTAACGCGAAGAGATTTTACAATAAACTCAATCGCTCTGTCAATAAATGAAAATTCTTTAAACAACGATTCTTTAAACGATGATTCTTTAAATGATGATTCTTTAAACGATGATTCTTTAAACGATGATTCATTAAATGAAGATTCAGTAAATAAAAATTATCTGGAATTTTTCGATCCCTACGGCGGAGTGAACGATATTTCCAATAATTTGATAAAAGCTGTAGGGAATAGTATAGAGCGTTTTACCGAAGATCCCCTTAGAATGCTACGCGCTATTAGGTTTAGGGCACAACTTGGTTTTAGCATTGATGAAAATACATTAAATGGAATTAAGTCATGTGCTAATTTAATTAAACACATTAGCTGGAAAAAATCTTACTTTCTGAAAATCCAGATATGATATTTGAACTGAACGAGCTAAATTTACTAGAACACGTCATCCCAGAATTAGTCCCAATGTTTACTTGTTATCAAACAAATAAATTCCACTTGCAGACAGTCTCTGAACACACAAAAAAAGCCCTCACATCATCAAAAAATGATAAAGTACTGCGATGGGCAGTTTTGTTTCACGATATTGGAAAGCCTACGCAAATGACTATTGATGAAAAAGGAATCACTCATTTTTATGGTCATGAAAAGATAAGTGCGAATCTTGCTTTAGAAATTATGAATAGATTGCGTTTCGACAATTTGACGAGTCAACGCGTTATTAAACTCATCCTTTTCCATGATTTAAAAATTGAAATTTCTGAAAAAGTCGAGATTTCCGAAAAAAATATTCGGCGCGCTGTGCTTAAAATCGGTGAAGAACTATTTCCCGACTATTTAGAAATAAAAAAAGCTGACATATCAGGACAAAATGCGACTTATGCTATCGAGCGATTAAAAACCATTAAAGAAATCGAAAGAATTTGGCTTGAGTTAAAAGAGAAAAACAATTGTTTGAGTCTTAAGAATCTAGCCATAAACGGAAAAGATCTTTTAGCTTTGGGCTTCATTGCTGGCCCAGAAATCGGAGCCATCCTCTCGAAACTTCTAGAGTTAGTTATCGAAGAACCTAATATTAATAAAAAAGACCTTTTGCTCGAAAAAGCAAAAAGTCTTATGATTAAACTATTTTAGTAGTCCATGCTTCAGCATTCCAAACCTCATCAATCCAGTCTTCATAAAAGTCTGGTTCATGACAAACAAGTACTAAATTGCCTTTGAATTCTTTCAATGCTTTCTTCAGTTCTTCCTTAGCATCCACATCAAGATGATTAGTAGGTTCATCTAATATCAACCAGTTTACATCTTTTAACATTAATTTGCAGAGTCTCACCTTTGCATTTTCTCCCCCTGACAAAACCATCATTTGGCTTGTAATATGTTCATTCGTTAGTCCACACTTTGCGAGAGCTTGTCTAACTTGATAGTTAGTGAGAGCAGGATAATCAGCCCAAACCTCTTCCATTGCAGTATTCGAATTATCTCTAGATGCTTCCTGTGCAAAATATCCAGGGTGTAAATAGTGGTCAAGATTAACCACCCCTGAAATCGGCTG
>CAYZED010000011.1:58386-66861 GCA_964477445.1 uncultured Clostridiaceae bacterium | reverse complement strand
CGGCTGTAATTCGCCCATAAGGGTTTTTAACAGTGTCGACTTACCAATACCATTCGCCCCACTTATTGCAATCTTTTTGCCTCTTTCAAGCCTTAAATAAAGGGGTTTCGTAAGAGCTTCTTCATATCCGATTACCACATGTTCAAGTTCAAAAATTATCTTTCCTGGTACTCTTGCTTCATTAAACTTAAAAGTTGGTTTCATTTTCTCCTTAGGTTTTTCTACTATTTCCATTTTTTCGAGCTGTTTTTGTCTAGATTTAGCTCTTCCCGTGGTTGAAAATCTTGCCTTGTTTTTTGCGATAAAGTCTTCCAGTCTGTCTATTTCTTTTTGTTGTTTTTCATATTCTTGAGCATGTTGCTGTCTTCTAACCAGATGTAATTCCATAAACTGATCATAATTCCCTACATATCGAGTGAGTTCTGAATTTTCCATATGATAGATAATATTGCATACATCATTTAAAAAACCCACTTCATGAGATACCAAAATAAACGCATTCTCATAATTTTGGAGAAATCTTGTCAGCCAGATTATATGCTCTGCATCAAGATAATTCGTTGGTTCATCAAGGATTAATATCATTGGATTTTCTAGGAGTAGTTTTGTTAAAAGGACTTTAGTACGCTGGCCGCCTGATAAGTCTGTCACATCGCGATCAAGTCCAATATCCCCAAGGCCAAGACCATTAGCGACTTCTTCTATTTTACTGTCGATAATATAAAAGCTACCCGAGTCAAGAATATTTTGAATTTCGCCAACGTCGTCCATAGCTTTATTCATTTCTGTCTCGCTCATCTCTGACATTTTATCGTAAATCTGTAACATTTCGACCTCTAAATCAAACATGCCCTGAAATGCTTCTCTCAAAATATCTCTAATGGTTTTTCCCTTTGTTAATACTGTATGCTGATCTAAATAACCAACTGTAATTCTATTGCACCACTCAACATTGCCTTCATCAGGCATTAAAGAACCGGTTATAATATTCAAAAATGAAGATTTCCCTTCACCATTAGCCCCTACAAGACCTACGTGTTCGCCCTTCAATAGACGAAAAGATACATTTTCTAAAATACTTCTTGAGCCAAATCCATGGCTAACATTTTCTACTGTAAGAATACTCATTTTTCACCTCATGTATAATCTGTAAAATTATTTTATTGACCCGGAAATTAATAAAGTTAAATACCCAAACCCAAGACTGCCTAATGTGATAATTACATTTATGATAATTGCTTTTGTTAGTGAAATCTTGCACACTCTCATGAAACCAATAACAATAATGACCGTGCCCCATATGCTGAAAGGGTCAATCATTTGCATTAAAAGGCTGTTTAAATTTTGATCCAACGCCGCAAAAACTAAATTGTGTGAGTAATACATATATATAAATTTAATTATGCTACCAATTAAAGTCGTAAAGTATGACAAAGTGACAATGGCCATTGTTTGAATGTAAGTTCCCACACCACCAACTAGTCCTTGAGCTAAGTAATAGAATAGAACTATTAAGAAAGTAAAAATCAACGCTCCGAAAAACACACTTGCCAAGCTAATATAATTCATTAAAGGAGACTCGACTAATTTTAATGCCATATCAATCTGTTCTTGAGTTGAACCTTGATTTAACATTGATTGTCTGGTCATTTCAATTATTTCCGGTCTAGCTAAAATGCTTGTTCCTGTGGCAACTAACGCAGAAAGAACCGAATATACTAACCATTTAATTACCCACTTTGGTTTTTCAATATATTTATCCAAAAGTGCAGATGGTTTTAGAAAAAAATTCATAATATTATTCATTTTAATTTCCTCTCTTACTGTTTTAGCGTAATAAGGAATCAGCAAAGCTGACTCCTTATTGATATTAATGTACTTATTCCGATTTATGTATATAGGATTACTCGGGCAAGCCGATTTTCTTCTGTTTTACTCGATTTCCTGAATGGTAACCCTTCTAGTATGAAGCGTGTGACTCCATTCTCTCTCTTTCATCATAATAATACCTTGAAGTGCTATTGGAATCCATGTTAAGCAATAAAGTAAGTATATTGGATAAAAAAGAATCATTCTTACACTTAGTTTCTTATCATAGAACAATCCAATAGGTAACATCAAAAGTTGTGCCACCGCATAAATAAGAAAAAAATCAGGTGCCACGTTAGTAGTCAAAACGAATAAATCTCCCTCAAACGCAGTCATGTTCAAAATAGATAAAAGAATCATCAATCCACCAGCAACTAATACAAAAGGTTGTAATGTATACAAAGCGCAATCTAAAAGCGCTATATCTCGCTTCACTAATCCAGCTTTAATTAGTTTAAAAAAGTATCTCGAGCAAACATCCGCAAATCCTTGCATCCATCTTCTTCTCTGTTTCCAAGAAGCTGCTAACGTAAGAGGCTTTTCATCATAAATAACTGCTTCGTTGGCCCATGTAACTCTATGTCCTGCCATATTAAGTTTCATTGTAAATTCAAGATCTTCTACTAAAGAAGTAGCATTCCATCCGATTTCCTTCAAAACATTTACATCCATACAAAAACCAGTTCCACCGATTTCACAACTTAAACCTAAATAGTACCTTGCGTTCTGGAAAAGTCTGTTAGATGACCAGAAAGCTATGGAGTAACTAGCTGTTATCCAAGTGTCGTTAGGGTTCTTAGAATCAATATAACCTTGAACCACTTTCGCCCCTGCACATAATTTATTATTCATTTCTTTAAGAAATGCTTTATTTACTAAATTATCAGCGTCAAAAATTACTGCTACGTCGTAATCACTATTTTCTTTATACAATACTTCTTGGAATGCCCATTGAAGAGCGTATCCTTTTCCTCTTCCAACTGTACTAAATCTTTCTAAAACATTAGCGCCTGCTAATCTTGCTACATCAGCTGTATTATCAACACAGTTATCTGCAATTACGAATACATCGTATAAATCTTTAGGATAATTCATTAGATTTAGATTATTTACTATATTATCAATAACCTGTCCTTCGTTATGTGCCGGAATAAAAATCGCAAATTTCTTCTCCGGTAGATAGTTCTTACCAGGTTTATTAAATATCTTCTCAGCTAGACCAAAGATTGCTGTTGTGAAATAGTACAATCCAAAAATAAAAGTTGCGAATTGTAATATTGTATATACAACATCAATAATTTCCTTCAAATTGAATTCCCCCAATGCTTATAAAATTTATTAGTAACCGTCAGTCTTAAAATAATGGCTTTTCAAAACAAAAGAGCTTTGATTTCAAGCTCGCAATCTACAAAACGACATATTAACATAAATAAATGATACTACAGAATATAGATTTAGTAAACCTACAAATAGTGTATTATGCACGCTAGAATGTAAATATTTCGTTAAATATTTTGTTAATATCTCGTTAAATATTTTGTTAAACATCAGTTGTGTTAATCTCGGATTCTTCTTGTTTAATCAAAATTTTCCAAAGTTCATCTCGCCCAGTATTATTCAGTGATGAATATGTAACAATGGTATCTAATACATCAAGTCCAAGTTCAGTTTTAATCATTTTGACCTGTTTTGAAATTGAATTTTTTCCTATTTTGTCGAGCTTAGTGCACACGACTACGACATGCGATCGATAATATTTAATAAAATCGTACATCATATGGTCATCTGCTGTGGGTTTATGTCTAATGTCAACTAGAAGTACCACATTAGTAAGATTATCACGGGTTTTTAAGTATTCCTCTATCATATCTCCCCATTTTTTCTTCTCACTTTGTGAAACCGCAGCATATCCGTATCCAGGTAAATCAACTAACATAAATTCATCATTAACTTTAAAAAAGTTTATGAGTCTTGTTTTCCCAGGTGTAGAACTAACCTTCACTAATTTTTTTCTATTTAAAAGAGAGTTAATTATTGACGATTTTCCGACATTTGATCTCCCAACAAAAGCTACCTCCGGCATATCTGCCGGAGGGTATTGTTCACCGCTTACTGCACTAATAATGAATTCACTCTTTTTTATAAGCATTCCTAATAATTCTCCTATTATCTTCACTAATCTGCGTTATTGAAATTACTCGAAGGAAAACGCAAATTACTATACACAAGTCTCGTCAAGTTTTTCGGGAAGTTTTTCGAGAACTTCCTCATGCACAAACGCATGCTCAATAACTTGATCCATGTTCTCGACTAAAATAAATTCCATATTTTTCTTAATATTGTCCGGAATTTCTTCTAAGTCTTTTTCGTTATCGATCGGAATAAGAACCTTTTTGATTCCTGCTCTATGTGCTGCAAGTGATTTTTCTTTCAAACCACCAATAGGTAGCACACGTCCTCTGAGAGTTACTTCACCAGTCATTGCTAAATTCCTATAAACTGGTTTCTTAGTTAGAGCAGAAATAAGTGCTGTAGTCATGGTTATTCCAGCTGATGGCCCGTCTTTAGGTGTAGCACCTTCGGGAACATGAACATGAATATCCATAGTTTTTATAAAATCTTTATCAATTCCCAGTTCTTCGCTCTTAGATCTAATATAACTTAAGCCAGCTCTAGCAGATTCTTTCATAACATCTCCTAGTTGCCCTGTAAGTTCGAGTTTTCCAGATCCCGGCATAGTAGTTACTTCAATGAATAGCGTGTCTCCACCTACCGAAGTCCAAGCAAGCCCTGTAACTACACCAATTTCATTTTTTAGATTAATTTTGTCATATCTGTATTTTGGAATTCCTAAAAACTTATTTAAATTTTGAACTGTTATTTTAACTGCATCTTTATTATTCTCAACAATATCTTTAGCGGATTTTCGGACCAGCGCTCCAATTTCTCTCTCTAGTTTTCGAACTCCAGATTCTCTAGTGTAACTAGTAATAATTTCTCTAATTACGCTTTCTGGAATCTTTACGTTTTCTGGCTTCAAAGAGTGTTCTTTTATCTGTTTTGGGATGAGATATTTTTCGGCAATTTTTACTTTTTCATCTTCAGTATAGCCTGTTAAATTAATAATTTCCATTCTATCCAAAAGTGGTGCCGGAATAGTATCAAGCGAGTTAGCGGTGGTAACAAACATAACTTTAGATAAATCAAAAGGAAGTTCCATGTAGTGATCTCTAAACTCTTTGTTTTGTTCTGAATCAAGCACTTCTAAAAGTGCAGAAGCAGGATCTCCTCTAAAGTCACTCGCTAATTTATCAATTTCATCAAATAAGAATAATGGATTATTTGAGCCCGCCTGCTTTATGGAGTAAATTATTCTACCCGGAATAGCACCGATATATGTCCTTCTGTGTCCTCTAATCTCTGCTTCGTCTCGAACTCCGCCAAGTGACATTCGCACATACTTTCTGCCCATTGCTCTCGCAATAGATTTTGCTATTGATGTTTTCCCTACCCCTGGAGGTCCAACAAAACAAAGTATTGGGCCTTTCATATTTTGGCTAAGTTTTCTTATAGCCAAGTATTCAAGCACTCTTTCCTTTATCTTTTTCATTCCATAATGATCTTCATCAAGTATTTCTCTGGCATGCTTAATATCCAAATTATCTTCAGTTACTGTATTCCAAGGCAAATCAAATATCCAATCCAAGTATGTTCTGGAAACTCCCACGTCAGGGGATCCAGGTGATAGCTTAGATAGTTTATCTAATTCTTTCTCAACCTTTTCTTTTACTTCGACTTCAAGGTTAAGTTTTGATAACTTTTCTCTATACTTTTCTACTTCTTCTAGGTTTCCTTCTTTTTCACCAAGTTCTTTTTGGATGGCCTTTATTTGTTCTCTAAGATAATATTCTTTCTGAGATTTATCTATCTGTTTTCTTACTCGTGAGCTGATTTTTCTCTCAATCTCAAGAATATCAAGTTCTCTGGTGATAATATCAAAAGTCTTTTCCATTCTTTCAGTAACTGAATAGATTTGTAAGAGTTCCTGCTTTTCGTCTAATTTAATAGTGAGGTTAGCCGCAATCATATCTATAAATCTAGATACATCATCAATGTCTAATATTGAAACTAGAATTTCTTGCGGTACTTTAGGGTTAGCCTTAACATAACTATCAAAGCTATTAAAAACTGTTCGTCTTAATGCTTCAGCTTCAGCTTCACTCTCAGGCAAAATCTCCTTAATATGAATCGCTTCAACAAGCATAAATGGATCTTCAGATATTATTTCTTTAACCTCTGCTCTCGATACACCTTCCACTAGAACTCGAATAGTATCGCCAGGTAATTTTAGTAATTGCTTAATTTTTGAAATAGTTCCTGTCTTATACAAATCTTCTTTAGTAGGCATATCCGTATGTGCCTCTTTTTGGGTTACTAGTAGGATCATTTGATCCTTCATCATAGCCTCTTCAAGTGCCCTAATCGATTTTTCTCTGCCAACATCAAAATGCAAAACCATTGATGGAAATATACTTAAACCTCTTAAAGGTAGTAATGGCAATTTTGATTCATGAATAAATTCTTTTGTCATAATTTCAACTCCTCGTGTATGAATTATTTTTCTTTATGGAGTAGCTTTATGTGGTTCGAGCTTACTATGCTCAGTCTTCATAATTATAATATCTACTCTTCGATTCTTTGCTCTGTGCGCTGCAGTATCATTTGGAAATCCTGGTCGATACTCACCATAACCTTTAAAACTTATTTTGTTTGGATTAAATCCATATGAAACCATTAGTCTTGCTACATTAGTAGCTCTTGCTCCAGACAATTCCCAATTAGTGGGGTAAACTGAGCTGCCTGTAGGAACATTATCCGTAAAACCCTCAACTACGACGAAATTCGGAAGTATATCTATTCTTTTAGCAATATTCTTCAAAACTTTCTTCGCGCTATCATTAACTTGTGCCGATCCACTATTAAAAAGCATTACATCATTAAAACTTATAACTATACCACGATCGTCCATATAAACGACAGCCTTATCGCCAACATTCGCATCTGCCACGACCGATGCAACCGCCTCTTCTGTGGCATCTAGCTCACCTTGTGTTTGCGAGCCGAGTCCACCACCTTCTATTACACCGTTAAAACCCATATTTGCATTGACAATTGAAGGCCCATCGCCCAACACAATACCTAAAGCGTTAGCTACATTCAAAAATTTAGTATTATCCATTACTGACATTGAATACAATACGACGAAGAATATCATAAGCAAAGTTATTAAATCAGCATAAGTCAGTAACCATCGCTCATGGTTACCGCCATGTTCCTCGTGAGATTGTCTCTTACCCATAAGTTATTCCTCCTCTTTAGCAGCAGGCGCAACGGCCTTTTGACTTCCATGAGGTATAAATGCGCTAAGTTTTTCTCTAATAATAGCAGGGTTTTCACCAGCCTGAATAGAAAGTACACCTTCCATTATTAACTCTTTTTCGAGTTTAGACTGTTTTTCCTTAAGTTTAAGTTTACCAGCCAGTGGTAAATATACAAGGTTTGCGAATGCAACTCCATAAAGTGTCGCGATAAAAGCACCCGCAATGGATTTAGATAGTTCATCAGGATTAGAAAGGTTACCAAGAACCTTAATCAGTCCCATAACCGTACCAATGATACCTAGCGTAGGCGAATATCCCCCTGCCGCTTCAAAAATCGAAGCATTAACTTTCTGTTGCATCTCATGAATATAAATTTCAGTCTCAAACATATTCTTAACAAGTTCAAGTTCAGTTCCATCAACAACCATCCTGATACCTTTTTTCAGCATAGGATCGAAATTATCTCCGACTTCTTGTTCTATTATGTTTTCAAGGCTTAATAGACCTTCTTTTCTGGCTACTTCAGATAGCCTCACAAAAACTTCTATAAGTTCAGCTTCAGATGATTTATGCAATGTCATCGCATCACCAAACAGTTTAGGTATGGACAAAACTTCTTTTAACGTAAAAGAAACCATAACCGCCCCAAAGGTACCTCCGAAAATAATTACTATAGAAGGTAACGCTATAAGAGCACCAAGACTACCACCTTCCATTACATATCCGGTTAAGACAGCACCAAATCCTAAAACTATTCCCAGTATGGTAGATAAATCCATTAATTTCCTCCTAGCTGATACCAACTATCAAAGCTACAATTCGTTACCTCTGATGTGGTAATTTACATTTAATGTTATGAAATAATATAAATCATTAATGCACATTTCTCAGTATATTATAGCATAATTCAACTTGCAATACATAAAAATAACAAAAGCAGCATATTGAAAAACAAATGATTTAAAGTAAACAAGAAAGGCGCGTATTGCCTTAACGGTAACTACGCGCCCTCAGTTTTTTTAAATATATGAGCTAACTTTTTTTCTTGCCAGGGCTCTTTTTAAAGCAAGTTCAGCTCTTAAAGTATCATGCCCTTCTCTATTAGATAATCTTTCATTAGCTCTTTTTAGTGAATCTTCCACTCTTACCGTATCTATCTCATTTGGCCATTCTGCGGCCTCCACTACAATTGATACACCTTCATGATTTACCTCTATAAAACCAG
>CAYZED010000011.1:55284-58326 GCA_964477445.1 uncultured Clostridiaceae bacterium | reverse complement strand
CGAACTGACTCTCATCATTACTATTCTTAATTCTTATACTTGTTGGAACTAATGCCGCAACCATATCAGTATGCCTTGGAAGTACTTCAAAATATCCATCAGGACCTTTTAACAAAACTCCTTTGACTTCACCTTTAAAGAAGCTGCGTTCCGGCGTTACAATGGTTAATTTCATCGTGGCCATAACACCACTCCTTTTTATTTCTTTGCGGTTTCGAGAACCTCATCGATAGTACCCTTCATGTAAAATGCCGATTCTGGAATCTCATCATGTTTTCCTTCGATAATTTCACTAAATCCTCGAATTGTTTCTTTTATCGGTACATAACATCCTGGTATACCTGTAAACTGTTCAGCCACGAAAAATGGCTGTGACAAAAACTTTTGTATTTTTCTTGCTCTAGATACAATTAGCTTGTCATCATCTGAAAGCTCATCCATACCCAGTATCGCAATGATGTCCTGCAATTCTTTATATCTTTGTAATAATTTCTGAACTCCTCTGGCAACATTATAGTGTTCATCTCCAACTGTTTGTGGATCCAAAACACGTGATGTAGAATCAAGCGGATCAACCGCAGGATAAATACCAAGCTCTGAAATTTTTCTCGATAACATAGTCGTAGCATCTAAATGTGCGAAGGTAGTAGCTGGTGCTGGATCTGTCGGGTCATCAGCAGGAACATATACAGCCTGAACTGATGTGATAGAGCCTTTTTTCGTAGAAGTAATACGTTCCTGAAGTGCACCCATTTCTGTCGCCAACGTAGGTTGATACCCAACCGCTGAAGGCATACGTCCAAGAAGTGCTGAAACTTCTGAACCAGCTTGAGTAAATCTAAATATATTATCAATAAATAAAAGTACATCCTGTCCAAATTTATCTCTAAAGTATTCAGCTTCAGTAAGTCCAGTTAACGCAACTCTAAGTCTTGCCCCAGGTGGTTCATTCATTTGGCCGAAAATTAATGCTGTGTTATTAATAACTCCTGATTCTTTCATTTCTACCCAAAGATCATTTCCTTCTCTAGTTCGCTCACCAACACCCGCGAATACTGATGTACCTCCATGCTGTTTCGCAATATTATTTATCAATTCTTGGATGAGAACTGTTTTTCCAACTCCGGCTCCACCAAACAATCCGATTTTCCCACCTCTGGAATATGGACAAAGTAAATCAATTACCTTTATCCCCGTTTCGAACTGCTCAGTCTTTACACTTTGTTCCTCGAATGTAGGTGCTTGTCTGTGAATTGGGTAATAATCCTCCGCCTCAATAGGACCAGCATTATCAACCGGTTGCCCAAGAACATTAAGAATTCTTCCTAGTGCTCCTTTACCAACTGGTATAGTTATTGGTGCACCGGTATCTATAGCATCCATTCCTCTTCTTAAGCCATCAGTCGCCGTCATAGCAACACATCTAACTATATCGTCTCCAGTGTGCTGTGCCACTTCAACAACGATAAGTCTTTCGCCATCTTTAATATGAATAGCATTATAAAGTTTAGGGAGCTTGTCAGCTTCAAACTTTATGTCAAGTACAGGTCCAATTATCTGGACAACCTTTCCGATATTCTCCACGGTTTCACCTTCCCGTTATTTATTTAAGTGCTTCAGCACCACCGACTATTTCTGATATTTCCTTTGTTATGCTAGCTTGTCTAGCTCTGTTGTAAAATCCTCTTTTCCATGAAGAGTTTTGAAATAATCTGTAAGATCATCAATCATAGATGACGCATTTTCTGTCGCACTGTTCATAGCCGTCATACGACTACTCTGTTCGCTGGCTGAAGCTTCTAAGAGTGCCCCATATAAAATACCAATAATGAATTGAGGTACTATTACATCCAAAACTTTCTCTGGTGATGGTTCATATAAAGGTTCCCTAAGAGTTGTTCTTTCTTCGCCACCAATAACAATCATTGGTAAGAGTCTGATACTAGTTGGTTCAAAAGAAATAGTAGAAATGAATCTATTATATACTAGATAAACTTCGTCTACTTCGCGATTAATAAATAACTCCATGATTTTATTAGCAATTTGTTTAGCGTTACCACTATTTACACCTTCGCTCAAATGAACAAAGCTTTCTTTAACATCAAAATCTCTCTTCCTAAAATAATCACTCGCTTTGTTTCCAATAGTGATTAATGAGAGTTCTCCTTCTGTTTTAAGAGAAAGTGCTTTTTTTATTGAGTTTGTGTTATAACCACCACATAAACCTCTATCTGCCGTTACTACAACCACAAGGGTTCGCTTTACTTCTCTCACTTCAAAATATGGATTCTCTATGCCACCGGAATTCTTAATGATATCCGATACAACATCCTGAAGCTGTTTAAAATAAGGTCTTACCCCTTCAACTTTGTCTCTGGCCCTTTTTAATTTCGCTGTTGAAACCAGATTCATCGCTTTTGTGATTTGTCTAGTACTATTGACACTCTTTATGCGGTTCTTGATATCTTTAATTCCTGCCAAGTGCCATCAACTCCATCCTTTAAACAAAAGTCTTCAGGAAAGCTTCGATAGCAGCCCTGAGTTTTTGCTCAGTTTCTCCGTCTAAATTACCTGTATTCTTAAGAGTTTCACCAACATTCGAATGTTCATTAGCCATAAATTCTAAGAATTCTTTTTCAAAACGTTCAATATTCTCAATACTAATATTCATTAAATATCCATTAGTAACCGCAAATATTGACATTATTTGTTCTTCAACTGGCATTGGAGAATATTGATCTTGTTTTAGAATTTCAACAACCCTAGCACCTTGATCAAGTTTATCCTTAGTGTCTTTATCAAGTTCTGATCCAAACTGAGAAAATGCTGCAAGCTCTCTATATTGAGCAAGGTCAAGTCTAAGTCTTCCAGCAATTTTTTTCATAGCTTTTACTTGTGCATTACCACCAACACGAGATACAGAAACACCTGCGTTCATCGCCGGTCTTATTCCTGAATAGAAAAGCTCTGATTCAAGGAATATCTGTCCATCAGTAATGGAAATAACGTTAGTTGGAATATATGAAAGATCACCAGCTTGAG
>CAYZED010000011.1:20088-55274 GCA_964477445.1 uncultured Clostridiaceae bacterium | reverse complement strand
AATAGTCTTGAGTGTAAATAAAATACATCTCCAGGGTACGCTTCACGACCTGGTGGTCTTCTAAGAAGCAAAGACATCGCTCTATATGCAACAGCATGTTTAGAAAGATCATCATAAATACAAAGAACGTCTTTCCCTTGGAACATAAATTCTTCACCCATCGCACATCCTGAAAATGGAGCGATAAATTGAAGCGGTGCAAGTTCTGCAGCTGTGGCTGAAACCACAATCGTATACTCCATTGCACCTTTCTTCTCGAACAAGTCGACTATTTTGGCAACCGTGGAGTTTTTTTGACCAATTGCTACATATATACATATAACACCATTATCTTTTTGGTTCAATATCGTATCGATAGCTATAGCCGTTTTTCCCGTTTGTCTATCACCGATTATTAATTCTCTCTGACCTTTTCCTATAGGTGTTAAAGCATCGATAATTTTAATACCAGTTTGGAGCGGCTGTTTAACTCCTTGTCTATCAATAATACCAGAAGCAATTTTTTCTATAGGTCTAAATTTGTCAGTATTAATTGGACCTTTGCCATCGATTGGCTGTCCTAATGCATTAACAACACGGCCTATTAATGCCTCTCCAACAGGAACTTCAATAATTCTTCCTGTACTTTTTACTTGGTCGCCTTCTTTTATATCCTTATCTGGCCCAAGAAGAACACAACCAATATTATCTTCTTCAAGATTCAACGCCAAACCAAATATCCCATTTGGGAATTCGAGAAGTTCATTATACATACAATTTTTCAGACCGTAGACACGCGCGATACCATCACCAACCTGAATAACTGAACCGATTTCTTCTGATTCTAAACGAGATTCAAAGGATTTTATTTTTTCCTTTAGAATACTACTGATTTCCTCAGGTCTAATGTTCATCATTTCACCTCTATCTCACATCGTGTAGAAGATTTTCTCTGATTTTACTCAGTTCGCCTCTGACTGTGGCATCAATTACTTTTTCTTTTGTTGATATAAGCATCCCACCAATAATCGCCGAATCAACTTCCGATTTAATAATTACTTTTTTCCCGAGCACTTCTTCGAGTCTCAAATTTAAAGCCTTCATTTCGGGCTCTTCCAAGACAGAAGCAGTGGTTACTTTAACTAATACAATATTCTTGTAATCATAATAAAGTTCTTCGTAATCATCAATCATTTTAACAACTTGATCTATTCTGTCCTTAGATAAAAGCAATTTAAGAAAATCTCTGACTTCATTATCAAATCCTGTCGCAAAAACATCATCAACCAATTTTAATTTTTCTACTAAAGAAATCTTGGGGTGAGTAAAAATTTTCACTAACTCAGGATTATTAATTGAAACATTCTTAATTTCTTTTAATTGTTCAAGAAATTTTTCTACTTTATTTTCTGTTTTGGCCAATTCAAACATGGCCCGACCGTATCTCCTACTAATAATGCCATGCATATGGTTCACTCCTTACATTTTCAGACCAGAAAGGTCATTTATTATGGAGTCAACCATCTTTCTGGAAGTATTGAAATCAAGTTCTTTCTTTATTATCTGACGTGCAATATCTATAGACAAATCGACGGTCTCCCTTCTCAGTTCTTCCGTTGCTTTATCAACCATCAGATTTTTCTCAGTTTCAGCAGCCTTAAGAATTCTTTCTCTCTCTTTTTCGCCTTCTGTTTTTAGTTTTTCGGCGATTTCTTCTCCACGTTTTCTAGCATTATGAAGTATTTCAGCTTTTTCCTCATTAGCATTTGCTAATCGATCTTCATATTCCTTCTTAAAACTCAGAGCATCCGTTTTAGCTTTTTCGGCAGTAATGAAATCGTTTTCAATGTTAGCCCTTCTCTTTTCGATCATTCCCATAACAGCGCCAAAGAGAAACTTTTTCATTATAAGAAATAATATAAAAGCGTTAAACAGGACAAAAATCATTGTTTGTGGATCAAGAGTAATATTTACTTCCATACCACCAGTCTCTTCATTCATTTTTAATGTTTTCAATAATAACTCATTCGTCACTATTGCATTAAAAAACGTTGCAATCATTAGCATTAGGCAGCCTCCTCCCGGCTTTATTTAAATGAGAGATGGAATTAAAATCCCATCTCCTGATTTTTAGCCAACTACTTTTCCGGCCATAACGAACATCATAAGCAATGAAATTAAAAGACCATAAAGCGAATTGGTTTCTGCGATAGCCTGACCAACGATCATTGTTGAAACTATTTCACTTCTAGCTTCAGGGTTTCTGCCAACAGCTTCAACCGCCTTAGCAGCTACTAAACCTTCAGAAATACCAGGTCCTATAGCTACCAAAATAGCTATAGCAGATGAAATTGCACACATACTGAGAAAAAAAGATTGTGGATTCATGTTAAGATCCCCCTTATAATTTTAATTTTTATATTAAGGCTTCTGCCCAATATACGAGTTATGCACTATGCGATTTTTTCAACTTATGTGTATCACTTGTTTCATGTTCATCATGAACCCCTTGAGTCGCAATATTCGTAAGAACCATTGTTAACATTACAAACACGATGGTCTGAATAAAAGCATCAAATATGTCAAAATAAAAGTGTATCGGAATCGGTATAAAAGCCATAAATATAGGAATATTATTAAGAACCGGAATCTTTATAGCCCTGAGGCTTGAATATATCAATTCCATAACTATATAACCAGCTATCATGTTACAAAATAGACGAAGACTCATAGAGAGCACTGGAGTAAATTTTTCTAGAATTTTTAAAGGGAAAAGCGCTGGAATTGGGTCAAAGAGTTCTAAGAAATACCCTTTCGCCTTATGCGCTTTAAATTGATTAACTTGTACTACAATGAAAGTAGCTAGTGCAAGTCCTAATGATACTGAATAATCTGCTGTCGGTACCTTTTTAAAACCTGCCAAACCAGACATATTACATAATAATAGCAACATCGCCAGAGTGCCAATATAAGGTGCTAATTTGACATTCCTCGCACCCATATTTTCTCTTGTAAGGTTATATACCATTTCAACTACCGCTTCAATAAAAAGTTGGAACTTTGATTCAGGTTTTTCTTTAAATCGTCCAGATTTAACAAAATAGTAGATAACTAATGCAAATACTATCATCGCGGCCATTATATACCACATTCCGATGATTGATTCAGCAATCCTGATTTCGAATCCGAATACATCAAATTTCAGCACATTACCACCTCATATACATTCTTTCTTTTTAAAATAAATATCATATACCGAAAAAAAAGTTAATGTCAGCTTGATTGAAAACAAGCCCAACATTATTGTGATTATACTTATATTTCCTATTTTAATGCCAGCGAATATCGCCAATCCAGAAAATAAAAAACGCAACATATAGAAAGTCCCATAATAAAAATAAATATTCCCTGTTCTGTCTAGTAGGGCTTCGCTGGTCCGGGACACAATCATAAAGTTTAACATACAGACTGCGGTACCTATTAACATACCCAAAATCAGGGGTATTCTATTACTAAAAAAACAACTTGCTAAAATAACCAAAATCAAGAAAGCCAAATTCTTTATCCAAGTTTCTTTAACTAAAATCCAAACATGCTCAGACAACAAGTCACCTTCTCTCAGTTAATTTTAATATGGAAGTTATCATACTCCATATCGCAAAAATCAACCCCGCAATTGAAAAAAATACAACATAAAAGGCATCATGTCCTGTCAAAGTGTCGATAAATTTCCCAAGAAAAATTCCGCCGCCGACCAATATGCCCGAAGTTGTAATAATATTTAATGCGATAAATGCGTTTTTAAGATATCTATTATCTTTCATAAGCACTTCCTAAAATTATTCTAGCATACTTCATACACTTTTCCACCTAGTTTTTTTTATAATTATCGAAGTTTAAATTTTCTGAATGTTTAATCGTTGCCTTAACTAATTGTTTAAGCAATACGATGTTTGTTACAGCACCTACACCTCCAGGTACTGGTGTAATTAACGAAGCTTTATTTTCAACTTGATCAAAATCGACATCCCCACAAAGCTTTCCATTCTCGTCAAAATTTATACCTACATCAATTACAATAGCATCATTTTTTATGAATTCGCCTTTAACAAATTTAGGTTTCCCCACAGCTGATATAACAATATCACACTCGGATGTAACCTCTGCTAAATTTTCTGTCTTCGAGTGACAAATAATCACAGTGGCATTTCGATCCACTAAAATTAATGCCTGTGGCTTTCCTACTACTAAACTCCTACCAATGACAGCGACTTTTTTTCCAGTTAGCTCAATACCATAAAAGTCCAACATTTCCATAACTGCAGCTGGAGTATTTGGTGAAAATCCTGAATCATCACCTTCGAATATCTTGCCAAGATTAGTTGATGTCATACAGTCAATATCTTTTTCTGGATCCAGGAGATTCTTGACCTTTTCCACTGGTAACTGTGTCGGAAGTGGTCTAAATACCAGCACACCATGCACGTTTTCACTTGTGTTTAAAAAATCGATTACTGCTGAAAAAGCTTCAAGTGAAATGTTTTTTGGTAATACAACATTTTCTACTTCAATACCTATCTTCGCTGCACTCTTAAGGATTCCTTTTTCATAAGAAATATCATCTGGTCTATCCCCAACTCTAACTATAGCTAAAGTAGGAATGATTCCATTTGATATTAAATTTGCTACTTTTTTCTTTAATGCATCTGTAAGATCAATGGCTACAACTCGCCCATCCATTAGTTTCTTCATACTTACCTCCGAGACTTACGCTCACTTAATTATAATATCCAGACGATGTTATTACAACACGATTTATACTCTTTCTTACATGTTTCTAAAAAAGTACAGGATTAGTACAGAATTTCTTTTAAAATTAGTACAACAGCTATTAAATGTTTGCCAATATTGTTATAATGATAAATATTTTATTTTGTATATTATAAAAATTTGCGTTAAAAACATATTTTCGCTGGTAATTGCAATAAGGTTAAACGAAAATTAGTATTAGAATTGGAGAAACAATAAATGAAAATCCTTTTAGCACCTGACTCTTTCAAAGGCTCGATGACTTCTGTTCAAATAATCAAATACATTGAAGAGATTGCATTAACCCACTTCAATCCACTGGAAATTGTAAAGGTTCCAATTGCAGATGGTGGAGAAGGTACCGTCGATGCGATAGTTTTGGCTTCTGGTAATCGAGGAATATTCAAAACTATTAACGTTATAGATCCTTTAGGCCGAGATATTTCTGCTAAATACGGAATTATTGATGGCAAAACCGCAATAATCGAAATGGCACAAGCTTCTGGTCTTCCTCTAATTAGTGCCGATGAACGCAACCCCCTTATCACAACTTCTTTCGGTACAGGACAACTACTAAAAGCTGCGATTCAAGAAGGAATTAGAGATATCGTTATTGGAATTGGTGGAAGCGCCACAAATGATGGCGGAATCGGAGCAATGAAAGCACTTGGCATTAAATTTCTGGATTCCGAAGGCAAAGATGTTGGATCTGGCGGTAATGCTCTTGCAAAAGTCAAAAATATCGATATAAGCGAAATCGACGCTCAGGTAAAAGAATGTCATTTTACAATAATTTGCGATGTTAGTAATCCAATAACTGGTCCTGAAGGCGCTACTTACACTTTCGGCCCACAAAAAGGCGCTGATGAGGAAATGTTAAAAATACTTGAGGCCGGTATGATTAATTACGCAAAGGTTTTAAATAAAAAATTCAATATTGATGTTGATAGTATCTTTGGTGGTGGAGCTGCAGGTGGCTTAGGTGCTTCCCTCGCCGTTTTCTTAAATGCAGAAATGCGACCAGGAATCGAAACAGTTTTAGATACTGTGAATTTCGATGACTTATTAGAAAATGTAGACTTGGTAATAACTGGTGAAGGCAGAATTGACGGACAATCAGTTTATGGTAAAGTTCCTGTTGGGGTAGCTTCACGTTGTAAGAAAAAAAACATACCAGTAATAGCAATCGTTGGGTCAATAGGTCAAGACGCCTTCAAAGTTTATGAATATGGTATTACCTCTATTTTCCCAATAGTTAATTCACCAATGTCCCTCGAATCAGCAATGTGCAATGCAGAAATTCTAATTAAAGACACTGCCGATAGAGTTTTTAGAGCTCTAAAGATTAATCTAAAACACTAAAGATCAATCGAAACAGGATCAAATGTTGGCAATCTACTTGCTAAGTTAAATGGAAAGAAAAATGTTCAGCCTGTGCTATTTGCGACACACATGGATACTGTAACGCCAGGAACACTTATTACTAAAGCTCCTTGCCATGATATACTTAAAGTCAAGGTACATGGAAAAGCTGTACATGCAGGCCTTGAGCCTGAAAAGGGAGTTAGCGCAATTATTGTATTATCTGATGCAATAAGTAATATGAATTTGTTAAGAATTGATAATGAGACCACTGCAAATGTGGGAACCATTATTGGAGGAAGTGCCAACAATATAGTTGCTGAAAGTTGCGAGGCTACATTTGAAGCGAGAAGTTTAAGTGAAAAAAAATTAGATTTGCAGATTAAACACATGCTATCTTGTTTACGAACTAGCTGCGATAAATTCAATACAGACTTTGAGTATGACTAGTATCGTGAATATCCTATATTATTTGTCCCAAGCGAGAGTCCAGTAGTTCAAATTTTCAAGAATGCTTGCGAGGCAGTAAATATTGAATTCATTGAAAAATCAACAGGCGGAGGCAGTGATGCAAATATTCTTTCTGGTAAAGGTATCTCGATAGCAGTACCTGCCATAGGAATGGAAAATCCACACAGTGTAAATGAAATGATAAGTATTGAAAAATTAAATAAAACAGATAAATTAATTAAACAAATTATTTAATCTGTAAAGTAAGCAAAGCGGCTTTGATCAAAATGATTTAATATATTTAAGGTGGTCACTAAAATGGAAAACAGTGAAAAAAGAACTCGTTATAAATTATATCTAATGTATTTTCTTCTATTTGGGGGAATAGCAGGTTATTCACCTTTTCTCCCTCATTATTTTGAGAGTAAGGGTTTAGACTATATTCAAATAGGATATTGTTTCTCTTTAATGTCAATTATCAGTATAGTTTCTCAACCAGTATTGGGGTACTTGGCCGATAGATGGTTCGGCCGAAAAAAAACAATAATTCTACTAATGATTCTATGTAGTATATCTTCAGTTTTTTTTACATATGCGAATACATTTTATTTTATCTGTTTCTGCATTGTAATAATCGGGTTTTTTCAAGGTGCCATTTTCCCGCTATCTGATTCATATATTTACACCATATCAGAACATAAAAAGTCTATTCAATATGGTAAAGTAAGATTATTTGGCTCTATTGGATTTGCACTTGTTGCTTTCGGTTTAGGCTTTTTACTAAAAAACTCAGGCCCCTCGATAATGTTCCACACATATTCGGTGCTTTTTATTTTAGCAGCTTTCTTTTTTAGCAGAGTTAAATTCAACTTTTCTACAAAAAGTGTTTTGCCTAAAATAACCGATATTGGTTTAATATTGCGAAACCGCTCTTTTTCATTGTTTTTACTCGCAGTTTGCGTGTCAAGTATAGCAATAATTTCCAGTGGCAACTATATTGCAATGCTTATTGAAAAAACAGGTGGCGATACTAGCGGTCTTGGCATATTATGGCTTTTGGTTGCATTTAGCGAACTTCCTATGTTCTATTTGGGTACAAAAGTTCTTGATAAATTTGGTGAGATTCCCTTATTTGGCGCAGCACTAATCTTATACTCAATTCGATTTATTTTAAGTTCTTTTTGTACGTCCTATATACTTGTAACTATAATTCAATTAATGCAAGGAGTATCCTATCCTTTAATAATGCTAAGTGCTACTTCGAACGCAAACAAACTACTCCCCACTAATTTAAAAGCCACAGGAATGACACTCATAAGTGCACTTGGTTTTGGTCTTGGAGGCTTTTTAGGGAATTTAAGTAGCGGCTTTATTTTAGAAAACTTTAATGTGTTCTCGCTTTTTAGATTCTATTCTTTAGTAAGTGTAATTGCTTTTGTAATAATACTAATTTACTGGAAAAGAATTGGTGACTCTAAAGTCAAATAACTCGTTACTCTAAAAAAGCTTCTCCAACAAACATATTTGTTGAAGAAGCTTTTTTTAATAGTATAGGAAACTATACTATTTTGAAAACAGCAACCCATAGCGGGTGAGTGGTTTCGAAGGTTAATAAAAAAACATTTACAAAAAAGGTTGCTAAGAATCAATAGTTTCCTAGACTATGGGGATGCAAGGGGATTCCCCTGCCGTTAAAGGAGGGTGCTCAGGATCGACAGTTATTAAAGATCCGCCGAAGGGAACCATAGGGTTCCCTAGCGGAAAGAAATGCGGCTTCGCCGCATTTCTTTTTACTAAATTGTCGGTCCTGCGTTTAAAATACTATCTGAAACATTTTTAAATTTTTCGAAATTTTTCTTGAAGCTTCCAGCTAGTTTAATAGCTGATGCTTGATAATCTTCTTTGTTTTCCCATGAATTAATCGGATTCAATACTTCACTCGGAACACCTGGACACTCTTTTGGTACAAAGAGATTAAATATGGAATCAACATCGTAATCTACATTTTCAAGTTTACCTTCAATAGCAGCATTCACCATCGCTCTTGTGTACGATATTTTCATTCTTTTCCCAGTCCCATTCCATCCTGTATTTACCAAGAAAACACTTGCTTCGTGTTCGTTTATCTTCTTCCCTAGTAATTCAGCGTATACCTGAGGTCTGAGTGGCATGAAAGGTGCCCCAAAACAAGTTGAAAAAGTAGCAGTTGGAGCGGTTATTCCTCTTTCAGTTCCAGCTAATTTACTTGTGTAGCCTGACATGAAATGGTACATTGCTTGTTCTTTAGTCAATTTAGAAATCGGCGGTAAAATTCCACTAGCGTCAGCCGTTAAGAAAATAATGCATTTAGGATGTCCCCCTTGTCCACTTAAATCAGCATTATCTATATAATTTATAGGATATCCTGCTCTGGTATTTTCTGTATATTTCTCGCTCGTATAATCTGGCACGCCAGTTATTGGATCTATTACTAGATTCTCAACTATAGTTCCAAATCTGATAGCGTCCCATATTTGCGGTTCGTTTTCTTTGTTTAGGTTTATGCACTTTGCGTAGCAGCCACCCTCAAAATTAAACACACCCTTATCTGACCAACCGTGCTCATCATCACCAATAAGTTTTCTTGTAGGATCTGCTGACAAAGTTGTTTTCCCTGTCCCAGACAATCCAAAGAAAAGTGCTACATCATCCTTTTCACCTTTATTTGCTGAACAATGCATAGGCATAATACCTTTTTGTGGCAAAATATAGTTCATAACTGAAAATATTGATTTTTTCATTTCACCACAATATCTTGTTCCACCAATAATAATTTTTTTATCTTCTAAATTAAGAATTACATACGCCTCAGAATTTGTTCCATTCTCTTCTGGTACTGCCAAACAGTCAGGTGCAGATATAATAGTGAAATCAGGTTCGAATTTTTTTAATTCTTCTTCAGTTGGCTTTATAAATAATTGTTGTACAAATAGATTATGAGACGCAAATTCATTAATAACTCTAACTGATAATCTGTTATCTAAGTCAGCGCCTACAAAACCATCAAAAACATAAAGGTTTTTATTTTTAATATAACTTTCGATCTTTCCTAATAATTTTTCATATTTTTCCTTTTCAAAAGGGACATTCACCTTACCCCAGTCAACTTTATCTGCAACTGATGGCGTGTTAACTACAAATCTATCATCTGGAGATCTTCCAGTGTATTTACCAGTATTAATACATAATGCACCTGTATTAGTTAGTTCAGCATTTTCACTCTTAATTGCGTGTTCAACAAGTTTTGAAACTGGAAGGTTTTTAAAGACTTTAAATCCAACATTATTTAATTCCAAATCATACGCCTCCTGAAAAATTATTTTTTTTACTTGCAAATTTATTATTTGCATAACAATTATATAACACACAAAAATGTTTGACTAGATGAAAATGAAAGTTTTTTTTCATTTTTTTTTCGCGTGCAGGATTTCTTGCATTTTTCTCATTTATCTTTTATGCAATATTTTTCTTATGAATGCAATAAAGAAAAATATAAAAATCAAACCTCACTCACTGCAAGCCTTACAATTTACTCTAAGAATATTTAATGTATAAAACATGAATGTTTATGCAATATATGAATAATGAAATGAAACCTAAGAAAGAAAGTCCTTCAAAAAAAGTCCTACGAAAACATTTTCATGCTTCGTGGACTTTTATAGTGTTATTATTAAACTCTTAAACTGGTGGATTAGTTACTGGATTAAGGACTCGTAACATTAATTCTTTATCTAGGAAATAAATCCCTCCGGTTTCACCGACAAGGTCAATTTTTCCTAAAATGTCTGAGAAATTAGATTCTTCTTCAACCTGTTCATCTA
Source organism: uncultured Clostridiaceae bacterium (assembly GCA_964477445.1). Lineage (GTDB taxonomy): Bacteria > Bacillota > Clostridia > Lutisporales > Lutisporaceae > CAYZED01. The sequence goes on along the minus strand of CAYZED010000011.1, from coordinate 44,814 downwards.
CAAACCATTTAAAGAAACTCGATGCTGCATGGTCTTTTTCTTCAGCAGCTAAATCACACATTTTATTAATTCTAGAAGTAACTATTTTTTCATGTGCAAGCGATTGCTCAAAAACATCTCTAATGTCTTTAAAATCACTTGGTGGTTGCATTATTGTAGAAATGATAAATCTGTTATTAGTTTTACTTAGAAAATCCATAAAAAATCTTGAATGAATCTTTTCTTCCTCTGATTGAATTCTCAACCAATTTGCAAAACCAGTTAGTGACTTAGATAGAGCATATGATTCCATTGACATGTAAAGATGCATTGAATAAATTTCGAATTTAATTTGTTCGTTGATAATATCAACTAATTTTGTACTAAGCATGTACATCCCTCCTTGTTATTAATGTACTTTAATTTTATCACTTTGCATCATTCATAGCTATATCTTTATTGAAAAACTTAAATTCTAAAAACTCAATTCTTCTGTTACTACCTCACTTAAAACAGTTTTTAGTTCAACGATTTCTTTTTCACTAAAGGTTATTCCTTTTCTCATCTTTTGACCATCTGGCGCCCATTCACGGATATCAAGTCTTGCAGGGCGTTCATTCCAACTGACCATGTTAACTTCTTTCCTCCAGCCATTTTCACTCTCTGATAGAATACCTAGTTTTTTCACTATTTCGAATTTGAATTCTTCCATTCAAACACCTCCTTTTACATATATTAACATATATAAAAGGCTTTGTCCATATATTTACAAAAAATATTTTTATTTATTATTTCACTTATTATTACTTTAATGGTTTAATCTTTTTTTCAAAATTATCTTCTAGCCTCACTTGTTTTTCAGAAATGCTATCATCTAGTTTCCCATTTTCCGAAACTATTTCTTCTATCGTTCCTTCTTCTGTAACGTTGTTGCCTATCACATCGTCTCCTACCTTTTCATCTGTTATTGCCTCAACTATATTAGGATCCGCAAATCTGTTTTTTGTCTTAATAATAAAATAGATTATTACTACAGCTGATAGACCTATTATTGCTTCTGTTAAAACTAGACTTTTAATAATTTCAACTTGATAAAGCGCCGCCACAAAATCAAACGCTGCATGAGCTAAAATCGCATATAACAAATATATGCTCTTCTTTTGGCGAATTCCGTATAGAACTAAGAACGTCATCCCAATATGAAGAATTATCGCAAATATCCTCTCGAACCCACTCACTGCAAACAAAGAAGGTGCTGTACTTAAGAAGAACTCTTTAACTCCTGAATCTGCAATTGAAGGTGTTGCTTTTATCAAAGTCTCATACATTCCATTGTTTATCATTATAGACAAAATCAAATTGTTTAACCCGGCCAATCCACCTATTAATAGTGCTTCCATACCTCCATGTCCTAGTCCAAATGCTAAACCGTCTTTCCATGCTCTGTTTTTTCTAAGTATCAACCTAAATGAATAATACCTTCCAACTTCCTCAAAAACTCCAGCTGTTAACGCCACATAAATAGCGAAAATTATAGGAACAGCCTGCACTGACGTATTATTAAGCATATAAAAGTGAAATATTCTCTCAAGTACTTGTGTGAATACAATCCACGTTAAAATACCTGCCAATAAAGGCTTAAATGATATTTTTTTCTTAATTAATAAAACCATAACAATACCGATTGGGACTAATACTGATAAAACTAATGAAAAACAAATAAATACGATGCTCCAATTACTTACCATGTGAATACCTCCAATAAATTTTAGTAAAATTTCTTCTATGACTTAAATTCCAATCATTCCCATCATGTCTTCTCCTAAAAGTTTACTCCCTTACCTGCTGCAATTTAATAGTTTTAATACATATTCATATTCTTTTTCTTTTTCATATTCATATTCATATTCTTTTTCTTTTTTAATTATGCTTCCGTTTTTATTTGTTGAAATCAAACTATAAACGCCTTGGTCAATTTTAAATTTCCAATAATCATTAACATTAAGATTAAGCGCAAAAACAGGCATTAACGCAAGCGGACCATGGTGTGCCACTATTAGAATGTTTGTTTTATCATCGCTTCGACGGATATCAATTATATCATTAAAGAAACTTTTTACCCTTTCTAAGAAAAACATAAAACTCTCCCCTGATGGAGGTGCTACATTTGGCCAACCTTTAAAATACTCCTCCCAAAAATCTTTGTCCAATGAAATTATTTCATTTACACTCAAGCTTTCCCATATTCCAAAACCTATTTCCTTCAGTCTTATATCAGTTATAAATTGAAAACTATCTGCATTTTCTGATTCATTTTCTGATTCGTTTTCAACAAAGCTTTTAGGCGCAAACTTATTAATTCCTAATATAATTTCCGCCGTATGCTTAGCGCGCTTTAGCGGACTGGTATAAACAAAATCAAATTTTATGTCTTTCAAAAATTCACCAACTCGATATGCTTGTTTTTTTCCTTTTTCGTTTATGTCACAATCAATATGTCCATAAAACACACCTGAAACATTTAAATCAGTTTCACCATGTCTAACTAAATATATATTCATTTAATCATAAACCTCAAAACAACAAGTGTAATAAACAAAAATACCCACTCAAATATTTCGTTAGCGGCTCCTATTGTGTCTCCAGTCATACCACCAATAAAATTGTAAATATATTTTCTATATATGAGCAAAACAATTATAAAAAAAAGTGCCATTCCAAAATTTAGAATGATAATATTCATAAATGAAATTGATAACCAAATCATCATTCCGTTTAATAAAACCAATGCGGAAATAAAAGAAACTAATACAGCAGATTTTTTCATTTGTCCGATAAAAAGCCCTCCCATTCCCTCTGTTCGCGCATAGTTTGAGAGTGCCATGAGAATTACTACAAAGGTTTTTGAGATAATCGGAGCACTTATAATAATAAAGAAGATAAATACAGGATTAATGTCAGAGCTTATAATAAGTGAAGTAATGCTATATAAGAGCGCAAATCTAACAACGAAATCAATAATCACAGCTAAAGTTCCAAAGGTTCCAATAGAGCTATCTTTCATAATTTCTAAAATTCTGTGTCTCTCCCTACCTGAAAAAATGCCATCGCAAGTATCTGCTAATCCATCAATATGAAGCCCTCCAGTAATTAAAACATTTGTTATGACTGCAAAAACTGTTGGAAGCAGCAAATTTTCTGTTCCTGACAGAAAAGCCCCTAACAAATATGAAAGCGAGCAAACTACTCCTATCACAAATCCGATAATAGGAAAGTATGCAACACCCCTAGCAAAGCTTTCCTTATCATTTTCGATATTTATTTTTATTGGTATTCTAGTTAAAAACTGAATCATCAGAACAAAATCTTTTAAGCCGCTCAAGTTAACACCTCTTATTACTTAATTTTCATTGTGACACCGCAGACTGCGAGAAAGACTTCATCCGCTGCTCTTCCAAGCATTTGATTTGCTCTTCCAGCAAAATCTCGAAACGCTCTTGCAACAGGGTTTTCAGGCACTATTCCAAGTCCAACTTCGTTTGTTACTATAATAATTGGACATCTAGAAGTCTTGGCAGCCGCTATCAATTGGTCTATCTCTTTTTTTATATCCGTTTCTATCTCTTCAATTTTTTTTAAATCAAAAGTATCCATATTATCAAAATCAACATCCGTATGACTCAACATAATATTTGTGACCATAATAGTTATACAATCTATCAAAATTCCATCAAATTGATCTGATTTCTCAGTGATGATTTTGTCTAGATTTCTATAACCTTCCCATGTTTGCCAATTTGATGGCCGCGAACTCTTATGTCTTTTAATTCTATCATCCATTTCGAGGTCGAAAGGTATTGCTGTCGCCAGATAAAGTATTTTTTCTCCATAATTCTTTGCTTTTTCTTCAGCAAAGCTGCTTTTCCCGCTCCTAGCTCCACCAGTTATCAAGGAAATTTTGTTCATGCTCTCACCTTCTATTTCTCTCTTATATCAATTAAATAATCATCCACTATTTCGGCTTCTTGAAAAGTCGCCATTTCATTAATAATTGATTCTGCCGCGCGAACTATATTAAATGCCAATGGGCAACCTGTTCCCTCTCCTAATCTCATTCTTAGGTTCAAAATTGGTTCCAGTCCTAATATTTGCATTACTAACTTATATCCTGGCTCCTCAGATATATGTGATGGAATCATATAGTTTTTTACTTCTTTGTTAATCCTATAAGCAAGTAGTGCTGCAACCGACGAAATAAATCCATCAATAACTACCGGTGTCCTATTTTTTGCGGCGGCAAGGAAAACGCCCGCCATTCCCCCGATATCAAAGCCTCCCACTTTGGATAGAACATCAAGCGGGTCTTTGGAATCGGGATTATTTATTTCAATAGCTTTCATTATTACTTCTTTTTTTAGCAGATATCCTTCCGGAGTCATTCCAGCACCTTTTCCCACCGCTACATTTATGTCGCAAGCTGTAAATCCAATTAGCATTGCACTACTAGTACTGGTATTACCAATCCCCATTTCTCCAGTTCCCAGTAGATTATACCCTTCAGAAATCAATTCTTCTGCAGCTTCAATCCCTATTTCAATTGATTTTATGGCTTCATCTCTTGTCATAGCACTCCCTTTTGACATGTTAAAAGTGCCTTTTCTAATTTTTTTGTTTATAAGACCCGGGAAAGTAATATCACTATTAATACCGACATCAAACACCCTTATATCAGCATTGGACGCTCTAGATAAGACACTAATACCTGTCAGCCCTTTAACAAAGTTTATTGACTGTGTCAAAGTCACATATTGGGGACAAGAGCTCACGCCTTCTTCAAAAACTCCATTATCAGAACAAAAAACAACAGTACAAGCTTTTTCACTTCTTACTCCATAATTTTTTCTTATTCCTGCGAGTTGAATGGATAGTTCTTCAAGTCTTCCCAGACTTCCTAATGGCTTCGCCAAACTATCTTGTCTTTCTAATGCTTTCTCCATCGACACTTTATCTATAGGTTCGATCTTTAATATTGTGTTTTTTAACAAACTCATTTTATCACCTTAAATCCTACTCTAAAATTTATATACTATTGAATTATATATTATAAGTTGCGTTCATTCAAATATCTCTGTTCAAAACTTTGCTTTTGTTGTATTATTGATTTAATGATGTTTTTAAACTTTGATATAAATCTTAGGAGGTCAATAATTTGACGGAGAAAAAAACAAAAAATGAAAAAATTGCAATAGTAACAGAAAGCAGCTGTGATTTACCAAAGGAGATTCTCGAAAAATACAATATAAATATCGTTCCTTTAAGAATTATTTATCCCGATAAAGAATATTCTGATGGAGTTGATATAACCCCTGAAGAAGTTTATTCTAGGATGCCAGCAGAAATACCTACGACATCTTTACCTTCCTTTAAAGATATTGTTGCTGTTTTTGATAGATTAAGAATGCAAGGCTTTAAAAAAGTTTTCGCGATTCACTTATCTGCTAATTTAAGTGGAACTGTTAATCTTATTAGAATGATTGCCAAAGAGTATGATGATATTGAGATAAAAGTAATTGATAGTAAAAATGTATCTATAGGAGTTGGACTTCTTGTTTATCAAGCAGCTAAATTCATAGAAGCAGGTTTGAATTTCTCAGAAATCTACGAAAAATTGGATAAGTTCAAAGAAAGCATTAAAGTTTTTTTCTGCATACCTGTTCTTGATTATTTAAAAAAAGGTGGTCGCATAGGTCTTGTGTCTGCCACAATAGGAACAATTCTCGATCTTAAACCAATTATTTCTGTCAACTCTGATGGAAAATACTATACTCATTCTAAATCCAGAGGACGTAAAAATTCTCTCGAAAAAATCCAAGAAATAATTATAGATTTAATCGGCGATACTAATGTAACCCTTGCTATTTATCATGGAGCTGCTGAAAGTGAAGCCGCTAAGATCATTGAAAGATTTAAATCCATCCCAAATGTCAAAGAAATATTATTTGGTAAGATAAGCCCATCGATGGGCGTTCACACTGGACCTGGTCTAATCGGAATAGGATTTATGCCGATGACAGAAACGGTGTAGACGAAAATGTGACTTTTTCAGTGCCCACTGCGCCCATGCTGGGCGCACGATTTAAAAGCGAACTAAACTATTTAGTTCGCTTTTTTATTTGTTATTCTAAAAAACTCCGCAAATAACAGTAATGTTTATGTTTCTATGGAGCTGAGGATGGGAATCGAACCCACGACCTATTGATTACGAATCAATTGCTCTACCATCTGAGCTACCCCAGCTTAGTTTTTTTCTCATTTCAAATTTCTCATTTCTAAAATATATTAACATATTTCAGATTAGTTATAAAGCCAAATATTTTGCTTTGCTGCTTTTTTAGTCCCTTTTTTTGGTGCTTTCCATTGATTTATATAATAACATGAGTTATAATTGTATTAATAAAAAAACATTGTTCAGACTTAAATGGATGAAACCTGGGATGTTCGTGAGGTCAGGTAATCTTAACCCGCACCTTTATTTTGGGAGACTGCGTATAGACTTGGAAGTGGAGCCAACTTGTGTGGATGCAGAATAGTCGTCAGGTCACCCACCTGTCGTGAGGCAGGTTTAAGATTACTACTAGCGGCATTTTGGGGCATAAAAAAACCGATCTATAAAGATCGGTTTAATATTTTTTTGGTCTATGTTTTGCTCATTTTTTAAGTAAATTTTTTCAAGTCTATTTTTGTCTAAACTTCAAAAGTTCCAATAGCTGAATTCAATTCTTTCAGCATTTCATTAAGTTCATGAACGCTTTCAGATAACCTTTCAACTGATCCAATTTGGTCATATGCCGAAGCAGTTACTTCTTCGGTTATCGCTGCAGTTTCCTCAGATACAGCACTAATTCCCTCAATAGAATTAAAAGTTGTGTCGTTTAGTTCAAATATCAAACTTACCGAGTCAATTAGTTCAAATATTTTTTCATCGACTTGTTTCATTCCGCTGGTTATACTAACTATTGAGCTATTTGTTAGTTTAATGGCATCATTTTGTTTCGAAATAATAACTTGCGATTTAGAGGCATTTTGCTTAATAGCTAATATCTTCTTTGATAGCTCATTTATGATCTTGTTAATTTTCTCTGATGCATCTTTTGATTGAGTTGCTAACGACCTTACTTCCTCTGCAACAATAGTGAATCCTTTTCCGGCCTCACCCGCTCTAGCTGCTTCAATAAAAGCGTTTAATGCTAATAGATTAGTTTGATCTGAAACTGCAACTATGAGCTTCGTGACGCCAGCTATATGTATCATAAATGTATTAAGTTCATTAATATTGTTATAAATTCGTTTTGATGCCTCTGTCGTAGCTATTGATTTTTCGTTTAGTATTTCAATCGCTGTTTTTGTTTCTAAGACCATGTTGTCAGTATACTTAACAACATCCCTAGTATCATTTAGATTATTCTCAATCAATTCTGCTGATTGCTTTAAATCGTTTAGGTAATCAACGATATTTGTCATACCTTCAGCTTGTGAAACTGTACCTTTTGCAACTTCGCTCATGGCGTTAGAGATATTTTCAGATGTTTCACGAGAACGATTAGCAACACCATTAATAATCTCTGTGTTATCAAGTATTCTCTCTGAAATACCTTTAGTATTTCCAATTAAAGTACTTAAGTTTACCATCATATCATTAAAGCTTCTAGTTATTTCCCCAAGTTCATCTCTATATAAATCATCTTCACCTGGTTTAATAATTCCAGTCTTAGCTCGTTCAATCGAAACCATTATTTTCTTAATAGGTCTAGCAATGCTATTTGATAAGTAATATGAAATGAGTAAAACTAAAACAAATATTACTCCACAAGTTACCAAAACAGTATTTCGAATCAGCACAGATTCTCCATTTATATAATCACTTGAAATTAAACTTACTGCTAGCCAACCATAAACTTCGTCAGGAGAAACTGTAGCGAAGTAATTAGTACCACTGATATTTACATCAGTAGACTTCATAGATTTAATTAGCGGTTTCAATTGACTAAATCCTTTAAATGGTTCGCCAATAGTTGTTACGTCATCACTGGAAATAACACTTCCATCCTTATCCACAATACTAAAATGACTATTTGCACCTTTTATATTATCTTTATAAACGTTATAAAGATAATCATTATTATACACAACAATGAGATAAGCAAATTTTTCTCCAGTAATAAGAGATGATATTTTAGCTGACATAATTAGTCTAAAGTCCTTTTTAGAGGTATCATTTGAAATATTCATAACTATTGGAATAAATTTTTCGGATTCATCTGTTGATGAATTAATAATAACTTTGGCTATGTTTCTATCATAGCCTTTCCCAGCAAACATTGTACCATCAGCTTTCGTAAGCATTACAGAACTTATATTTTCATTATCATTATATTTTTTTAATACAGTGGCGTTAATGTTATCTGTAATTGTTGAAATCTCATCAGGTGAAAGAGAATCAAAATCATCTAATTTTGTTTGAAGATCATTAACTTTTTTTGATAAAACTATTGATTGGAGATTGCCTCTATCAATGTCTATTAAACTTTGAATATTTTGGCTTGTTAGTTTCATTTCTGCGGGACTTGAATCTGAAATTCTTGATTTTATAAGAGATCCTGATGAATTCAGCGAATAAATCGATAACACTAGAATCGGTATCATTAATATAATAATAAATGATATTAGTATTCTAATTCTTATTTTTATGTTCCTTAGTTCATTCGCTAATAAATCTAATAAATTAACCTTCTTTAAAAGTTTGGTAGCTTTACTTACTAAATGTAACCCTCTTACACTCTTTATTATGCTTGAAAATATTTTTTTAATATCAATTTTTTTAATATTAATTTTTTTAATATCCATTATTTTCTCCTCCATTTTTTAATTCTTTTTACCACAATTAATCTAGCTTGAATTTTTCTATGGAGCGATTCAAGTCCTTTGCGAGATTAGTTAAAATGTCTATCAACTCTTGAAGCTTAGTCATATCCTCAATTTGGCTCAATGAATTTTCATTAACATTACCTGTGCATGCTGCTGTTTCTTCTGAAATTGCTGCAATGCCTTCAATAGCAGTCATAGTTTTGTTTTTCATCTCAAGGATTTTGTTTACTGCTAATTTCATTGTTTCGATTTTTTCATTAATTCCTGAAAGAGCTGAACTCATTTCTTTAAATGCATCATTTGTCTTTTTCACTGCTGCAATCTGCTCATTTACTGTTACTGTTGAATCATTAGCCTCTTCAACTGTTTGTTCCGTTTTTGATCTCACACTACTAATTATTCCATTGATTTTTACAGATGCATCTTTTGATTCAACAGCTAATTTTCTTACTTCGTCAGCAACAACTGAGAATCCACGACCAGCTTGTCCGGCTCTTTGGGCCTCAATAGCCGCATTTAAAGAAAGGAGTTTCGTCTGTTCAGATATATTCATTATCATATCTGTAATTTTCATAATTTCATTCATATCATTATATAATATGTTAATGTCTTTTATCATTTCTTTTGAGAAGTGATTTGTATCTTCTGATCTTTCATTTAACTCTTTTATTGTATTCATAGAATTATCAATAGTATTATTAAATTTTTCGATAATGTCAGAAGTAGTTGTCATTCCTTCTTTCATATTGTTAATACCATCAGCTAATTTACCCATAACATCAACACCCTCAGAAACTCTGAGAACTTGTTCTTCTGTGCCTTTAGAGATTTCAATCATAGTGGCAGCAACTTGTTCGGATTCTTTATTCGAATTTTCCGTGAGAGTATCAATTTCAGTGGTACTCTTATCAACATTATTAGACATATCTCTAATCTTCGTAATTAAGGCCGCTGTTTTTGAGATCATATCGCTAAAGTTTCTACTAATTATTCCAATTTCATCATTTGCTTTATCTTCACTGGTGTATGATAGGTCACCATTACCAGCTATTTTTATGAATTCAGCAAATTTTTTAAGAGGTGTAACAATTGTTCTAATTAAAATGTAAGCTATGGCCATACAAATTACAAAACATATTACAGACAAAATTAGTAACACTACTAACATATCCACTACTCCAGCAGTCAAGTTAAGAAGCGGGAATGCCACAATATTATATAATTCTGTACCTTCAATTCTAGAGAAAACAATTTCTGTATCTGTATTTCCTATCTTGTAGGAAAAATCGCCTAAGTTCTCTTTAATTGAAGTAAGTTTGCTTAAAAACGCTTTCGAGGAATAATCTTTTTCGAGTTTAACGGTTCCATTATCTCCAACCAATGCCCCAGTATTATCTATGGTAAATAATTTCGAGTTTTTTCCACCGCTCACACCAGCGTACGTTTCTGAAATAGTATCAGTATTATAATCAACAAACATAGTTCCAATCATATAATTATTTTCATCATATATTGTTTTAATAACAAACAGATGCATTTTCATGGCATCGCTATCATAGTTTGTAGTCCAAAAAAACTCACCATTTCTTTCTCTAGCGGAAGAAATAAGTGCGTTAAGTTTTTCTTTGTCATTGAAAATGGAAAGTGGTAGGTCTCCTATCAAGTCATTATTTATATTTAAAAGTCCAACACTATATACTTGCTTATTATAATAAGAAATAACAGCTAGTTCTGATTTTATGGCTTCGAACGTTTGGAATCTTTCAACTGAATTTTTCTCATCATTGGTCTTTTTCAAATTAGTTAAAATATCCGTTTGAAGGTATTTATTATACATATTTTCTGCATTGCTAAACTTATTTTTATTATTAAAGCTTATCTGATTTACTATGTTCTTGGCGTAAGCTAGGGTCTTATCGGTCACTGAAGTCTTTAGAATAAAGAAAACCGCAGATACAATAAGAATAATCGCTAACATCAACAGCAACATTAACGTAGCATTCAATCTGATTTTTATCTTAGTCTGTCTGATTCCTAAACGCGCCTGTTTTTTATTTCTTTTTTTTGAACTTGTATTATTTCCCATCAGATGTCCCCCCTTGTTCAATCCTTTTATTTTGTCACGCTTAATATCTGTGTAACATTAGTATAATATGATTTATTATTATTCTATCAAGCATTCATCAAATCTGCAATATAATAGAATGTTTTAATATAAAATAAATGGACGGCGCAATAACATATACTGGCAATTCTAGCGAAAATAAAGGGGCAGCGTTTTTAATTACGCTACCCCTCAATAATCTTCATTAAATACTCTTCGTTATATTCGGTTAATCTGCTTCAATATTCTTCAAAATATTCGTTAGACTCGCTTCAATATTCTTCTGCTACTGTCAAGATTTTTTTTAATTAAGTTCTTAAAAGAATTTAATGTTTCTTTATCTTTTATGCTCTTTTTTGGAATAATATAAGCTCTTCCCCTCTCAAAACTCAGTAGTAAGATTTCATCATTTTCCGTGACTTTATAAATAGTTTTCCATTCGATTACAGTTTCTTTCTCTAAGACAGTCACTTTAATACCTTTGTCAGAAATCTGATATCTGAAAGTATCTTGAAAATACTTATTTTTATTAAAAGATTTTTTACTGGTGAATCTTATAGTCATAGGAAGAACAAAAATATAGGATGCTGCAATTATTGCAGTAAATATTATAGAGGCATCAATTTTATAACCCACTGGTTTAAACATTAATGCATATAGCACAAATACGACTACCATAACACTTATCGCGCTTAAAGCCCAAGTAGATGCTCTTCTATAAGTCATCCATAAATTATAATTAATTAAGTCCTCCTGTTTTAGTTTCACATCAAACTCAACTATTCCTTTGTCTGTTTTTTCCATTTAAATACCTCTTCTTTATATTTTGTAACATTTACAATTATTCAATTTGCGTCAATTAGAAAACTTATGATATAGTATATTTCGATTATATATGTTACGCAGACAGTATGCAATGTGTTTGCCAAAGGAGGAAAATGACAGGTTCAGTCGCTTTAACTCAAATCCTAATACTTTTTTCAGTTCTTGTAGCCGGTATTTTTATAAAAAAAGCAGGATACCTAAAAGAAGACGCTGAAGATACTATGTCCGTGTTAATAGTAAAACTTGGTTTGCCTTGCATGATTTTGGCTTCAACAAATTTCCCTAGAACTGATCAAGCAGTATATGACTTATATATTTTACTAGGATTATCAATCGGCTTTTATTTAATATCTCTTCTTCTAGGCGTTTCATTGGCTAAGCTTTTAAAACTTAAAAATAATTCAGCCACAGTATTCGCAGCACTAATTACTTTTGCAAACATCGGATTTATGGGTATTCCAGTCGCAAAAGCTTTTTGGGGTGAAATCGGAGTTTTTTACACATCTATTGTAAATCTGATTTTTACTATTACTTTATGGACATTGGGTGTGCTACTTTTCAACAAAAATGAAAAGCTAAACTTTCGCAAACTTTTTAACCCTGGAACTGTATCCGCAATAGCTGCAATTATTATGTTTACTGTCGGTTACAGACTGCCTTCAATTGTTTATTCTTCGCTTAATTTAGGTGGAGCACTTACAGTTCCACTGTCAATGATAATGATTGGTTCACTTATAGCTGAAAGAAATATCCTAAAAGTATTTTCCGATTATCGGCTTCTTATAGTTTCTTTGCTAAGACTTTTGATTATACCGATAATTACTTGCATAATTCTACATCAGTTAAAAGTTAGTGTGCTTCTATTGAATGTATTCACTGTTTTGTCTGCAATGCCTTCTGCCGCTTTAAATGCAGTCTTTGCGAGAGAATACAATTCTGATTCGATTATGGCAAGTGAGGGGATTTTCTTAACAACATTTTTATCAGTATTTACACTGCCTTTAATAGTCATGTTTACAAACTGGTACATAACTTATTTTGTAAAATGAATCAAAAATAATTCCTAAAATTTTAATTTATGAAAGAGGAAATAACATGGGAATGAAACGCTTAAACAAACTTCCAACACCTGAAGAAATTATAGATATGATCCCTGTGCCAGAGCATGTAAGAATAAAAAAAGATAAAAAGATTGAAGAAATAAAAAGTATTTTCAGAGGCGAAGATTCGCGACTTATCCTTATAATCGGACCCTGCTCCGCTGATAATGCTGACTCTGTATTGGAGTATGTTGAAAAATTAGCAAAGGTCCAGGAAAAAGTTAAGGAAAAAATCTTAATGATTCCTAGGATATATACAAACAAACCACGTACAACTGGGGAAGGTTATAAGGGAATGGCACACCAACCAGATCCAGAACAAGCACCTGATCTTCAGGAAGGAATCAAAGCTATAAGAGGTCTTCAACTAAAGGCGCTTAGCGAATTTAATATGCCGGCGGCAGATGAAATGTTATATCCTGAGAATTATGCATACATGGCCGATTTGCTTGGATATCATGCGATTGGAGCTCGTTCAGTCGAAAATCAACAACATAGACTAGCTGTTAGTGGAATTGACGAACCCGTAGGGATGAAAAATCCTACTAGTGGAAATATTGAAATCATGATGAATTCAGTGATAGCAGCGCAACAAGAACATACATTCATTTATGGTGGTTGGGAAGTAAAAACAAGCGGTAATCCATATGCTCACTGCATTCTTAGAGGGGCTGTAGACACTTATGGAAGAAATGTCCCAAATTATCACTTTGAAGATTTAATTCATTTAGCAAAACGATACGAAAAATTAAGTCTCTCAAATCCTGCAGCAATTATTGATTGTAATCATGCAAATTCGATGAAACTATATAATGAACAACCTCGTATTGCTAAAGAAATTCTCACAAGTAAGTTGTATAATCAAACTCTTAACAAACTAATTAAGGGAATTATGATAGAAAGTTATTTAGTTGAAGGACGACAAAATATCGGAGAAAATGTATACGGAAAATCTATAACAGACGCTTGTATCGGCTGGGATACAACTGAAAGACTAATATATGATTTGGCTGAAAAACTATAAACGGAAAGGCGGCTTCGGCCGCCTTAATTAAATGAATACAATAATAATAGTAAAATAGATTGAAGTCTTACGAAACTTTACATCTCCGACTACGAAATAATATAGAGTAATTCTAAATTATAATGAATTTCAAGTCTTTGTCTCCCTTATTCGGCCAAAAACTTCATCACTTGAATATCTAATACTTGTTTCTTCAGCAATTCTATCCGCTTCATCTAATTTCATTTCAATATCATCAATTAGTAGCTCCTCGATATCTTCCACTGTTTCAGCTATATATTTTGCGCCAGCGGACTCAAGTTCAACCCTGTCTCCATAGCCATATAAAACCCCTATAGAATCTAGCCCAACTTTTTTTGCGCCATTGATATCATGCATTCTATCACCAATCATTATAGCTTTTGATAAATCACTTATTTTACAGCTATCGACTGCATATTGTATTACTTCATCTTTTTTGACTCTAGTCCCATCAAAATTACTTCCAGCAATAAAGTCAAAATATTTATCAAGATTAAAATGCTCGAGAACAATTTTCGCATAAACTTCAGGTTTTGATGTTGCTACAATTAAGGTTTTCCCTTTATTCTTAAGGCTTTTTAACAAATCTTCAATCCCTTTATATACCTCATTTTCATAAATGCCCTTAACTCCATAGTACTCACGATAATATTCAACCGCTTTTTTTGAGTCTTCTACTGAGAATCCATAGAAATCCTGGAACGAATCCCACAGAGGGGGGCCAATAAATTTATATAAATCCGATAGATTTTCTACTTCAATATTAAATTTTGATAATGCATACTCTACAGCCTTCGTTAATCCTACACCAGGATCAGTTAAAGTGCCATCAAGGTCAAACAAGATGTAATCGTAACTCATTGCGCTACCTTGAATTTCATCGCTCAAAATCCTTGTAATTTCTTCAACTTTGCCCTTGCCGGACATGGTTATTTTCGACATTTTTTAATTTCCTATCTATAAAATATTACTTGAAGTCTAATTTACTTTTTATTTACTGTTTCTTTATCTTATTTTTTCACTGCTTTAGTCGCATAAAAACACGGTATATTAAATTCATGAAGATTCCCTACTCCATTTGTATCTTGATAGATGTCCTCCAGTGAAAAGCCCGCTTTCAATTGTCCACCGATTTGTTCCTCAATAGTATGTGAGAACTGAATACCCCAGTCATTCTTTAATGAATCCTCATAGATTTTTTCATCTTTCAGAGGATTAAATGGTAGTCTGTAATTTAACATAGTCTCATCGTCATTAAATACAAAATTCATCCCATTATCTAGTCCTGAAAGTAAAATCCCACCTTTTTTTAAAACTCGATGACACTCTTTCCAAATATGAAAAACATCTTCTACATAACAATTTGAAACAGGGTGAAAAATCAAATCAAAAGATTCATCTTCAAAAGGCAGCCTTTTAGTCATGTCTGCTCTCACTGTTTTCACTTCATAATTTTCGCGTTTTGCAACTTCAATTTCACTTTGAATTTGTCTTTCTGAATAATCCAAAACTGTACATTTAGCGCCTAAAGCACTGAAAATAGGCATTTGTTGACCACCACCTGATGCTAATCCTAGAATGTTTGCATCCTTCATTTCACAAAACCATTCTTTTGGGACAGGTTTAGTTGGCGTAAGTAAGACAAACCAATCGTTCTTCTTGGCCTTTTCAAAAATCTCGTGACTTATTGGTTGTCCCCATTCCCAACCTTCTTCCACCCAAAGATCAAATATCTTAGAGTTTATTTCTGTATATATTTTGCTCATAAAGCCTCCTGTAAAGCTAGTATCTTTGTTTACTAATAATATTGTTACTGTTATAACCTACCCTTAAAATACTAACAATTTCTTCATCAAACGTCAATTGATTTCCATTATTATCAATAGCAAATAGGGCTTGCTGATCACACGACTTCAACAAACCCTAATTCACTCTATTAAATCAAATGATAGAATATCAAAAACTTATTTATCAGAAATAGCCGTTATAAGGTTTTTTAACTACTGCTTGATTTACCCAATTAATCAATGTTATATAATCGAATACTGGTAGATTAAGATGCTTTTGTATTTCATGTGCATATGGAGGCATATCACTGCATTCAAGCAATATTGCTCCGATTTCTGGGTGCTCATTAACCATTTCTATGGCGGCCTTAACTACAGTATCGCACATAAGTCTATTATCCATATTCCTTAGATCTTCTCGAATAGGTGTGAATCCCTCTTCAAATTCAATACCCCTCAAAATACAATCATCCATTGATGCACCGACATTTCTCAGCGTATCTTCAGTAATATTATCTACACTTGCAGTAAGCACACCGACTTTTTGATAAGTTTTCAAACCTGTTTTTATCATCGGAATTTGTATCAAGCTTGATAGATATGCAGGAATATCAATACTCTCTGCTACACTTTTTTGAAAATTAGCAAAAAAACCACACGCTCCGATTATAGCTCTAACGCCATCTTTTTCTAAGTCTTTGGCTGCATTTATAATTATCGTTTCTATTTCAGGATCACCCTTCAGAAGTTTCTCAATTTCAAATTCGACTTTTTTATAAAGTACAGGATATTCGAAAGTTGTTGCATTTACTACATTTCCTGGCAGTTTGGGATATTTTAAATCGACTGCAATAATTCCAATTGAGTGTCCTGAAATATATCTTCCGTCTTTTATTTCATATGTCTGTTTTCTATCTTCCTCGTTTAAAAGATATTTATAAAAGGACATTATTCTACCTCCAGTAATTTTCACAAGTAATTCTAACAAGCAGTTTTCATAAGCAGTTTTCATAAACAGTTTTCATAAACAGTTTTCACAAGCAATTTTCATATTTAGTTATTATCTGTAGTATTAGTTATTTTGACATGTCCTCATATAACATGCCTTCCTTTAAATAAACTAACATTTCTTCTTTTTTCATGTTATGTATACCAATGTCTTCTAGAGTCATTCCGTCTTTATAAAAATCTATTCCGGTCATTGCACATGCTAGATTTATCATGCTGTCAATAATTCTAGTTTGAACATCAAATTTTTTGCCTAACAAATGATAAATATGACACCCAACAGGAATGTCTTCAGTAATATACCTATTATAAATAGTATGCGGCCCACTACCCATGCCTCTGTAGTATTGTTCACTATAAGGCACTTCATAATCCTCGCCCATATATTCTGCCCCTAATACACTTACTCTTGAAAAGAATTTCTTCTTTTCATATTTTTGAATTCCTACTCCCATTATTTCTGCTAATTCTATTTCTTCTTTATAAAAAGCGTATTGTACCTCAGCGATAGATTTGCAGTAGGCATGGCTATAAATCGAATATGTTTTTTTATCATTTCCACCATATAAAATGCCCCAATTCTCCATAACACCAACACCCAATATCGTTCCAGGGCAATGCAAAACAGGATTAATGTTACTAAAACCGATATCCATAACTGTTTCACCAGCCACCGCTCCTTGACCTTTGGTAATTGCATCAAAACAAGCTAAATAATCTATACTTTTTAAAAATGTTTCATTATTTTTCGAAGGTAGTGCAGCACCTCTTAGCGTTATTGCCCGATATGCAATTTTGACCATAGGTAAATTGACTCCACCAGTTTCCATAACTCTACAACCATAAGGTGCACTCGACCAACCACCTACGATTATATTTTTTTTGCAATCTGCTTCCCTCATCATTTTTCTTAGAACCATTGTTCCATAATTATCTGGAATAATGTGGACAATCATTCCGTCCTCAAGAACTGGAATAAGCTTTTCGAAAAAAACTTTGTGTCCCATTGCAGGAACAGCTACTATCACTATTCCACAGCCTTTTACACATTCCTCAATACTTGTTGTCACCATGTTGTAGAAAGCTTTTCCACTTCTGTGAAAAGCGAATAGGTTTGTTTGTTCCCCTGTGATTTCAATCCCTGTTTTTTCAAGTGCAAAAAGTGTTTTTTCCGCATAAGGCATTAAATCGCAAATGTTTACCTTATTCCCTCCCAAAACGCAATCAGCAGCGACTGTTTTCCCAACTGCACCGGCTCCCAATACAGCGATCGTTTTCCCTTTTAAATATGTTAGATCTTTCATTTAAAATACCCGCTTTCTTTATCTCAAAATTTGTGAAATCTATAAAGTTTCATTTTACTTTATAGTATTCATAATTATATTTAGCAAAATATATGCCAGATTGAAGAAAGGCGGCTTCGCCGCTTTCTTCCAATAAGTAAATGCTGTAATTACCAGAAAAGATTGAAATCTTACGAAACCAACCAGCTACGACTATGAAAAAAAGAAAAACACTGTAAAATATCTTACAGTGTAATTTTTTCTACAGTATTTTTTTCTACAGTATTTTATTATAAGTTCGATTTTGTTAATTGATTTCGATTCCGTATTTTTCTATTTTATAATATAACGTCTGTCTTATAATTTTTAATTCTTCTGCCGTTTTTGATATATTATTCTTATTATTTCTTAGTGCTTCTGTGATTATTTTTGTTTCAATTCTTGAAATCAATTCATTCAGACCTAGATTTTCGCTCAATCGCGCTTTTTCACTTAATTCTGCATTTTCATTCAGTCCGGTCTTTTCATTCAGTCCCGTTTTTTCATTTAATTCTGTCTTTTCATTTAATCCGAATATTTTTAAGCTGTCATTAATTCTATCTGAATCATTGTTTGAATCTACTTTTGCTAAGTATTGAGGTAAATACTTCTCATCCAAAAGTCCATATTCCGAATCCATTAAACTCAATGAACTTTCAACGACATTTTCAAGTTCTCTAACATTGCCTGGCCAAGTGTAGTTATTTAGAATAGCAATTAATTTTGGAGACGCACCAGTAAACGAGGTGGAAAACTCTTTGTTATATCTCTTAATAAAAAACTCAGTTAAAAGTTCAATGTCCTCATTTCTCTCACGAAGTGGTGGTACATAGATCGTCGCAGCTGAAACTCTATAAAAAAGATCCTGTCTAATTTCGTTGTTTTCTAGTGCTTTGGATGGTTCAACATTAATCGAGCTTATTAACCTGCAGTTTATCTTCCTTGTATTATTATCTCCAATTCTTCTCACTTCTTTATCCTGTAATACGCGAAGTAATTTTGCTTGCATGTTTATATTCATTGAGTTTAGTTCATCTAGATAAAGCGTGCCATGATCCGCCTGTTCAATTAGCCCCACAGTATCCTCAGCCCCAGTAAAGGCACCTTTTTTTGTTCCAAAAAGTATGCTTTCCATCAAACTATCCGGGATTGCAGCACAATTTACTGAAACAAAATTTCCAATTGAGTAATCGCTTGAATTATGAATGCTTTGAGCAAAAAGTTCTTTTCCAGTTCCTGTTTCTCCACATATAAGAATGTGTGATTTTTTATTAGCATACTTTTTTGCTATAGCGATTGTCTCGCTTAATATTTTACTCTTGCCTACAATATTATCAAATTTAAAAACTGTTCCATTCTTAACTACATTTTTTGAGGTATCAAAGTTTAAAATATTCCGCAAATGTCTGTTCTCTTTAAACATAATTAGCCACTTTGATACATCTTGGAAGATTGAAAAGGCTCCTACTAAAACTTCATCCTCATAATAAGGGTATGTGCTACTCAATACATCTACTTTTTTACCATTTGGCGAAGTATATTTAATATGTCGCTCTGTTATTTTATCCTTTTTTTCGAGTGCATTTAGAAGAGGACTACTATTTATATTGAATTCGTGACTATAGTCATATACCTCAGTTATTCTTTTACCTATAACATCTTCTTTCTTAATGCCTTCTAACTGCTCTATAGCGTTATTGTATATTAGAATTTTTTTGTCGTTATCAACATATTGAACCGCTTCATGTAATTTGTCTAAAATATTTCTTAATAGTCGGTTTTCATCTTCAAGCAACTCAATTCTTTCGCTTTGTGTTACTAAGTTTTGTATTTCTATATTTTGTGCTTCTTTGTTTTGTCCTTCTTTGTTTTGTGTTTCTATGCTTTTCTGTTCTTTATCTTTCATTCTACCTTCACCTAAAACAGCTCTAACTTCTGAACTCTGTTTCCTCCAATTTTTCGCGCATGATCTTTCGCTCTTTCAGCACAAAGTATAAAGTTTTCCATGGAAGTCCCTTCATTATACTGTGAAATACCTATACTTGCTCTAAGTCTGGCTGGTTTTCCTTGGATAAATGCACCCATTGTTTCTACTGAGCTTCTGATTCTCTCAGCGACAATTTCAGCATCATAAATGCTTGTTTCGGGCAAAGCCACCACATAAATATCGCCATTATATCTGCAAGCTAAATCAATTCCTCTAATATTAGCCGCGACAATTTCCGCGACAATCTTGAGTACTTCATTTCCAGATTCAAATCCAAACATTTCATTGATTTCTCCAAAATTATCCAAATCAATGTACATAATACTAAGTATTGCATCATATCTATTTGTTCTTTCAATTTCCTGCGTCAGAAAAATCCTAAACCTATCCCGAGAAATCAAACCCGTTACTACATCAGAATCGGACATTGGGACCGCTCTGATAGCCTCATGTTTCTCTGTCAAATCTATGCAATTTCCAACGAAACCTTCTAATTTGCCATTTTGATCAAAAATAGGATTCCCATTATCTCGTATCCAACGATATTCGCCGTCTACTCGCCTAACTCTGTATTCAAACGTGAATGCCTTTTCGGCCTTCACTGCAGCTACATAGTTTTTAATTACTCGCTCGACATCTTCCGGATGAATTGAATTTAGCCATTCTTCGCCCAGCTGATTAATCGCAGTTTTTCCGGTGAGATAAGTCCAGGCTTTGTTATAATAAACTTTCAAGCCATCTTTGTCTGACATCCAAATAGGATTTGCGATATTTTCTACAATGTTTCTAAAATCTTTGTCTTCCAATTTCATATTCGACACCCCCAAAAAGTTTTATGTAGACGTCTTTTGTTTTTTCTGTAGTATCTGAAGATAGTATTTCAACATTTTCATTCTTTAGAATAGTATTTATGCCCTTATTCGTTTTATTCTCTGATTTTGAAGAAAACTCTTTCTCATTTGACTCTTCTTCAAGCTTTCTTGCTAATTGCTTTATCGTGCCTAAATTCCCATCGATAATTTCAATTCGAATTTGATTTCCATCAGTATTCTTTTTTTCAAAATAATCCTTTAGAAAGTCTTTTATAAAAATATAATGAGTACACCCCAATACTATCGCTGAATTTTCTTCAAAAGAATAGACACTAAATAGTTTGTCGAGATATCCTTCAAGTATTTCACCTTCGATAATACCTGATTCAATAATCTCAACTAATCCTGAACAAGTAATCGGAACGATTTCATTACTATTTCCCAAAGTATTAATTAAATCACTGAACTTCTTAAGGCGAAGCGTTGCATCGGTAGCCATAACGTAAATTTTTTCGACACTATCACTATTAATTGCAGTTTTTATGGCTGGTTCCATGCCGATTACAGGAATATCCAGTTTATTCCTAAGTTTGCTGACCGCTGCGCTAGTAGCTGTATTACATGCAATTAACAATGCCTTTATATTCTTCGATGATAAATAATCGACAGCTTTTTCTGTAAGATTATAGATTTCTTCTTCGGTTTTATCTCCATAAGGTGCGTTTAAGTTATCTCCAAAATATATGAATTTTTCATTTGGCAGATATTTCATTGCTTCCTTAAGTACACTTATTCCACCAACCCCTGAATCAAACACGCCGATAGGTAAATTGTTTTCACATTCATTTATATCTCTGTTTTCACATTCATTTATAACTCTGTTTTCATCTTCAGCTTCTTTTATATGCTTTTCGTCCATTTTTCAACCTCTGAAATTACTCTTTCTTCATCAATTGTAAGCAATTCTTTGTTTTTCATCAAAAATTTCCCTCGAACGATTACACTTTCAACATCGGCAGAAGATGCTGAATATACTATTGCTGACGACATATTAAACTTTGGATACCAAGATGCTTTATGTGTATTCAAAACTACCATATCAGCTTGCATTCCTTCTGACAGAATACCTATATCGTTAAATCCCAATGCTTTTCCACCGTTTGAGGTTGCCATTTTTAGTACATCCTTAACTGGCAAAGCAGTTGGATCTCCTAGAGAAACTTTTTGTATATATGTAGCTAATCGAATTTCTTCAAACATATCAAGATTATTATTACTTGATGCTCCATCAGTTCCTAGCGAGACATTAATCCCTTCTTCTATAAGCCTAGTTACGGGACAAATTCCACTAGCCAACTTCATATTGCTTCCAGGATTATGTGAGATATTGACTTCATTTTTTGCCAAAATCTCAATGTCTTTATCGGAAAGAACCACAGCATGCGCCACAATAGTAGTTGGTTTCAGCAATCCACATTCGTAAGCTAGTTCTACTGGAGTTTTTCCATACTTATCAACTGTCATTGAGACTTCATCTTTAGTTTCTGATAAATGAATTTGAATCGCGGCACCTGATTTTTCACTGTATTTCGCGATTTTTTTCAAGTATTCAGGAGTGCAAGTGTACACGGAATGAGGCCCAAGCATTACCTTTATTCTTCCATCAAAGGAATTATGATATTCTTTATATAATGCTAAATTCTCTTCAAGTCTATAGTCCAGTTTATTTTCCAGTCTATAGTCCAGTTTATTTTCCAGTCTATAGTCCATTCCATTTCCATCATCACCTTGAAGCCCCCTTGATAAAACTGCCCTTAACCCTGATTTTCCTGTAACTTCAGCTATTGAATCCATAAAAAAATACATATCAGAAAAAGTCGTGGTTCCAGTTCGTATCATTTCACACATAGCAAGCTCGGCTCCTAATGTAGCTGATTTAGAATCCAGTTTTTCTTCAAGAGGAAAAATTTTGTTAAAAAGCCAATCCATAAGTTTCATATCATCGGCATAATTTCTAAAAAGCGACATAGAAAGATGACCATGCGTATTCACAAGACCTGGCATTACTAGTCTGTCAGACATATCGTGAATCTCGTAATTTTTCTGAAAGTCATTTCCCAAAAGCATTTCAAAGTCTTTATCCCATGCACCAATTTTTTTTATTTTGCCTTCTGAAACCCAAATTCCGCCATCAGGATACTCTTTTCCAAATTCATCTAACGTAAGAATATGGCAATGCTTAAGAACTAGATCTTTTGTCACGATTATTCCCAGCCTTTCAAATATTGAATCTGGAAACTTGAAAGTTTATCAATACCTATTCCGAGTGCTGAAAGTTTAATCGCTGCAACTCTATCATCAATTTCCTTTGGAACATTATATACTCTATTCCCCAAGTTTTTGTAGTTTTCGAGCACATATTTAGCAGACAAAGCCTGCAATGCAAAACTCAAATCCATGATTTCTGCGGGATGCCCATCTCCTGCTGCTAAGTTAACAAGTCTTCCTTCCGCTAACAGGCATAATGTTCTTCCATTTTCTAATTTATATCCTTCAATGTTTTTTCTTAAAACTGTTTTACTAACTGTAATATTCTCAAGGTCTGGTTTATAAATTTCACAATCAAAATGTCCCGCATTTGCTAGAATCGCACCATCTTTCATACTTCTGAAATGTCTCAAGAATATTACCTGACTACATCCAGTTACAGTTACAAATATATCACCAACAAAAGCAGCATCATCCATTTTCATCACTCTAAAACCATCCATATATGCTTCAATGGCCTTTACTGGATCGATTTCAGTTACTATTACATTGGCTCCTAGCCCTCTGGCTTTCTGGGCAACACCTTTTCCACACCAGCCATAACCGGCTACTACTACAGTTTTTCCTGCGATAACTAAATTAGTGGTTCTCATAATGCTATCCCAAACCGACTGACCTGTTCCATATCTATTATCAAAAAGATACTTACAGTTAGCATCATTTACCGAAATCATTGGAAAATCTAATTTCCCAGCGCGATCTCTTGCACGCAGTCTAATAACACCTGTCGTTGTTTCTTCGCATCCACCTATTACTTTTTCTCGGAGGTGTGAAAGTTCACCATGTAATAATTGAACTAGATCTCCACCGTCATCAATAATTATGTCCGGTCCAAACGACAGTGCTGCCTTCAAGTGCTGTTTATATTCTTCAGGCGTGGAATTATACCAACCATAAACATTAATTCCTTCAGCAACTAGTGCTGCCGCCACGTCATCCTGAGTAGAAAGGGGATTGCTACCAGTAACTGCTACCTTAGCTCCACCTTCCCTGAGAATCATTGCTAAATATGCAGTCTTTGCTTCAAGATGTATAGACATAGTTATTTTTTTCCCCTCAAAAGGCTTTCCATTTATAAAATCTCTTTTAATCTCGTTTAAAATAGGCATATACCTAGCAACCCATTCGATTTTCTTTTTTCCCTCTGGTGCTAAACTTATATCTCTGATAATACTGTTATTTGACATTCTTTTTCCCCTTTCGATTTTGAAAAAATATGTTGTTTAAATAAAAATTTTTATGTTTCGCTAGATTCTTAAATTTTGTTTCCTAACGTTAGATTTCATTGCTTCAATTATTCTCATTATGGTCTTCGACTATTTGTGAATACTTCATCAATTTTTTTTGTACTAGGTCAAAAATTGAACCTTCAGAATATGTACCGTTTTCTTCAAGAACTCCAGCTTCTTTTCCGGTCAAAACTTCAATACCCTCTTCGATAGTTTCTACTGAATATATATGAAACTTACCGTTTCTGACTGCTTCCACTACTTCATCAGAGAGC
>CAYZED010000011.1:2337-20078 GCA_964477445.1 uncultured Clostridiaceae bacterium | reverse complement strand
ATTGACTATGTTTTGATGTGGAACCATTACCCCTTCATTTCCTTTTAGCCCTCTCGCTATACAGGTCTGAAAGAATCCTTCAATTTTCTCATTTACGCCACCGATTGGCTGAATTTCACCTTTTTGATTTACAGATCCAGTCACCGCCAAATACTGTTTTATTGGAACTTCTGACAGACTTGAAAGAAGTGCATACAATTCTGTGCTAGAAGCACTATCGCCTTCAACGCCATCATATAACTGTTCAAATGTTACGCTAGCAGCTAAACTAAGTGGAAACTCTTGAGCAAATCGTTCTCCAATATAACCTGACAAAATAAGCACGCCCTTATCATGAATGGCTCCACTCATTTCAACCTCTCGCTCGATGTTCACAATTCCAGTTTCTCCAGCAAAAGTATTTGCTGTTATTCTAGATGGTTTTCCGAACGAATAATCTCCATAGTTCATAACCGACAGGCCATTTACCTGTCCAACTTTATGATCTTCAGTAGAAATCAAAATTACTCCGGTATCTATAAATTCCTGAAGCTTCTCTTCGATTCTATTCGATCTATATATCTTCTCTTTTATAGCTTTTTTAACATATTCCCTGGTAATGATTTCTTTCATGTCAATTCTAGCCCATGCATCTGCTTCGTAAAGAATTTCTACGATATCATTAAACCTAGTAGAGAGTTTGTGTTTATGATCTGCTAATCTTCTGCTATATTCAACAACTGCCGCAGTGGCTTCTCGGTCAAAGTGAAGTAGATCCTTTTTTTCACAATGCGAACTAATAAACTGAGAATATTTCTTAATATTTTCTGGTATATCTATCATGTCTGTATCAAAATCTGCTTTTATTTTAAAGAATTTCTTAAAATCTTCATCGTAACTATATAATGTTTGATAAATTTGAGCATTCCCAATCAAAATTACCTTTACATTTAATGGAATCGGCTCTGGCTTCATACCCCCAGAAACTAGTCCCGAATAAATATTTTCTATATGAATACTATTAGTTTTTAGTGCTCTTTTTAGTCCATCCCAACTCTCAGGGTTTCTGGCAATATCGTTAATATATAAAACAATATATCCGCCGTTTGCCATATGAAGTGTACCTGATTTTATCTTAGAGAAATCAGTGGTAATAACACCCATCTGACTCTCATATTCAATTCTTCCTAATAAATTTTGATATTTAGGATTAGTATCAAAAATAACAGGTGCACCATGCAAATCGCGATTATCTACTACAAGGTTTACTGTGTATTTAAATGTATAATCCTTCTCTCTCATACGTTCCATTCGTTCCATAATATCTACGTCATCACTATCTTTATCAAGACCTCTAAAGTCTTCAATATTATGAACTATATCTCTTTGACACGCTATTAAGTACTCAACAACCACTTTATGAGTCGAATACTTTTCTTTTAGTTCCAATATAGGATGTTCAACTGCCATTAAAGCGATTTTTGACTCAAGATGTTCCATTTTATCTCTCACAGTTTTTTCAACATCTCTGATGTGTTTCATGATTTCCATTAATTTGTTCTGAACAATAAATGAAGTATCCTCAATTTTTTTTCGCTCTTCTGGAGATAAAGAAACAAAATCCTTTTCTTCGATAGGTTGACCATCATGTAGCGGAATAGTCATTATGCCAGCTTCAGATCTTCGCATAGAAAATCCACGTTCAGACGCATATTGATTAAACTCTTCCATAAATTCCGAGCTTTTTTCTTGATAATCTTGAACGATTTTTGATTTTTGTTTTTCGTATTCTTCACCTTCGAATGCCTTAGGTATCTTAATCTTCAAACTTTTTATTAGGCGTTTCATATCTTTTTCTAGTTTATATCCTGTGCCTGCAGGAAGATTAATGCATTTAGGCGCATCAGGTTGTTTGAAATTATATACATAACACCAATCATCTGGTGTTTTTTCGGTTTTTGCAATACTGCTAACAACTCTTTTGGTATAGCTATTCCTTCCAGTGCCAGTCAATCCAGAAACAAATATATTGTATCCAGCTCTTTTTATCTGTAGTCCAAATTCCATTGCCGAAGCTGCTCTTCCTTGTCCAATTATTGTATCCAACGGTTCTAAATTCTTAGTGGTGTCAAATTCAAACAAGCTTATATCGCATGCTTCGAAGAGTTCTTCCGGTCTCAATTCTCTGATAGTCATCTTTTTACCTCCCGTTGATTTCACATTTAAGTTAAACTAATTTTATCACAAATAGCAATATTCTGAAAATCAGGTATTTTTATATTTCTTTATTATTACTATTATAAATTGAGTCAGCAAAAGCAACAACTAAGAATCTAGGAAGATTAAGCATTCTAATGATTCTTCGTGGTTCTTTCACTAACCTATAAAACCACTCTAGCCCATATTTTACAAAAAAATCAGGAGCATGATTAGCCGTACCTGCCATAATATTAACAGTTCCTCCAAGACCAATTGCAATTCCAACATTTAGTACTTCTTTATGCCTATTAATAAATAATTCTTGCTTTTTCATTCCTAGACATACCAATAAAAAATCAGGATTAGCCAAATTTATTTTCTCTACTATTTCTGGTTCAAATTCCTCATCAAAATACCCATCATTAGAACCAACTACTTTTATTCCTGGAAAAATTACTTCCGCTCTCTCACTAGCTAATTTGGTGGTTTCTGATTTTCCTCCTAGTATGAAAATTGTACCTTCTTTTTTTGATATTTCTTCCATTATTGAAAAGGCAAGTTTCGTTCCCGCTACTTTTTCTTTGAATTTTTTTCTATAAAACCTGGCGGCCTTTATTAATCCTATTCCATCAGGAACTAAAAGATCTCCTTTTAACAAAACTTCTTCGAAACTTCTATCCTTTACTGCTTCGACTAACATTTCTGAATTTGGAGTATAAATTGCAGTACATCCTGACTTTTTATCCTTATTAGCAATCGCATTAATGCAAAATTCTAATGCCTCTTCCATATTAACATTGTTTATATTTATTCCTAAAATATTGATTTTTTCCATTTAACCCCCCTAATATTCTTTCCTTACTAAAATTGAATTATGTAAGGCATGTAATCACATAATTATAACATAACTTTATGTAACTTTTCCCTCAAATAGTTGGAAAAAATGCTTTTCAATGCTATAATGAAACTTGCTTTGTATTAATCGAATGGAGAATAATAGTGAATAAAATTATAATTGAAGGTGGAAACCGTTTAAACGGTGAAGTTAGTATAAGTGGCGCAAAAAATAGCGCATTGGCAATACTCCCTGCCGCCATATTAGCAAAAGGAATAACGATATTTAATAATATCCCAGATATATCAGATGTTAAATATGTACTTACCATGTTAGAATACCTCGGTGCAAAAATAAGTCGTGATGAAAATAATAGCATTTTAATAGATACTACTGACATTCGCCCACACCAATTAGATCTTCCAATCGTTAGCAAAATGAGAGCCTCATATTATTTTCTCGGAGCTCTATTGGCTAGATTTGGCGAAGCGATCATCCCATATCCAGGTGGATGTGAAATAGGCGCAAGACCGATTGATTTACATATTAAAGGATTTGAGGCGCTGGGAGCCACTTTTGAACTGAAACACGGAATAATAAAAGTAAAAGCTGAAAAACTCACTGGCTCGCGAATTTATTTTGATTTAATAAGTGTAGGCGCCACTATTAACGTAATGATAGCCGCTTCAATGGCTGACGGAAAAACAGTTATTGAAAACGCCGCCAAAGAACCATATATAGTTGACGCTGCGAATTTTTTAAATGCTATGGGTGCAAAAATTGTTGGTGCTGGGACAGACACTATCCGAATCGAAGGTGTTAAATCCCTCTCCCCATGCGAACACACAATAATTCCAGATCAAATGGAAGCTGGAACATATATGATTGCCACGGCTGCGACAGGCGGAGATGTTACTATAAAAAATATTATCCCATCGCACTTAGAAGCTGTCAGTGCGAAACTTCACGAAATTGGTGTGACTATTGAAGAGGGCGAAGACTCGCTTCGAGTAATTTGTGATAAACGCACAATAGCTACAAATATAAAAACTATGCCTTATCCTGGATTTCCAACGGATATGCAACAACCTATGAGTGTACTTCTTTCAATCTCAAAAGGTACATCTTTAGTTACAGAAAATATATTTGAATCAAGATTTAAGTATTTGAATGAGCTACAAAGAATGGGTGCAATAATAAATATTGAAGGTCAAGTCGCGGTCATCGAGGGTGTTGATGAGTTGTCAGGTGCTCCTGTGTTTGTTCACGACCTTCGCGCTGGCGCCGCATTAGTTGTAGCAGGTTTAGTGGCGGATGGCGAAACTACCATCGAAAACATAGGATATATTGAACGAGGCTATGAAAAATTAGAAGAGAAGCTTTCGCGGCTTGGTGCAAAAATTAGACGAGGGTAGAGCGAAAGCGCTTCGCACTTTATATACTAAATAAATGAAAAAAAACCGTAGACTAATGAAAACATCATTAGTCTACGGTTTTTCAATTTTTATTGTTATCTTGCTTCTGCTTCAGTTTCAGCTGTTTCCTCTGCCTTAGCAGCCTTCTCAGTTTCAACTTGTTCAACTGGTTCCTTTGGCTTCACAGAAGTTCCATAAGCTATGGATCTCAACTCAGCCACCAAATCAATTGCTTCTCTTTCGTCTTCTTTTTCGTCTTTTGATTTTTCCTCGTCGACGCCTACTTTGTAAAAATAAGTGATTTTGTTCAAATCATCATCATAAGTAAATATTCTAATTTTTCTTCTCAAAAATATATAGTTAATCAATGCAAAATCGCCACCGCTAACTAATAAATTCATGACAAAAAGAAAACATCCATAAACAGTATAAACACCGCCAAGAATAAAAAAGAATATACTAACAACGGTAAGTACTAAAAACGGCATTGCTGCAACTAAAGAGAATTCCTTGCCGCCTATAACAAATTCATGAGCAGTTGTGCTAAAAACAAGTTTCTTCAAATTAACATGATACCTGACATCTTTAGCTCCAAAGTGCTTATACATATATCCATGAATAAATTCATGAACGGGAATATATATTACTATTGAAACCATTGATGCCAACAAAGCCATAAAAACATTTGGTAAACTAATCTCAAAATGCAAAGCAGCTATTATCGCAATGAAAACTATGAACGCAGTCAAGCTGTTATACATTATGGTTAAATTAGTTACCCTCTGGAAAAGATATTTTTTCACGAAATCAACAATATTATCATGATTAATTTCATCTAGTTTTGTATATCTAGATTCATTTTTTAGATCATTGATGGTTATCATGGTTCACCTCTACCTTTTATTTGATTTTTCTATATTTATTCTTCTACCGTTAATCTTTGCTTCTTTCATCTTTGTGATTACATCATCAGCAACTTCTTCTGGTACTTCAAAGAAAGTGAATTTGTCATAAATATCAATCGCGCCGATTCTCTTTCCAGGAATTCCAGCGTTAGCTGTAATGCTTTCAACAATATTACCAGGAACAATCTGACTGCTTCTTCCAATGTTTAAGAACAATCTAGCCATTCCTTCTTGACTTTTTCGGCCAGGTCCACCTTTGAAGTTTTTATCTGTGAAAGATTTTCTTTCTCCAAAACGGTCAGGGGTTCTTTCTCCCGCACGATCTGGGGCTCTTTCTCCAGTTCTTTCAGGTGTTCTGCCGCCAAATCTATCATTACTGCCAGATCTATCATTTCTTCCGAATCTGTCATTCCTAGAGTTCCTATCATTTCTACCGTCATTTTCTCTGCTGAAATATGACATTTTCCCTGCATGTTTTTCGGAATCAAGTTCTGGAACTGTTACTAATTCTCTAGATTTTTCATCTGCAATCATTTTTATGAGCGCTGATGCAATGTCAAGAGTAGTAACATATTCATCTTCTTCATTAGTGGCATTGAGATCTTCCATTATTTTTTCGATATACTTTTCGAATTTTGTGAAATGACCTTTTTTAACGTTTCCTTTGATATCTTCAAGCATTTGTTGCATTTTGTTTTCTTCTACATCAAGAAGTGTAGGAGGTTTCATGAGAGAAATTTTTGCTTTAGTATATCTTTGAATATCTTTAAGCTTGTATATTTCTCTACCCACAACGAAAGTAAAAGCCTTACCAGTTCGTCCGGCTCTACCAGTTCGTCCGATTCTATGAACATAATATTCTTCATCATTTGGCACATCAAAATTATAAACTGCTTCAATGTCATCGACATCTATCCCTCTAGCAGCAACATCTGTCGCAACTAGAACGTCAAGTGTTCCATTTCTGAATTTGCCCATAACTTTATCTCTTGATTCCTGTCTCATATCACCATGAAGCGCCTCAGCTGAATACCCTCTAGATTGAAGACCAGTCGTAACTTCGTCAACTTTTCTCTTAGTATTACAGAAAACAAGTGAAAGCTTAGAACTGTTTGTATCGATTAATCTAGCTAATACCTCTGCTTTAACTGAGTTTGTTAATTCAAGATAAAATTGTTCGATTCCTGTAACAGTCATCTCTTTATGAGCTGTCTTTACGTGAATTGGATTTTTTTGATATTTGCTTGTTAAGTCTAATATCAATTTTGGCATAGTGGCCGAGAAGAATATTGTTTGCTTTTCTTCTGGCACTTTTTCGAGGATAATGTCAATGTCTTCTTTGAATCCCATGTTCAACATTTCGTCAGCCTCATCGAGTATGATCATTCTTAAGTTAGAAAGCTTTAAAGTCTTTCTTCTCATATGATCCATAATTCTTCCAGGCGTTCCGATTATTATTTGAGGACGGTTTCTGAGAGCTGTAATCTGTCTTTCGATAGATTGACCACCATAAACCGGTAATATTTTAACGCCTTCCTTATACTTTGCTACGCTTTTTAATTCCTCTGAGGTCTGGATAGCCAGCTCTCTAGTAGGACAAAGCACTAACACCTGAATTCCATCTAAAGTTGGATCAAGCATTTCAATAGCAGGTATTCCAAATGCACAAGTTTTTCCTGTTCCAGTCTGTGCTTGACCGATTACGTCGCGACCTTCCATAATGTATGGTATCGACTGTGATTGTATAGGTGTAGCTTCTTCAAAGCCCATTTCCCCTATAGCTTTTTGGACCTCTTCCGAGAGGTTAAGTTCTGTAAAAATTAGATTCTCCATGTTTCTCCTTTAAGAAATTTATTTGTACTTATTAGTTCTGACAATTAATATATCTACGCAATAGAAAAGGGCTAATTATTTAAGCCCCTTGTTTTAGAGATTTTATTCTATTAAAACTAAACTAAACGCAAATATCATTATAATACGGAACGCGCGATTTGTAAATAGGGGCAAAAGGACGCATAAGCACAGGGCAAAAGGACGCATAAGCACAGGGCAAAAGAACTAAAATGCGCAGTGAAATATATTTTTTATTTTTTAATATTTATATATTGACAATAGTGTACGCCATACAGTATTATATAAATATAAGATTTGAACAAAACTTTAGGACAAAATATGAAATCAAAATTCTCTCGATATGAAATCAAATACTCTCGATATGAAATCAAAACACTCTCGAAAGGAGGGAAACTTATGCCAGAACGCGAAGAAGTTTTTGAGGAAGAAAAAGTACTCGAAAATGTTTTGCTTGAACTAAGAAAAGGCACTTTAGTGCTAGCGGTTTTGAGCCAACTTAAAAAGCCACACTATGGTTATTCACTGGTTCAAGATTTAAATGATAAAGGACTAAACATCGATCAAGGAACGCTATACCCGCTTATGCGTAGATTGGAAAAGAATAATTTGCTTGATAGCACATGGAACACCGATGACCCCCGCCCTAGAAAATACTACGTTTTAAATGAAAATGGAATGTTAATACTTACGAAACTCAAAGAGGAATGGGACAATTTAATTAACAATATGAAGAATTTTTTATAGTGATTGAACGAATGAACCGTGACCAAATGAATATAATGATTGAATAAATGAACCGTGACCAAATAAATACGAGGAGATGTACAAAATGGAAATTTTAAAAAGATATTTATATGAAATCGGAAGACAGCTTCCAGAAAAACAAAGAGATGATATCCTAAAGGAACTAGAGTCCTCATTAATGGATACTTTTGAACGAGAAAAATCTTTTTGTGAAAAAAACGACAACAAAGAATGTAACTTCTACGAATCAGATGAGGACATAATGACTGGAATAATTAAAGATTTCGGATGCCCAAAATGTGTTGCAGCGGAATATACCACGAATAATTACCTAATCGGCCCTCGATACTATGAAACTTATAAATTAGTTCTAAGAATTGTTATTACTGTTATGGTTATTATAACCACCGTATCGTTTTGTATGGGCTTTTTTCTTTCAGAATCAACGAAAGATTTAGTTGAACCAATTTCAAATCTGATCGCAGGTTTACTAAGCAGCATAGTTAGTTCTATCGGAATCGTCACTATTATCTTTTATCTTATCGATAGAAAAGTTCCAGATAATTTTGACCCAAATAAGGAAAAAGATTTTGATCCAAAAAAACTTCCACCGGTCCCTACATCAAGAGAAACGATAAAGTATAGTAGCATAATAGTTGATATGGTCGCATGTATAGTTTTCTTGTTTTTATTAAATATACAGCCTGATAAATTAAACATTTATTTTATGCAAGATAATATTAAAAGTTGGTCTGCTATCCCGCTTTTTAACCCTAGTAGTTTAGCATTCTATCTGCCATTTTGGAATGTTCTACTGGTTTCATCGTTAGTTAACAAGTTAGTAATACTTCTGAAGGGAAGAAACACTTTCGCTTCGGACATAGTCAATATCGTACTTTCTATAGCTTCAGTTATCGCAATCGGTGCGCTTATTTATGACAAAAGTTTGTTAGGCTTTACACAAGCAAATTTCTCAGAAAGTCTCAAAGCTTTATATCCTCTAGTTTTGACAGGTATTAAGGCATCAGTGGCTGTAGTAATGACGGTGATAGTGGTGTTTACAGGGATAAACGTGTTTAGATTAGTGAAGAGATAGGAAAACGCCCGGTATCATCTTATCAATAAGTTAATACCGGGCATACATTATTTTTGTCAATATTTCTCAAGAAACTCGTTTGGTTTTAGTATCTCTGGACGCTCTATTTCAATATTTTCAAAGTCTTTATCACCAGTAATTAGAATATCTACATCAGCTATTATAGCTGTGTACAATACCATATAGTCCTTTTCATCCCTTATCTCAAATAATGGATCACCATCATAATTTTCTGGCGAGTATTCCAATTCATAAGACAATGCTGTGAGAAATTTCTCTATTGCTTTTACTTTAGTCGGAAATTTTCTCTCAACAACTGATTTTAGCTCATCAACAACGTATGTCGAAAGAACAAGTGTATATTCTTCTGCCACCTTTTCAATCAATCGACTAAGGCTTTCGCTACGAAATAATATTGCCGAAATTAGAATATTAGTGTCAATCATTATTCTCATAGCGATTTCTCTTCTTTTCTAAATTGTTTTATCAAATCAATAACATCTTCTTCTGTTTTTAACCCCAATCTTTCAGCCTCTCCTTTAAAAGCTTCTCTAACTTCACTAAGAGCCACTTTTGTTGAGTTTTCCATAACCACACGTCCATTTTCCTCAAAGAAAATTACTTTATCACCATCTTTCAGGTTTAGCTTTTTTCTTATGTGAATAGGAATTGTTATCTGACCTTTTGTAGTGATTTTTGCAAGTTCCATAGCAGCCGCTCCTTTCTATGAATTCATTGTATTCCTTACTCATATTATATGCTTTTTATTTGTTTTTATCAATGTATTTCATTTTATTTGACG
The DNA here is from genome assembly GCA_964477445.1 of uncultured Clostridiaceae bacterium. GTDB lineage: Bacteria > Bacillota > Clostridia > Lutisporales > Lutisporaceae > CAYZED01. Next base: position 10,249 of record CAYZED010000011.1, on the reverse strand, counting down.
CTTCCATAATCTCAAATATCATTTCCTATGCATGCGACAAAATCGGAAACATCAGTTTTTCATTCTCGATGATTTCTAAGTCTTTGCCTAAAATAAATAAAGTACAATCATCTAGTTTAAATTCAGCTGCGCTGTATTCAGCTACTTCATAAGGTGTAAAGCCAAGTGCTACATTTTTTACTGCATTACCAAAAGCGCTAATCACAATATCTAGTGACACTTTATGATCGGCGATTATTTGTTTGATAAACAAATTTTCTCCATTAAAATCTGCAATTATATAAGCATCATTTTCTTCCAAGTAGTAAACCGATTTGCCCAGTCTCGTCCAAAATGCTATCAACCCTGGATTATTCATAGCAAAACGATCATTACTTACACTTTTTTTAACGGCGTGAAAAAAATCTTCCCACTTAAGATTATCCGATAAGTCTAGTCGTTCAATCTTCTTCACGTTATCAACCGAATTAATTTCTTTGCAGTATTTATATACCCTCCTTCTAGACCTAATCATTCATTTTTCAGGGTAGCTATTTCTTCTATCTGGGTAGTTTTCTGGGTAGTTTTCTGGGTAGTTTTCTGGGTAGTTTTCTAGGTAGTAATTATTTCAGTTCATTTAGATTTTTTGCCAATCCATAGGGAATCACCTGATTTGGAAGCGTTTCAATATATGCTTTTTCTTTATGCATATACTCAATAATTTCTCTTGAATTATAGTTTTTAAATTTTGACGCAACTACCTCAAGCACGTTCAGTTCCTCAAACGAAAAATTTGATATATTCACTTCATTATTCGGAACGATTCTATAGCTAATATCATCATGAATTAATTCCTCTACCACCCTGACCGTTGGCAATGCTATTATTTCATCATACGCAATCGGCAGTGCACCTAGCGGCATATGCTTGTAAACTAAGCCGGTTATTGATTTACCGTACCTCCCAAAAAAGACTGAATCAGCATACCAAAGTAACTTCATCAATTTAACTTTATAAAGATTATCAATAAATTGTGAAAAATACCCGATAACACTTGCTATTTTTTCAATATCCAAAACCTTAAATCCGTTAAATTCGGTTTCTTCACCAAAATTTATATATAGGTTAAGTATTTCTTGTTTCTTCAAATAAAGGTTCCCGCGCTCCTCAACTTTACTCACAATGCTTTTTCGTATTCTAGAGTATTTTTCAGAACTGAATCTTTCTCTATGTTTATCTATGCACTCTAAAGCAAACATGGGATTCCTAAAAACCATCCTCATTAGGTTGTCATATGTTTCATCCTGAATCGCCTTACTTTCATACCTAGTAACTGTTACTTCTCCCCATCCAAGTAATGTCGAAAAATCACTCTGCGACAGGCCATAATAACTTCTTATATTAGCAATCTCACTTGAAGTAAGCAAGCCTTTTTTCTGTCGGTAAGCATCACGTGACTTAGATAAATTTTCGTCCATCAAACCCGCTGGAACGAATTCGTTCTCATCCTCATCACCAAATTCGCAGCGAAAATAAACCTCGCTATATTCAACGGATTCATCCTTAATCACAGCCTTGGTGGGTCTTTCTCTCTTTTCTATCGAGTGAATTTTATTGCAAATAGGGCAATCCATCTCAATATTGTTCAACAAATAATCATTTTTCATAATCAATCACACCTTCAATTCATTTTACGCTATCAATTGATAGTCTGTCAATGAAAAAAACGCTTGTAACCCTTATGTTTCTGGGCTACAAGCACTCATTTAAAAAATCAATTGGATTTATATTGCTTCATGTGGTAACCGTGTTAAGTTATTTAATCTCTATAATGAGACCCACATTGAATAATCTCTATTTGTCCATTTTCAATTCGGTATACAATTCGATTGCTATCGTCAATTCTCCTACTCCAAAACCCTTGAAATTCATGTTTTAATGGTTCTGGTTTACCAATTCCATCATAGCCATTTCGATCAATATCCTTTAGAAGCTGGTTTATACGTTTTAAGGTTTTCTTGTCTTGTGTCTGCCAATATAAATAATCTTCCCACGCTTCATCTTGCCATATCTTATTCATCAGCAGACTCTATCAGATCATGAATTTTTCCTTTGCCTGAGTTAAGATCATTAATAGCTTTTCTCAACCTTGCCTGATTAACATCACTAAAAAACGGATCACTCTCAGCAGTAATTTCAAATGGAATTCTGTTTTGACGTACTGCAGTTTTTGCGAAAACGCAAAAAGCCGTTGTCATGTTCATTCCAATTTCAGAACAAAACGCATCGAATTGTTTTTTTAAGTTTTCATCCATTCGAATATTAACGTTTGTTTGTGCCATTAATAACACTTCCTTCACTTTTATTATAATACAATTTTACTTCGTTTTATGTTCATTGTCAATAAAATTATGTTCATTGTCAATAAAATTATGTTCATTGTCAATAAAATTATGTCTAAAACGAATTGCAACAAAAATAATAGAGTATTTGATATATACACTATCTTTACTCTTCAAAGCCAAACCTACCTCATGCATGCGACAAAATCGGAAACATCAGTTTTTCATTCTCGATGATTTCTAAGTCTTTGCCTAAAATAAATAAAGTACAATCATCTAGTTTAAATTCAGCTGCGCTGTATTCAGCTACTTCATAAGGTGTAAAGCCAAGTGCTACATTTTTTACTGCATTACCAAAAGCGCTAATCACAATATCTAGTGACACTTTATGATCGGCGATTATTTGTTTGATAAACAAATTTTCTCCATTAAAATCTGCAATTATATAAGCATCATTTTCTTCCAAGTAGTAAACCGATTTGCCCAGTCTCGTCCAAAATGCTATCAACCCTGGATTATTCATAGCAAAACGATCATTACTTACACTTTTTTTAACGGCGTGAAAAAAATCTTCCCACTTAAGATTATCCGATAAGTCTAGTCGTTCAATCTTCTTCACGTTATCAACCGAATTAGTTTCTTTGCAGTATTTATATACCTTACTCTTTTTAAAGCCAAATTTAAGGTAAAAATCAACAGCACTATCATTAGCAAACAAATATATTCCATCAGAATTTTCTTTATAATCACTGACAACCTGATTCATAAGATAACTACTTAAATGCTGACCACGATAGTCTTCATCTGTCATGACCGTACCAATTTGAATGAAATTTTTCTTTACGCCATCAAAATCAAAATCCATTAAATTTACTGAAACATTAGCTATAACCTTATCTCCATCTATCAAAGAGTGAGGAATGTATTTTTCTCCCCAAAAACCACCTGTATACCAGTCTTCAAAACTAAAGCCAAAAGTTTTTTCGGTTAGTTCGTTTAAGCTTTTGCGGATTATGTCGTTATCTTTGTAGTCTTTAATATATGTGTAGTTCATTTTTGTCACCCTCCCCAGGTAATTCTTATTACTAATTAATAGTAACATCTCTACCTTTTTAAAGACAACCTCATACTTAATTCATAATCAAAAAAGCGCCACCTAAAATAAATTAGGCAGAGCTTTCAAAATTGTCTCATCTTCTCTTTTCAGAAATAATCCTTTGTATAGTTTTTGGTGATAAATAATATCTCTCTGAAAGAGATTGTTTAGATATTCCTTGTAAATATTCTTCATATATCTTTGCGTTTCTGTTCAAAATTTCCTTTTTGCACTGTGTTAGTTCACCCCACGCAATTTTGTTTTCCTCTTTCTTAGGTATGTAAATATATTCACCATTCACGTAGTTTTGAATTATTTCTAATATTTCATGAGGGAAAATATCCCTTGCCTTTGCATAGCTCATATATGCGCCTCCTAAATACTATTTTATTTTAGGATTTAGCATTAGCTATTCTATAATTTATTTATTATGCAATAGCCTTTGCTATGCATAATTAGCAGGTGTTCTCATAAAAGCTATACCCCTTTCATATTATCTAATTTTATAAATCATGTGATAATAAAATACAAATTTGGATTAACACTATATAGTTTTTATACCATAAGCTTACTGCCGATGTCAATTACCTGTTTTTGGATAATGTGACAGCTTAATTTAACAGACAGTGTCTGGTATATTGGATGATTCAAGATTAAAGAATATTTCGTCCAACTGATTTGTGTCAACAGTGTTGACACAAATTCATTATCTTTATAGATTTTATAAAACTTTTCACAAGTCTTTCATTTGACAATACCTCTTTTTACTTTAATTTTTTCCTGTTTTTCTTCATTTCTAAAGATTATTGCTCCATTTTTAAAAAGAAGTTATCAATATTAACTATTCATCTGAAATATTAGCAATCAGTCGTCAATCTCCAACATTGCTTTTACTTTCTCATGAGGATACACAACTGGATTTGCCTTGTATTCTGCAATTGATTTTTCATATATCTCTAGATCAAACTCATCTTCAATTTTTTCTAATACGGTCTGACGAATAAGTTCCGACACTGACATATTCTTCTGCCTAGCATACGACTTAATCAATAAAGTCTCTTCCTCATTAAATCTTAATGAAATCTCCATAAAATCACGCCCCCTCATGTATTAGCTCAATTGTACCTCTTTAACTCGAAATCACATTATTGTATACACTTTTGTGTAATAAATCACATAATTATATATGTTTAGGTGATGAAAATCACACTTTTATGTAAAACAAGCGTTAATTCGTTATTAATCAAGTGTTTCCTTTTTTAATGTTCATAATTATACAAGTGGATTTCCTCCTTGCTCGGTTATCCCAAATAATCCGTCTAGAATTACTAACTTCCAAGCATTACAGTAAGTTTCGCTATACTTTGTTAAATACCTGGTGCTTTTGCCTATTTTGGTTTTGCAATACTCGATAAAGCCAGCAGACAATTGGAGCTCATTTTTGTAATGTTCCAAGATAAATCCAGTCTTTTGATACAAAAAATGAATGTTATATGCATCCAAATAAACCATAAGCATCTTTTCATCTAAATACTGAATAATCGAAATGCAATTGAGCAGTTCTTCAAGTCCACCTATTTTCTCAAAATCTTTTATACTGTCAACTACAGTTTTTTCTAATGATGTAACACGAATTCCCTCAGTATTTTTTGGAGTAACAACACCTATATCATTTTTTGATGCGACATATCTATATGTGATTCCTTCAAAATGAAAGTCAGTGAATTTTTGATTTGAAGATACATAAACTTCATAATAAACTTGATTTGTAATCCCTGAATATTCAAACGCAGAGTGATGTGATAAATATGCATTATCATTAATACCACACGCAATATGATACTTTGACGCTATAACACTCCCATCAGCAACATTTACACAGGTATAAAGATTGTTTTTTATCCTTTTTACCAAACCTTTTTTCACAAGTCTTAATACAAGTGAAGATGCCGTCTTTTTATTTCCTACAAGATCAAAAACATCATCCATAGAAAATGTATTCATTTTAGAGAGTTCAAGATATCCGACCACAGTTACCACCTCTTTATTTTTCTTCAAAGTGTCAATCTAATATCTTTAATTTTATCTCCATTTTCTTCATTTGTAAAGATTATTGTGTCGTTTTTAAAGAGATGTTGTCAAAGAGCGGGGTTTTTAAATTACCAAACCTTCTTTCTCATCTCATCCTTCAAAGCCGCTCTTCTGCTATTCATCGAAAGAATTTCCGCATAATACTGCTTTAATCCTATCTATTCTCATCGTCGAAAAAAACATCTACTAAGCAGGTTTTTTTCAATAACCATTAACTTAAATAGATGTTATCATATGGATTGGACAAAGTAAGTCTGCAATTATGAGATTTTAGTTATAATATTCAAACTTTTCCAAACTGCCAATTCTTATCACGCCAATCTTTTCGCGATATCTATTATCGAAGCTTGTGACTTATAAATTGTGATTCCATTACCTTATAAATAATCGAACAAAATTATAAATCAACACTCCCCAAATTAAGCAAATGAATAATAGCCCTGCAACTTTGTATTTTCTTTCGATTACGACACCTTGTTTCGCCTGTTCTAAGCATTCTTGCCATATGTCGTTAGGTATGATTTTGATTGCTATAAGTACGCCTAGTGGGATCAGAATTAAATCATCTAATAATCCAAGTACTGGTATAAAATCAGGAATTAGGTCAATCGGACTAACTGCGTAAATTAGAATAAGTAAGATAAAAAGCTTCTTATACCAGCTTACTTTCTTATTCAAATATGCAAAATATAAAGCTGTGGTTTGTATTTTCAGATCTTTTGCCTTCTTCTTGAAACTCTCTAACACGCCTTTGCCTTTCAGGTGGTATTTTTGTGTTCTTTATTTCCCATATTTCTAATATATGCTGTTGTACGTCCTACTCCTACTTTTACAATATATTCTTCCTTTAGCAAATCAGATAATGCCTTCTCTATAGTTGTTATACTGATATCAGGGCACAAAGCTGCCAGTTCCGCTTTAGTGATTTTCCCAATTTTGTCTGCAAATATATTTCTTATTCTATCTGCCTTTGTAATACCCTTTGTAAGTATATACTCAACCCTACTCTCAAATTCCCTGTACACATTTAAAACTACTCCGAGGTAATACTTCACAAATGATACATAGCTGTTTTTTTCATCATGCCACCCTTCGGAACTTAGCTGCAAGGCTTCATAATAGGTCTCCTTTGTTTTTTCAATGATCGCTTCAAGACTGATATACTTTCCTACGATATAACCTTCACGATACAAAAGAAGTAATGTTAAAAGTCTACTCATACGGCCGTTGCCATCATTAAATGGATGTATGCACAGGAAATCAAGTATAAACATGGAGATTAAAATTAATGGGTCTATTTCTCTCTTATCTATGGCCTTAAAAAAAGTATCACAAAGCGCTTCCATGGAAGCTGGCGTGGCATAAGCTTGTAAAGGTACAAATCGAACTCGCTGCTGTCCTAAGCGGTCAATTTCCTCTATTATATTATCTGAATTTTTATATCTGCCACCAATTGACGAAGGATTATATGAATACAAATCCCTATGCAATTGAAGGATTACATTCGGCTTTGGAATAATATAATCATAGCTTTCATGAATAGTATTCAAAACTTCCCTGTATCCCGCAATTTCCTGTTCATCACGGTTTTTTGGTTCGGCTTTTTCTTTAACCAGTTCTGCCAATCTGGCTTCAGAAGTATAGATTCCCTCAATCCTGTTTGAAGCTCCTGTACTTTGAATTTTTGCAACCTCGAGCATTGATTTCAATATATCAGGTTTGGCTTCTATGAACAGTTCCTGCTTTCCCTTATACTCATGAATGGCCGTGAGGAGGTTAACTATTTCAGGTGTAAACAAGTCATTTTTCAGAATGCTATAGTCAAAACATCTCATATATTTTTCCTACCCTTTATTTTTATTTACTGCATAATTGTATCACTATTTTATGCAGAAAACAATTTTGTTATGCATATAGAATAAGAAATACGGCTTCGCCGATTTCTTCCCGCTAGGGAACCCTATGGTTCCCTTCGGCGGATCTGCCGATCCTGAGCACCCTCCTTCGACGGCAGGGGAATCCCCTTGCATCCCCATCGTCTAGGAAACTTTTGATTCTTAGCAACCTTTTTTGTATACGTCTCTTTCTAATCTTCAAAACCATTCACCCTTAGTGGGTTGCTGTTTTCAAAAAAGTATAGTTTCCTATACTAAAAAAAGGAAAATGGCTTGTATCATTTAAAGTGATTCTTTATCTTTCTATAGGCGAATCGTCATTCCCTAACCAATAATTCACTTTCCCTAGTATGCTTTTACTATCGACTGGTTTTGTCAGGCAATCATCCACACCGGCCTCCAGGAATTTTTCTGAATCGCCAGTCAAGGCATAGGCTGTGAGGGCGACTATAGGAGTGCTGATACCGGTCGCTCTTTCAACTTCTCTGATGTGTTTTGTTGCTGTGATT
>CAYZED010000011.1:0-2327 GCA_964477445.1 uncultured Clostridiaceae bacterium | reverse complement strand
ATCTGAATGTCCATAAACACCAGGTCGAACCGTTCTTCTCCCATTTTTTCTAAAGCCTCAAGTCCATTTTTCGCTAAAGTAATATTATAATTCTGCTTTTCAAGAATCCCTGAGATTACCTGCCTACTGATAGCATCGTCTTCGACAACCAAAATTTTACGCCCAATAGTATTCCATTTCAATTCGCTTTTTTGATATTTATTTAAATGTTTATTATCTTTAGGCTTCGATTCATGCACCGGAATTCTTAGTTCCAAAGCAATGCAAAACCGACTTCCGCTCTCCATATTTTCATCTGCCCATATCCTTCCATCCATGAGCTCAGCCAACTTCTTAGATATGGCAAGACCCAAACCTGCTCCTTGAAATTGTTTGCTATATGTAATATCCAACTGATTAAATCGCTCAAACAGCATATGAAATTTATCTTTTTTAATACCCACCCCTGTATCTCTTACTTCAATTATCAGTTCCTGTCTTTCGCTCGTATCATTAAAGCCCTTTTCTAGGGTTCCTTTTAAATTTTTGCTTATATGAATATCTATGCTTCCAGCCAATGTGAATTTCACCGAATTTCCAACTAAGTTAGATAGTATCTGTCTGACTCTAATTGAATCCCCCATGATTTCACCAGGAATGTCATTTTCTATCGTCAAGTTAATTGGAATATTTTTTTGTAGGGAACTTATTTCAAAAAGTTTCACAACTTCTATGGCTACTTTTCTGATATCATAGGCATGTTCTTCAATATGCAATCTACCAGCTTCAATTTTGCTATAATCCAAGATATCATTGATGATTGTCAAAAGTGATTTGGTTGACGTTTTTACAAGAGAAAGATACTCAAATTGTTCGGCGTTAAGGTCGGTGGCAAGTGTTAAATCCGTCATTCCAATTATACCGTTCATCGGCGTTCTTATTTCATGGCTCATATTGGCCAAAAACATACTTTTCGCAAGGTTAGCCATTTCAGCTTCATTCTTAGATTTATGCATTTCGTTTTGAGTATTTCTATGCTCCTCGATTTCCTCTTCCAATATGGAATTCGTTTCTTCAAGAATGCCATTCGTACTCTCAAGTTCGCTCGTCCTTTCGGCAACTCTGTGTTCCAACTCAATATTTAATTTCCTAAGCATTCTGTTCCACCCAAAAAAGAAGATTAGAATAAGAATAGATGCCCCCATCGCAATTTCATAAATGCGGATAGTTTCTTTACTTATTAATGGGTTCCCAAACCATTTGTTATCAATTTTTTTGTATTCCCCTTTAGTTATGCTGCCAAATCCAGTGTTAATTGTCTCAAGCATTTCGTCATTCCCTTTTAACACAGCCCGATGAAACTGCCCATGATCTACAACTTCCGAGTAATTGAACATTCCGCGAATCCCATATTTGTTAAGCAGATACATCGCTGGTGGTTTGTCCATTACAAAAATGACAGCATCTCTGCGCTTCGCAGCTTTTATGATTTCTTCATAGTTTGGATAGCTGCTTAAATTTTTTATGCCTGCTTTAATGAGTACATTTTCAGCATTATCCCCACTTTTTACAGCTACATGAAATCCTTTAAGAGATGAAATATTGGTAATTCCACCTATCTCTTTAAGCGAAAATATTGGCACATCTATCGTTGCATATGACTTTGTGAAATCATAATCCTTCAATCTTTCTTCATTCTCAAAAATCATATCGATTACATCATACTTTCCCGCAAGCATTTCCTTCTGCGCGGTGCCCCAGTCCCTAGCCGAAAGCCCAACTTTAATACCCGTCTTCTTCTCGAAGAGAGCCCATTGATCAACAACTATTCCCTGTAGTTTGCCTACATCATTCCGAAATAAGTATGGGGGATAGTTATCATCAGAAACTACACGAATAACCTCTGGGGAAGCAGCACTCACAATGCATATAAGTACTATGCAAAAAACCATAGTCACAACAAGCGCCTTCATATGGGATAAAATTTTCACTTTATGTTCTCGCTTTCATTTTTTAATGTTCATTCTAATTCTAATTTATATTCTAATTCTAAGCAAACAAATCATTAAACTATTGCAATATTTCACCTTATAAATAATCGAACAAAACTATAAATCAACACTCCCCAAATAAGGCAAATGAATAATAGCCCTCCTACTTTGTATTTCCTTTCGATCACGACACCTTGTTTCGCTTGCTCTAAGCATTCTTGCCATATGTCGTTAGGGATGATTTTGATTGCTATAAGTACGCCTAGCGGAATAAGAATTAAATCATCTAGTAATCCAAGTATCGGAATAAAATCAGGAATTAGATCAATCGGACTAACTGCGTAAATTAGAATAAGT
>CAYZED010000010.1:65139-72611 GCA_964477445.1 uncultured Clostridiaceae bacterium | reverse complement strand
CACAGCCTTACGAACCATGTCAACATATTATTTTCATTTTCTTTAATGTTTTTTTAGTTTCTTTTATTAATGACTTTTTAAAGCTTTTTAATAGAAGATTCTTCATGAAACAACATGTCTATATATAGTGTATTAACCCTATAACCCTACTACCAGTAGGCAATTAGCAATTTTCTTATAGAGTCATTCTTTATGGCTGGAACATAATCATAGCATTCTTTTTATCTTGAGTCAATGAAGTTTTAATATAACTTTAATAATAACTAATAGAAAATGTGTGAACTGTAACAATGGAAAAACCAACATTCATAAAAACAAGTGTCTGAATGTTGGCTTTTGAAGTTATATTAAGCTAAAGTATGAACAATAGCAATAAACATCTTTTTAAAAATTCTTTAACTCTTAGATTGTTCTTCCATTTCATTTTCAATTTTCTTTTAAGACTGAAAATGAATAGCCACTGTTCTTTAACCAATCAATTACTAATGGAAGTGCTACTACCGTGTTACTATTTGACCCGCTGCAGTGCATAAGAATAACAAGATTTTCTTTTCCATATGTACCTATTTTTATATTTCTTAGTATTTTATCTGGTGTAATTCCTTTCTCTACAGAATCTCTACTATCAATATTCCAATACTCAATTTTATATTTATTAGAAAAATAGCTTTCAATATTTAAATCTCCTATATGTCTTGTTCCGTATGGTGGCCTGACTAGTAATGTTGTTTTGCCCACTGCTTCCATAAAAGCTTCATCTGTTTTTTTTACATCATTAACAAAGCTATCTACGCTTGAATAAATAATACTACTATCGTGCGAAAAGGTATGATTGCCTATTGAGTTGCCCTCTAAAACAATTCTCTTAAGAATCTCTGTGTTTTGTTTTATCGTGTTACCGATTATAAAAAAAGTAGCCTTAACGTTTTTTTGTTTTAAAATACTTAAAATTTCAGGCGTTATTTTCGGGTCGATCCCATCATCAAAAGTAAGGTATGCTACAAGTTTGCTCGGCAATGCAGATAAATTGTCACCATTAATCAACTCGGTATTGGTCTTAATCAACTCACTATCGTTTTTAACTAGTCCATCATTTTTAACTAGTCCATCGTTTTCTATCAAGCTGTTATTTCTACTTTGTTCATAACTACTAGCTGATTTATTAAGCGTGAATACGTAAACGTTGCTTTTTAAATTATGGAAAATTTCATGTTTCAAAATATTTTTTACGAAAACCTCAGAAAGATACACTTCGTCACCGCTAATAATCGGAAACCCACCTGGGTTATTAGTAGCGTATTTTTCTTCAATGCAAAATATATTCGCGTCTACTCCATTGGTTTCTATTACTAAACTATTTTCAATGGTATTTACTGCTATGCCCACCTTTATAATGTTTTTAAGAGAATTCAAGTTAAAATATACATCTCCACTAATATTTTTAATGGCAATATTTTGATAAATCTTGTTATTGAACTCTATTGATGCCTTTTCTTCAGGGCTAGCACTTATGTTCAAATCTGAAACTAAGAAGCTATATACGAAAAATATAACTAAGAAACAGGCTACAAATATAGCTGGTCTCTTAATTATTGATCTTATATCAATAGTTACTTGAACATCCTTTAAATCACTTTTATTCATTCTCATAATTTCTCACCAATACTATTCAAAATATTATTTGTAAAATAAATTATAGCATATGGTAGCACAATTTTACATAACCGCTTCGATTAATACTAACATAAATACTAACATAAATACTAACATAAATACTAACATAAATACTAACATAAATACTAACATAAATACTTACATTTATTTCTTGCCACCAAGGATTGCTTCATATATAAGATTCTTTTTTATTTCAATTGCTTTTTTCGGGCAAAGTTCATGGCAACAGAAACATCTAATACATTCAGAAAGCTCGATCTCAGGATAATCTGTATTCTTTTCTATAATTTTTATTGTTTTAGCGGGGCAAACCTCTGCACAAACGCCACATTTAATGCATTTCGATTTAATTATGGCAGGCTTTGGCCTAAGTCTTTCTAGTACAAAATCTTCAACAAATTTTGGCACTCTTCCTCCCACAAAAGTTATACTTACACTTGAGTCCGGAAGTTTAAATGGCGAAATATCCATATCTTCAGGTCTTTTTTTTATGTAAACGACATTTTTCTCATCAGCTCCATTGATCATTCGTAGTTTTGCTACTTCAATAGTTGGAACTTTAATTCCTTCTATTCCAATAGCCTTACACGCTGCTATATCAGCACTATATGCATTGTCAGAAACAATGATCATATCTGCTTTTCGCTTTTCGCCAGCCGATGGCCCATTTCCTTCCATTCCTTCAATCCCATCAATAATGTTTAAATCAGGTTTTACATATTCACAAATATCCACTAAATGTTCAGCAAAATTTCTTTCGTTCTTCATCTTCAAATGGTAATCTGCCTTAGTAAGGCCTGGGATTACACCAAATAAATTCTTAACGGCGCCAGTGTATGTCATCATACAGTGTGTCTTCAGTTTCGCGATATTAATAATAATATCTGCAGTTTCAATAGGATTTATGACATGCATTTTAAAAAGTTTAAGTGCTTTTTTGTTCTCAACTTCAACCGAACCGAAGTCAAAGTTTAGTTCTGCACCAGTTCTCTCCGCCACAGCCACAAGACCTGTTATAGAGTATATTTGTTTCATTACCCCTTCATTATAAAGACCACCTGGGCTGTCGGCAATTATCACCTTTGCCCCGCGTTCAATAAAATATTTAGCGACTGCTTCAACAACAGCCGGGTTAGTTGTAACAGCTTCTTCTGGCTTATTCTTTTTTAATAAATTGGGTTTAAGCAAAACCTTAACGCCTGGCTTAATTTTTTCGACTAATTCCGGAAAATTAGAAATCGCTTCTGAAATTATTTCTTTAATCTTTTCAACTTCGTATTTTGAACATTTATCGATAAAAACAGTGCTTGTTTCTTTACTTTTTTTATTCATTTCTTCTCCTAACAAAAAAATTAATAAACATTCCTACTAATATAAGTAGTGATCCGACGATAGTGTTAATTTTGATAATTTCACCTAAAAAAATTGCTGCGAGAATAATTGCAATTGCAGGCTTTAAAAAAAATACCATTGATCCTTTTCCAGCACCCAGTATTTTTAATGCTTCAATATAAGTATAATAAGCCAAACCCGAAACAATAACGCCTAAGAACAATAATCTAATTATGGTCTCTGAAGGAATGTTTATAGGATTTATACCACTTACAATAAAATATGGTATGTAAACCAGGCTGCCAAAAATCGATGAATATGAAATCATTGCTATACTACTCACATTTTCAGACTTCATTTTGCTAAGAACAGTATAAAGTGCAAAGACTACTGTGCCTAAAATAGCTAGAAAAACTCCAGCGAAACTATCTCCTCCTGAATTATACCTACTTGCAATAAAAATCAAACCAACTAAGCCAAATAAAATCGCAATCAGCCTGTTCTTTTCAAGTTTTTCTTTCAGCAAAAAAATTGAAAACATCATAACAAAAATAGGATTCGAGCTGACAATTACAGCCGCAGTGGAGGCTTTACCAAAGAAAATCGCTGCTTGCATGCATCCCATGCTAACACCCACATTTAATGCTCCCAACACTGCAAAGTAAAAATAATCTTTTCGTTTGAGTTTGTTTTCATTTCTATTTAATAGTACAAAAGGAAGCAAGCTCAAGCCGCCAATTATGAACCTTAAAAATGTTAGCTGTAACGGTCCCATAAACGCCTTCAGTGGATATGAAACCACTTCAAAAGTACTAAACATTAAAATTGTAAACGCTAAAAATACGTATCCTTTAATTTTTCCCATTTATAAATAATTCCTCAATTCGATTCTTTATATTCAAGCTACTAATTTCAAACTACTAGCTTCAATCTTATAGCTTCAATCTTCTTTTTTCTAGTGCTGCTTTAATTAGTCCTTCAAATAGTGGGTGTGGGCTAGTAGGTCTCGACTTAAATTCTGGGTGGAACTGACATCCAATGAACCAAGGATGATCAATGATTTCTATCATTTCTACCAATCTTCCGTCTGGCGATGTCCCGACTATTTCCATTCCTGCGTTTTTGCAAACTTCTCTATACTTATTATTAAACTCAAATCTGTGTCTATGTCTTTCATTAATTAATTTTGATTTATACACCTCTATTGACTTAGAACCATCTTTTATTTCACAAGGATATAAGCCTAATCGCATAGTTCCACCTTTGTCTTCAATATCAATTTGATCTGGCATGATATCTATAACTGGATTTGCTGTTGTCTCATTTAATTCGCTACTGTGTGCGTCTTTTAGTCCAAGTACATTTCGAGCAAATTCTATCACGGCAATCTGCATTCCTAAGCAAATTCCAAAATAAGGGATTTTGTTTTCTCTAGCATATTTAGCAGCAAGTATTTTCCCTTCAATACCTCTATCCCCAAATCCTCCAGGAACTAATATCCCATCCACACTTTTAAGAATTACGTCAATATTTTCTGAATTCAAATCTTCTGAGTGAATCCATTCAATTTCTACATCAGCATTATTTGAATACCCACCATGCGCTAACGCCGATGCTACGCTAAGATAAGCATCATGTAGTTCAACATATTTACCTACCAAGGCAATTTTGACTTTATTTTCAAGATTCTTAATTCTCGTTACCATTTTGCCCCATTCCACCATGTCTGCAGGCCCACACTCTATCCCAAGTTTTTCTATGACTAATTTATCTAGCCCCTCTTGTTCAAGCATAAGCGGTACTTCATACAATGTTTCAGCGTCTAAATTTTCTACTACTGAATCTCCCTCAAGATTACAAAATAAACCAATTTTGTCCTTCATGTCTTTTGAAATGCTTTTTTCGGTTCTACATACAATTATATCTGGCTGAATACCAATACTTCTTAGCTCTTTGACGCTATGCTGTGTTGGTTTTGTTTTTAGTTCTCCCGCTTTACTAAGGTAAGGAACTAGAGTTACGTGAATAAACAAAACATTGCTGCGCCCAACTTCATATTTTATTTGTCTAATTGACTCAAGAAAAGGAAGAGATTCTATATCCCCAACAGTACCACCTATTTCAGTTATAACAACATCTGGAGAGGTTTCTTTTGCAACTTTGTGTATGCAATGTTTTATTTCATTAGTTATATGGGGAATTACTTGAATTGTTCCACCTAAAAAATCTCCTCGTCTTTCTTTACTAATAACCGACCAGTAAATTTTCCCCGTAGTTACATTGCTATTTCTAGTAACATTTACATCGGTAAATCTTTCGTAATGTCCTAAATCCAAATCTGTTTCAGCTCCATCATCTGTAACGAAAACTTCTCCATGCTGATAAGGAGACATTGTACCTGGGTCCATATTTAAATACGGATCCATCTTCTGAAGAGCTACTTTCAGTCCTCTATTCTTTAATAATCTCGCCAAAGACGCTGCCGTTATCCCTTTCCCTAGTGATGAAACTACTCCACCTGTAACAAAAATGTATTTTGTTTGCATACCTTTATCCTCCTGAAAGTTTTTTAGTTATCGATTTGATATTATGAGTTTTGAACAAATTGGAATCTTGGTTATGGTATTGCATAAATTGGAATCTTGATTATGGTATATTTTTTCATAAAAAACTTATCTATTAAAAAACTTATCTATTAAAAAAAACAAATTACGCGGCCTTCACGAATTAAATCGTAATCGCCGCGTAAGTTAATTTTTTTATCTGATTTTAGGGGTAGGAATCCCGTATCCGGAGTTCTTTGCAAAAAACACGCCAGTTAAAATGTTATTTTTAAATTTTATATCCGGTACAACCGGTATAATTTTATAAAACATTTTTGCCTCGCTGATTTCTTTTTAATTTCTTTTTAATTTCTTTTTCGAATCATTTATATTTCTTTTTCGATTTTTAAATTATACACCTCAGTTATTCTGTTTTCAAGTAAATATTTAGGTTTTACAAAATGAAATCAACAACTTTTTCTTTATAATCTTTTCTAATATCGGTTTGTAAGTATTTTACAAGTTTTAGGAGCATATCAACTGCTTCAGCTCTTGTTAATCTTCTGTCTGGTTCAATTCTATTATATTCATCAGGAGTTATTATTCCCATTGAATAACCGATATTCATGGCTTTCTTTTCATCTGCTGGAACTAAATCATCATCATCAAATGACGTTGAGACAGATGATTCTGTAGAGTTGTCTTCAAATCCAAATGCGCCAACTATAGTTTTCACAGCATAGCTGCGTGTAACATAACTGTCAGGGCTGAATTTCCTTGGCGAAGATGCTTCCATCATTTCTGTATTAACCGCTGCGAGAATATATTTATATAAAGGATATTCTCTTTGGCTGAGACAATATCCAAAGCAGTCATTTTCTTAATGGGATCAAATGCCCAATAATTTTTTGCAACATCTTTTATTGTCGGAACAAAATATCTAGTTTGAACCGGAACTGTGGTGACTTTAGTACTGCTTTTTTGTTTAATTCTCTTCTCTATTCCAGCTGCACTATTTAAATCTGGCAGGTCACTTTTCCAAGCTATGGTCCCCTCACTAATGCTTTTTATATTATACCCTCCACTAAAACTCATCGACAAAGATGAATTCGCAATATATCCAAACAGTTTTGTTTTCGTTTCTGACACTGCAACCTTAGCTGTTCCAACTTTTGAAGTTGTTTTATCTGTGATTGAATCTACTGTATTCCATGTATATTGATAATCAATTAATGAAACGGATGTGCTACTCCAATCTGTGATATATCCATTATTTTCTGAATTTATATCTATTTCAAGTGCTCCTTCAACTCCAGCCTTTGAATAAACTTTCTTACCATTCCAAGAAAGTGCTGTATAGTTAATCAGCGCTCTGTCATCTATTACTGATGATCCACTAAAATAATAATCAGAAAGAACATAAGAATCATTTCCAACTTTAATAACTTCGCTGAACCCCGATTCCAAAGCATATATTCTCAGAGTCTGTCCACCCGAACTATTTTTATTCTCTGTGGAATTAAAAACGAACTTTCGAGTCAATGTGCCTTTTTTAGCCGAGTTTGTCAAAGTCGCCACAAAAGTTATTTTTCCTGTACTTGTCTCAGTAATAGAAACTTTCCCGGTAAAAAGAAGCGCTTCTCCAGAAACAAAAACTATTTCGCTATATTTAGTTTCTCCAACTTTTTGGGTGGCTGCATCTCCTGATACTCCCGGTTCAAAAGGAATAGCATAGACTGTGGTATTTATTAAAATCGAAATCGAGGTTGAAATCAAAAATGTAATAATACCCACTAACAGGAATCTAAGTTTGGTATTTCTCTTATTTAAGACCGAGATTTCTGTATTTGTGCAAGACAAGTTATCCGTCATTTTATCCGTCATTTTATCTGTCATTTTATCCGTCATTTTATCTGTCATGCT
>CAYZED010000010.1:59187-65129 GCA_964477445.1 uncultured Clostridiaceae bacterium | reverse complement strand
TCCGCAAGAATAAATGTTGCGAACCCATCTAAAGAGAGTGTATACAAGGTGTCTCCCTCTTCCAAATCTGTTAGTTTACAAGGAACGCCGTCCTTCAGTGCCATAGCCTTACTAGTATCTAGTGGAACAGTTGCAGTGATTGGATTCCAAGAAGCTGAAGCCGACAAATACTCTCTAACTGAATTCATATCTATCATCCCTTTAAAAGAATCATAATTTGTCATTTTACCAGCCATTAGTCTTTCATTAAATACTTTTGGTGCAGGATTATATAACATTTTGTCCTTTGCGTTAATTATCATTCCCAATACATTATTATTGCTATCTATTATCAAATATACTTTACAGTGTTCGTGGTATTTAGGGTCAGTATTATATTGCAAATAATCAGTATGGTAAGCACCATCACTATGAACATCAGCAGTTCCACCTGCTGTTATGAAAGCTGCATAATTAGGCCAAGTATACTTATATGGTTTAAATCGACTCTCTAATAGTTCGTCTTTGGTAATTAGTTTATTATCAATTGCTGCATCGTAAATCCACATTTCATTAGAGAGTTGAATTGCAAAATCTCCAGACGTATCGGCTTGCCAAATAGCTCCATTTAGGAAGTATGGTTTTTCAATAGTCATATAATCCGAACCTAATGTATGTAAATATCCCTGTACAATTCTATAGTTTGTGAATCCATTAGGACCATCGAGACTTATAACTGGTACATTTGCATTTCCTGTAGTAGTTCTGTTTAATACCAACCATGCTCCACCCATTTCTTCTAGATCATATTTATCTAAAAGTCGACCATCTCTTACAATAATGGTTCCATCCTGGTACTTGTATATTTGACCTGATGAAAGTTGTATTCTGTAGTCAGTCCAAGTAACATCAGTGATCTTCTTGTTTTCTAAAAGGTCTTCTGTTCCTGTTTTGATATTTAGTTTTATTATTTCTTCACTTCCAAAGTCATCGACTGTAGCAAAATATACAAACTGATCTGCCATATCTTTAAGTTTATCGGCTTCTATTAATTGATTTTCATTATATAATTGGCCATCAATATTTATTTGAAACTTTTTCTGTCCGTCTTGAGCTATCCAATTATTATATCCAAATTTGCTAATATCGCTTAAAGTTATATCATCTGAAGTTTCCGAAACACTTACTATTCTGGCTTTGTATACTCCTTTGAGCACTTGTCCGCTTGTTTGAAGCTCAACTCTCGAGATATATTTATCCTGCGCTGAATTCAAATATACTTTTATTCGATCCCCTCTATGCAATGCAGTAGATTTTATTGGTTTTGAGCCTTTTAGAATAACTGTATTGGGGTCTATAACATATCCACTTATTTCTGTTGGGTCTGCTGTAAAAGAAATATTTAATTCAGTCGGTGTCGATGTTCGAACTCTGGCAATCTTCACCGTTAGAGTATTATATGGGTCTTCTTCTGGCATATCGACAGTAGTAGATATTTCATAAACCTTTCCACTCCTGATTTTTATTGTTGCATTCGTGTCAAAAGATAATTCACTAGGCCCAACTTCTTTTCCATTTATTAATACTATATAATCATCTGAAAGCATGTACTCAGTAGAAACACCCAACTCATCAACGGCATTCAATGTTTTCGAGGCGTCATCTATATAATTTATAGTAACTGGAATATCGTCTGAGCTTAGCATTGTTGGATCAAAATCAAAGGTAAGCGTTTTAATTACCTTTCCTTCAACTATCACTTTACCCGGAGAATCAACTGGTATTTTCGCTGGTGGAATGGCTGTATCCTTTGAGGTTATCTCAGAATTAGCATTTGTGGTGAGTTTTCTTATAGTTTTATCCTCATCTTTAAAGATAATTATTTTAGAATCAGCATTATAGGATTGAAAGGTTCCGATATACTGACTCAACTTACCCACAGTGACTAATTGAACTGTTCCATCACTGTTTATTGCATATTCAACAAATTGCCCCTTTGCAAGTAGATTTTCATTTCCTATAACAGAATCTTTAAGAACAGGCAATGTAGATGTAAGAATTTTTCCATCTGCAGTTTTTTCGGTGGATTTATCAACTGTAATAGTCGCTTTTGAGCCATCAGTCCCTTCAATTACAATCTCCGATCCATATTTAGCATCTTTAGGATTCAATGATTTTATTTTTTTTAAGGATGTAATAGCACCATAAGCAATCGTAATACCAGCTTTTTCTGGTTTGTCATATATTACGTTCTTTATTATAGAAGCCATTTCGCCTCTACTAATCATCTGTTTAGGATAAAAATTTGTTTTACTTGATCCACTCATATATCCCGCTCTGAGGGCTGCTTCCACATATGGAAGTTTGGCGCTATTGATTGTTTTCCAATCTTTAAAATTATAAACAGTCATGGACTTATCACCAATAATCGGAGTTAGACCCGCAGCTCTGGCCACCCATACTGCCACTTCTTCTCTTGATGTGGCAATTTTAAAGTACTTTATATAAGCTCGATTTGCTATTCGTACATTTAAAAGCGCCTGAAACTGTGCTGCTGTCATTTTGAAATTTTTTAATACAACATTTTTATAAACATCACTTCTAATTGCTGCTCTTTCAACAGTAGTTACATTCGTTAACAAAGCCGATTCTGTGGCATCGAGAATTCCCAAGGTTTGAGCCTGTCTTAAATGACCAATCATATATGCATTAGTTGCTGAAATCGATGTGTCAGTGGCACGCAATGCCAATGCCTGAGTATCCGAAGCCACCGACCCGCCTTCTGCTCTGACTAGCGCTGCTAAAATCTCATCTTTAGTGGCTGCTTTGTTTGGCTGATAAGTCTTAGACCCATAATTTCTTATTATGGTGTAGTCTGTCATTTGTATTATGCTATCCGCATATTTTGAGCTTTTTATATCAGTATATGTCGAATTTGTAATAAGCGATTGAGCGAACTTAACAGGTATATAATTAACATCCGCAGCATTAACAATAGTAGGTGCTAACATAATCCCTACCATCATTATTATTGCCATAATTATTGCTGTTATTTTTCGCATCATAAAATTCACCTATTTCTTCTTCTTTCCAATAATTAAGTAACTTCCTGTTCTATTAAAGGCAGTGCTTGCTGTACTTTGTCCCGATAAAATTCCTGCTTCAGTTCCCAAAATCTCAACCTTTCGAGTCGCCGTATTATAATACCCAATATATAGTCCACCAGGATATGCTGTTTTCTTGGCGCTCGGATATTTAAACAGGGCGGTAATATCTCCATTAAACAATTTTTGTGCGGTAACTTTCTTCCCTCGATACAAATCTAACAATATTCCTGTTGGATTTTGGACTATTCCGTATCCACTAGGTACTCTAATTTTTATTTGGTCAGAAGAAGCTCCCTGCCGTTTGTCTATCGTAAGTCTGACTTTTGAGTCTTTCGCATCAGAACTTGAAATGCTATTTGCTGCACTTGTAAGAAGATTTTTTGTTAATAAATCTAAATTTATAGAGTAATCTTCTATTACTATTCTGGTGTCTTGATATTTTTTTATCAAAACTAGATTAATATCTAAAACTTTGGGGTCGCTCAATATAAATTGAGGCTTATTAAATGCAACAGTAAGCAATTTCGAAGCTATAGACCGTTCTCCAGCGCTTAGTATAGAAGTTCTTCCTTGATAACTTAGCTTATCTTCAACGGAAATATCGCCTTGGTATTCTGTAGTGTTTTGGAAAATATCTGAAATTGGCGCCGACATAGTTCTAACCATTGGAGTAACACTAGAGAAAAGTGATGCTCCGAAATTATTAACTGCCTTTAATTTGACGCTATACCAAGTGCTTGGTGTCAGACCTTCAATAAAATATCTTAAAACACCATTTCCCACATCTATTGGTGATACGCTCCCTCGATACTCAAAATTATTATTTGGTGTATTCGATTGACTCTTTGATACATATACTTCATAATACCTAGCGCCCTCAACAAATGCCCATTCCAATTTGATGGTGTCGCTATCAACCGCTACAGCAGTGAGACCTGTCGGAGTATCTGGCATAGGTTTCAGGTATTCAGCTGTGAATATATTTGATACACCGCCATCGCTGTTTATTAACACAATAGAAGACGGCCCTGTTTTCTCAGCTGGTGTAGTAAACTTTAACGAACTTGAATTAGTAATGCTAACCGATGATGCTGGAATTCCACCAATTACTGCCATTTCTGCATCCTGCGCATTATAGCACTTGATATATTTATCTGATTCCTGAACATCAGAAATAGGAACTAGCTTGCCACCTATTATTATTTGCGGAGCAGTTAAAAAATTTGTTCCTATCAATGTAAGTACTTGTCCGCCTTCAATAGAAAAAACTATCGGGTCTAAAACTCTACCTTTGTCATTTGTTATCTTAGTTATTGTTGGATTACTAATAATACTTATAGCATTTTGTATCTCAAAATAACCATTATCTGGGTTAATAACCTGTAGAAGTGCTTTTCCTTCAGCTATCCCGATGGGTATTTTCACTACTGCTTGAGTATCATCAAAACTTCCATCTTGTCTAACTGTTAATAGCACTTCTTGACATTCAAAATTACCAATAAATACACGCATACCGTTCATAAAGCCTAATCCTGTCAGTGTAACAGAATTCCCTCCTTTTTGGGAAGTGTGGATTGGCGACACTTTTCTTACTATCGGTTTGCTTGTTGAATCTTTATATATTAGATAATGAGGTTTAACTATTTTCCCTGAATCATAGGTGCCCCCATCTTCGTTTATAACAAATATCCTCTTTTTTACTCCTGCATCCGCGGTTGTCCCTGCGGGAAGTTTAACTACCATTTTATCAAGTGTATTAGATCTCTCAGTAATCGTTAATGGCACTTCATTTAAGAAAACCTTAACATTATCTCTGAAGTCTTTACCATTTATAGTTATCAGAGACCCTCCTGCCATCGGTATATACGTGTAATACTCAGTTGCTCCGACAGGTTCAGCTCCACCGACTGGCATCAGCTGAATCGCTCCAACTCCATCAAGATATGAACTTTTAGGAGTCATTGATGTAATAGTCGGTTTGCTTAGTGGGTTTGTTATTTCTAGCGATATTTTTGCAATAGCGCCATCTGAGTTTTTTATATAAACAAATCTTTTACCTATAATGCTAATAGGCGGTGAATTTGTGATAACACTTCCATAAGAATTTCCAGCAGAAATATCAACATCTCCTAATTGTGCCTGAGTTGCTATTCTTCGTTGAATTTTTAAGATGTTGTTATCATATTCTAATAGTACTCCTTCTTCTGCAATACCAACCTTTCCTTGTTGTGAAGCAGTTATTATGAATAAATGTTTGCCTTTATCTGAAAAATTGAATTGCCTAAATGGGGTATTTGACCCATCAGAAGCTTTTGATATTTTAACCGTAATAAATGTTCCTGCTGGATCTCTTACTGCCTCAAATCTCAGATTATCCATTACAGAAAAAAACGGTCCAGTAGCGGTATTAATCGTTTTCATATCGTTTGTTGATTCATCCCCGAAATACATCAACGTATCAATTACTGTATTTGCATCTACTGGCATTCCACCAACTATTACTTTTTCTTTAGTATCTGGATTTCCACCCGTTCCAGGTATTGTAACTAATGATGAAATGTTTGACCATTTAGTAAAATTCGTACCAGTAAAATATGCGCTTACATTCCCATTCATATTTATATATGCAGGTATAACTGTTTTTATTACGGGCGTACTTCTCACATAAGAAAATCCTTTATACACTGCCGTTCCAGCATCATAGTTTACCAAAACAATATCAACAGCTCCCTCAACCTCACTCATAGGTGTCGTAATTGATAGTGTTTCACAAACTGGCCCCGGCTCAAACCAGGTAACTGCAGCTTCTATACCGTTAATATACACTTTCGGTGGTTCTGTCAAATCTGGTTTACG
>CAYZED010000010.1:3426-59177 GCA_964477445.1 uncultured Clostridiaceae bacterium | reverse complement strand
AATTACATCTCCTCCAGAAGTACTACCCTTTGTTTTCGATATACTATTAATTACAGGTTTACTCGAAGGAACCCTTAATTCAAAGTTTACGTAAAGTGCACTTCCGCCATCATAATTCATGACCGTTACTGGAATAGTAATTTTGTCAACTCCTGCAGGGAGCCCTCCTGGATATGCTGGCACTTTAGCTTTTATTTCTGAACTACTTATAAACTCCACCTGTGTTGATGCTTCTGATCCAAAGAAAACAAAAATATCAGAACTCTTAAAGCCACTACCCTTAATAGTAACAATAGTTCCTCCACTAACCGTCGCAAAATCGGGATTAATGGAAGTGATAAGTGGCTTAGTTAAAGGTCTCATATAAGTAAAATCAATGGACTCCTTAGTTCTGGCTCCATCTGGATTTCTAATTTCTATACCATAAGTGTTTAGTGGTATCAGTGTGTTACCTAAAAAACCATTTCCTGTGGCACTGTATCTATAAAACCGATCTGGAATGTCTACATAAATGGTATTTGTGTCTACTACCCTCACCATTTTCCCATCTAATGTATATGAAGCCGTTCCATCTCCAGGGTTGTATGTTCCATTAAAATAAATGCTGTTATTAACATCCGAAATAATGGTGCCGGAAGAATTATAATTATAAGCATTTAGCTCTACTCCATCAAAAAATACTTGAGAACCTTTTCTCTTCGGGTCAGTGGCCACAAGACCTAAATCTGGAGCGATAAAATCTTCTCCCTTTATTACTATCCTAGTTCCCTTTGTCCCGAAAATAGGTGTGACCTTCGTAATCTTAGGATTACTTGTTACTAATTTATATTCAAAATCTGTGCTAACCATTGATCCATCTTCATTTATTAATTGAAGTTTGGTGAAACCAGCACTAGTTCCTGGTGGAGGGATAACTTTTAGTGAACGACCATCAGAAGACACTTTTCCGTCGAGGTTCGCCGCTTCTCCATCTATAGTTACAATAACTCTCGGAGTGCTAGTAGCTGAAGTGTCAAAATTTGTTCCAGTAATGGTAATCCTCTCGCCAGTTAACGCCCCACCTTTCAAATCTGCAAAAGCTTCTGTTATTGCTGATATGGTAGGTAATTTATCTGCCGATCTTACAGGTGCCTTGAATTCAAAAGCATTAATTAAAGTATATTGCCCCCCGCTTGGGTTAACGACTTTAATGTTGAAAACACCTTGCGCATTATCAAGTGGAGCAGTAATCGGGATACGACATTTTATTTTCGTTCCAAGAGCAAAAACTTTCCCATCTACAATTTTATCATTGTCATTATAGACTGCCACATTAGTTAACTGCCTTGTAGTTGCACCATCAGACAAGTAGATTCTTGGAAGTGTGCCATCTGGAAGCACCTGAAAATCTTTTCCTCTTACCGTCATATAAACTAATTTATCATTTGCAGCATATGCTGGTGTTAGTTTAGTTACAGTTGGCGATATTTCATCGGGTAAATATGTAAAAATATTTGGAATGCCATATTCTTCTGATCTCTCGTAAATAGGTGTTAAGGTAGTTCCTGCAGTTGGTGCAGGATTCTCAGCAAAAACTGTAGTTATCGTCGTTATCTTAACCGATACCTTCGTTGGCTCATTCGGGTCCAAGTTAACATTCGCTGGCAATACATTTATCGTATCATTAGATACATCAATAGAAAGCGGAGTAACTGGCAATAAATCAGGATTAAGATTTTCATTAATCTTAGCCAAATCATTTATATAAACTTTTATTTGGCGAATAATTGTGGCAGGGCTTCCATTATACATACCTGTGTATTTTACAAAATAAGCATTTGGATCGCTAAAATTCGTATACCCATTATAGCCTCCATACCCTAGAACTGTGGGTGATGAAACCGCCAAAAGTTTATCATAATTTGCACCGGAAAAGTACCCAATATTCTTTCCTGTGATTTCAACATTGACCGCTTGAGTTTCTTTTTTATAGAGTGGAGTAATTTTGTCCGCATCAAAAGTTAGCGCATTTCCAATATCCACAAATAAAAATGCGGTAGGGATTGAAAATTCACTGCTTAAATCATTTGATTTCAAGATAATATCCACAGGCCCCGCTATCGTGGTAGTTGGCAGTTCAACTGTTATCCCAAGCACCTCTCCTGTTCCTGCTTTTTGGATAATATTTAGGGTTCGTCCCTCTGTCTGTATCTTATTTTGTTCAATAAAAACCCTCATATTGCTGGCAAAATTCGAGAGCCCCGCTTTACCATAAATATTTACGACGTTCTTTCTTGTTTTTGGTCCGACGTTAGGGTCAATTCTCTCCACTTCTAGTCCAGATATTTGGTTAATAACTGTAATACAATTCTTATACCTTGTTTCAATTTCAGTAGAAATTCCTCCACTTAAAGGGAATTTCACCACTGCGTAAACATCTGTAACACCATTAAAGTTAGGAGATTTAACTGCTCCGATAAGTAATCTACTAGCGGTAATATCTGCTGTAGCTGGATCTGCATCGCCATTGCTGAGTGAATATTGAGTTCCTGCTACATAAAGCTTATCTCTTCCAGCTACAAGGGCCGTAAAACCTGTACCATTAATATCTAAAGTCGTACCAACGTAAACCTTACTTTTCGAAACGCTAGAAATCGTTGGTATAGAACTTAAATCAAGTGTTAGTCCACCAACTGGTGTGATTTCCGTTCCCAATGTATCGTTTTTAATCTTAATTTTGTTAATATGTCCTATAATGTTATTTAATGAGTTCACATCATTTATTACAAGCATCGAATCTGTTGAACTAGTTGAATTAATGGTTAAAGGTGTATTTCCATCGTCTCCACCGTAAACTTTTGATTTCGTAAATCCATCTCCATAGATTACTAATGCATTCGTTTCAGGTGAGCCACTTACTGTATCAATTCTGCTTCTCTCAAAGCGAACCGTGGATATACTCGCAGCGTAAACATTAGGAATCGGAATGCTTCCAAAGAAAAAAACAAACGCCAAACTAAATGCTATTCCTCTATATAAAAGACTTCTTTTCTTTTTACTCATTTTTACCTTCCATTCTGCCACTTCAAGCTAAATTACATTTTTTAGGTTCTATCAATCAAAAATGTAGTTACTGTTTTGCAAAAATACAATTATTGTTTAGTCAAAATCATTCAAACCATACTCTTTATATTCTATCAGAGAAATAGTTATCCTGCTCATGTATCGGCATTTTGGGGGAGGTTCTTGAGGGAAAAGAGGGGTTTTATATCCTCTATGTATCATGTATAATAATAATGTTGCTAACCAAAAATTATGGAGGAGCTCAAATGGATATTTTAAAAATGGCAAAAAAAGTGCAACCCCAAGTCGTAGACTTTAGACGAGACTTACATATGCACCCTGAACCAAGCATGCAAGAATTCCGAACCTCAAAACAGATTGCTTCTAAACTTGATGAATTAGGTGTTCCATATAGAATGCTTAATCCGACAGGCGTAATTGCTGAAATTCAAGGCGCTTTACCCGAATTTCAAGGCGGTAAAGAAGATTCTAAAGATGCTTTCTTATGCGAGAAAAAAAGAATTAAGCGAGTGGCTTTAAGAGGCGATATCGATGCCTTAAGCATCCAAGAAAAAACTGAATATGAATATAAAAGTAAAAACGATGGATTCATGCACGCTTGTGGCCATGACGCTCACACTGCAATGCTTATGGGCTCCGTAATGGTTTTGAGCGAGTTAAAGAATGAATTTTCCGGAAGTGTAAGATTTTTATTTCAACCAGCTGAAGAAATAGGAGCAGGTGCCAAACTTGTTATTGCTCAAGGTGGAATGGATGATGTGGATGCGGTTATTGGCCTTCATATTTTCTCTCAATTAGAAGTCGGAAAAATCGAATCTTGTCATGGAACTAATACCGCTGGAGCAGATGTGTTCAAAATCAAAATCAAAGGCATTACTTGTCACGGTGCAAATCCACAAAATGGGATTGATGCCACCTTATGCGGGGCTGCTATGGTAATGAATTTGCAGACTTTAGTAAGTAGAGAGTTTACTCCAATGGATCCTTTGGTCGTGACAGTGGGTAGCTTTAATTCAGGAAGTAGATTTAATATTATTTCCGGCGAGGCTGAACTCACGGGTACTGTGCGATTTTTCAATACAGAAACACACGATGCCGTAATTTCTGCCTTTAAGCGAATCGTTGAAATGACTGCTGCAACTTATCGTTGTACCGTTGAAATCGAGTATGATTCATCTATCAAAGCAGTAGTTAACGATGCAGATATTGTCGAATTAGGGCTTGCAGCCGCAAAAAAAATAACCAACCCAAGTCTGGTTTCATATAATCAGCCTGTAACTGGAGCTGAGGATTTTGGCGAATATTCTGCATATGCAAAGTCTGGGTTTTTCAGATTAGGTGTCGGCGGAAAAATGCCGATGCACAGTGATTATTTTGATATAGATGAAGATGGATTTGTAACGGGCGTGGCCTTTTATGCTCAGGCGGCGCTAGATGTTCTGGATTCTATAGATTCTCTAGACGCTTTGAAAATAGAGTAGCCAAAAAAAAAATTTTTGGGCCTGCTGAATGAGAATTAATTTCAATTTCAGCAAGCCCTTTATTCTTTTAACCATTTATATTCTATTATTACTTTATGCTACTCTATAAACACCGCCGAGTACCAGTTCTGAGGCTCACCCTCTTCTTTCAAAGTCTCGATTGGAAGACCAAATTTTCGAACAGTTTTAAATACATCTATCCCAACACTGTGAAATGCTGGCCTTGCTTTCTTTATGTGAGCACAGGCCTTGTCTTTATTCCCCATACATTCTTTGCATATTGAACAATCACTCATCGAAAACGCAAAATAAAAGCCATCAAAGAAAGCTTCTTTTTCGATTTGATAAGAAACCTCTTGGGCAATTTTTTTGTCAGGAGAATGAACAATTATCCCCCATTTATATCTGCTAAGAATTTCTTTATACTCCGCTATGCTTACGTTATTTTCTCTTGATGGGCAGGTACAACCCTTTCCCCAGTCTTTACATCCAAACATACATTTCAAAATTGTTCTGGAGTCAAACTCAATATCCTCAATTTTAAAAACAACTGCATTAGTAGCCCCTAGCTCTATCGCTCTTTTTTCATAGATATTATTCACGTAAAAGCACCTCCTATTATTCACCTAAAATCTACTTCTTATTCTCTATCAAGCTTCTTACCAGTGATAATCTTAACATCGCTATTAAATTTCTTCTAACAAATATACTAGATATCATGGTTTCTTTATTTCTTCTCAAAAGTCTCCGTAACGTCTTTCATTACTTCGCTAACCTTTATTTGTTGAGGACAAATTTCTTCACATTTCCCACAGGCAATGCATGCCGAGGCTTTTTGTTCACTCTTTAGAGTTTTATATACTCCTGGTGCAAAAAAATTATCATCAAACATGAATACATCATTATATAATTTAAAATTAGTAGGGATTTCAACGCCAACAGGACAAGGCATGCAATAACCACATGCGGTACAACTTACCTTTGATCTTTTTCTGTAAATGTCTTTTACTTTTTTATATGTTTCAATTTCTTGGTGTGTGAGTGTATTTATACTTGACGTGCTAGCAGTCACTAAATTTTGATCAAGCTCTTCAAATGAGTGCATTCCACTGAGTACACAAGCAACTTCTTCTTTATCCCAAACCCATCTCAACGCCCAATCGGCAGGCGTTCTATTTGCTGGGTATTTGTCCCATAATTTCATGACATCTACTGGCTGATTAATTGCTAGTTTCCCTCCCTTTAGTGGTTCCATTACGATTATGCCAATATCTTTTTTAGCCGCATCTTGCATTCCTTTTATGCCTGCCTGATAATTCTCATCTAAATAGTTCAATTGTATCTGTGAAACGTCCCAATTATACGCATCTAAAATCGTCTTATAGGCATCATATTCATCATGAAATGAAAACCCAACTGCCTTAACTTTTCCTTGTTTTTTTATTTTGTCCAAAAAGTCAGTTATCCCTAATGCATATGCTTTGTCCCAAGCTCTTCCACTTAATGCATGTACTAAATACACATCGAGGTAATCAGTCTCCAATCTTTTTAACTGCTCATCTAAAAGTTTATCAAAATCTTCTGGAGTTTTCGCTAGCCAAGCAGGGAGTTTAGTCGCAATTTGAATTTTGTTTCTTTTCCCATCCCTAAAAGCTTCTCCCAAAAGAGTCTCGCTTTTTCCGCCATGATAAACATAGGCAGTATCAAAGTAATTAACACCTTCTTCGATAGCTTTATGCAATAGTCTTATAGTATAGTCCTTATCTATCGGTTTGTTGGCGCTCATCATGTCTGATGAGCCATCTTCTGCACGAAAACGCATGCACCCAAATCCAAGTTTGGAGATTTTAAGATCGGTTTTCCCAAGTTTTTTATATTCCATGATTTCACCTCATTATTTACTCTCTCTTTAATACACTTATTTTATCAAGTTCGCCATTCCTATTCAAGAAGTTTAGCATATTTATTAATGTATCTGTAAGAATAGTACTCTTTATAATAAGTACATCACCGTCTTTAGAAATTATGTCTTCTGCTAAAACCATCCCTTTTTTTGCCTTATCAACCGATATGTTATCTAAAACAGAATGGATTTCTTCATTTATTATCTTTGAAAAAGCATCTATAAACGGTTTAGGGTATCCTGGAGGTGAGATAGTTAAATAATTAAGGGCGCCAACTTTTGAATATCCTTTTAATAGTAAATCTTCATACGTTATCAGTAAGTTTAAAACTCCTATTCCAACTTCCACAATTTCTGACGTGCCTTTTCTAATGTCATTCGGATGTGTGAATTGATTTCTAACAATTTCAGCAACTTTATCTAATCTTGGTATCTTCGCGATTAAATCTCCACCCTTTCTAGGATGATCATTGTATTTCTCTTGATCCTCAACTTTAAGGATAATGTTTGAGTATCTTTTGTTAAGGATAAGAGAGTTAAGCGATAGACAGCCAATTTGGGATAGATTAATCGCTAAATCAATAACCCACAAGTAATTTCTATCATAATTAATTATTCCCAAAATCTCTTTCCCATATTTGGACATCCTACTTGTCATTTCATATAAATGAGGATTTGCATATGAACTCAGTTCAATCATAACTTTTATAGTTCCAACAAGTGTTTTTGATAAAAGTGTCGCAACTTCAATTTTTGCATTTCTTAGATCCAAATGATTCTTGACTCTTACTAAAACCTCTTCAGCGTTAAATGGTTTTGTGATATAATCTACTCCTCCAACACTAAATCCTTTAACAATATCTGATGCCTCCGCTTAACCGCTAATAAAAATTATCGGTGTGTTCTCAAATTTTGGATCAGATCTAATCTTTTTTGCGATAATATATCCATTTATATCGGGCATAACTATATCTAGAAGAATTAGACTTGGGGCCTTTTCTACTTTTAACGCTTTAAGTGCTGCTTCCCCTGAATTTGCAACCCTTACATTATATTGTTGTTTCAATATCTCACTTAAAACAATTAAATTACCCGTAGCATCATCAACTATTAATATAGTGTCTTCCATCGTTTTCACCCCTAATCAACTAAATAAGTCTTTATTGAGTCTTTAATCCCTTTAACATGAATTTCTCCAAAAACAGTAGAAGATTCTTCGCCTAAAATATGTTTATATGTACTATCGGAAATTAAAATTTTGTTTTCTTCAGAAGCTGTTTCTAATCGTTTAGCGGCGTTTACCACTCTTCCCATTATTGTATAGTCCATCCTGTTTTCGCTTCCAAAATTCCCAACAATACATTCTCCGCTGTTAATACCAATTCTTAGATTTATATCCATTTTATTTGATTCAATTATCATTTCTTTTGCCATCTCAACACAAAGTCTTGCATCTTCATCTTCACCTTTTGACTTTGGATCCCCAAAAAAAATCATAACAGCATCACCTATGAATTTATCCAAAGTGCCTCCATAGTTTACTGTAATCTCAGCCATTTTGTTCATATATTTGTTCATACGTGTGGTTAGCTCGTCGATAGTTATTGATTCAGAAATTTCAGAAAAGTTAATGATATCCGTGAAACAAACTGTAAGATACTTTTTTGTGGCTTGAACTTTTACATCTTGATCTCCAGAGAAAATTGACGCATACACTTCTGCTGGTAAATATTTTCCCAATTTATTAGCAATTATCCGCATCTTTTCGATTGAGTCCTTCAACTTCAAATGGGTTGATATTCTCGCTTTTAATTCATTTGGATTATAAGGTTTAGTCACGTAATCAACTCCACCACTTATAAAACCTCGCGTAATCTCATCAGGTGATGTGTTAGATGTAACAAAAATAATAGGAATATCTCTTACTAGGATGTTTTCTTTAATTGTTTTGCATAAATCATACCCATTCACTTCAGGCATAACTACATCTAGTAATATCAAATCCGGATATGGAGCGTTCTGCAAAATTCTTAACGCAGTTTTAGCGTTTGTTGATGCCTTAATGATAAACTCATCACTAAGCAAATTGTTAATAAATGTAATATTATCTGGAACATCATCAATGACAAGAATTGTTTTTTTGATCATAATTAATCCCTCGCTTAAATAAGCTATTTATTCAAAAATTATGCCATTCCTAGAAATTTAACTATCTCCTGGAGTTAATCTATTCAATTTTTAATTTACGTTTTAATTTACATCGAAATACTTTTTACTTCTACTAAAGCATCCTCAAATGCGTAATTATCAATTAGACCTCTGATTTTTTCGGCCAATTCGTTGCTGATTAATTTACCCACACTTTTTTCAAATTCATTAAATAAATCACCCGAATTAGCATTGTAATCTTCTAACGCTATAATTAGTGTAGCCAAAAGCTGCTTTGATTTTTCTTCATAGTTTGTTTTTAGTTTATAACTTATCTCTTCTTCATCTTTTGATTCTTCTTCATCTTTTGATTCTTCTTCATGGTTTGTAGTGTTTTGTATTATTTTTTCTTCATAGTTTGAAGTGTTATGAACTATTTTTCCTTCTATTGACTTAATTACAATTTGAAGTTCCTTCTCGGTATTATCAAGATAATCAGTTACTAACTTAAAGTCATAATTATCCTTCTTTAATTCATCATCTAGTATTTTAGCGGCAGAGTATATCTCTTTTGCACCGAGATTACCTGCAACGCCTTTTAAAGTGTGTGAAATACGTTCTGCTAAAACGCGATCCTGTTTTTCTAAGGCCTCAATAATCTCTTCTCTAAAACTTAGATTTGACTTAACAAATGATTTAAGAAGTTTTTTATACACTTTAACATTTCCTGCAACACGATTAAGCCCATCTTTTATATCAATGCCATCTATTTCTGGTATTAAAAGATCTTCTACAAAATAGGCATCTGTCAATTTCTCATTATGTACTCTCTCACCCTTCTTAATCCATGTTGTTAGGGTGAAAAAGAGTTCTTCAATATCAATCGGTTTAGTAATATAACCTTTTATACCTGTTTTTATTACTATTTCTTCTACACCACTCATAGCATCCGCTGTCATCGCAACTATTGGTGTATTTACTGAATCTGTGTCTCCGATAATCATTGCTGCTGCTGTTATTCCATCCATAATAGGCATTTGTAAATCCATAAGAATTATATCAAAAGGATTAGCTTTTGATTCGAAGTATTTTTCTACGCCTTCTTTACCATTATTAGCCACTTCTACAAAGAATTTCTCTGATTCAAGCAATTCTACTGCTACCTGTTGATTAATTTCATTATCTTCCACAAGTAAAATCCTAGCACCTCTTATATCGTCTAAGTTATAGTCCTTCTTGCTTGGCTTATCAATCTCTTCAGCAACTTCAACATATTGTTGAAAAACATCCATGACAGTGTCAAAAATTAAGGATTGATTTACAGGTTTTATTAGGAATGCATCTAGTCCAACAGTTTTTGCTTGCTCCATAACTTCTTCTCGGCCAAAATTTGTGACCATAATAATCTTTGGTCTAAGATTCTCTGGACTCATTTCAATAATTTTTGAGGATGTCTGTACTCCATTTATTCCATCCATCATCCAGTCCATGAATATAAGTTTATAGGGATCTGAACCTTGTGCTTCATCTGCAAAAATTTTAATCGCATTTTCACCTGAATCAACTGAATCAACTCTAAAGTCAAAATCCTTAAGATAGTTTTCCATAACAATTCTAGCTGATTCATTATCATCAACTACTAATACTTTGAGTTTCTTAAGAATATCTGGTACAACCGAACTTTTCTTTCTAGCATTATTTTGTACATCAAAGCATATCGTAAAATGAAAAGTGCTACCAACGCCAAATGTGCTAACTACGCCTATCTCTCCGCCCATCATTTCGCATAATTTTTTTGAAATTGTGAGCCCCAAACCCGTTCCGCCATATTTTCTAGAAGTTGATGTGTCTGCCT
This sequence comes from uncultured Clostridiaceae bacterium, assembly GCA_964477445.1. Taxonomy (GTDB): domain Bacteria; phylum Bacillota; class Clostridia; order Lutisporales; family Lutisporaceae; genus CAYZED01. The sequence continues at coordinate 48,727 of CAYZED010000010.1, read as the reverse complement.
GTTGAAATGCCTGGAACAGCATCCCTACCTGGTCTTCCGTCATTCCTATTCCTGTATCTGAAACAGTAAACTTCAACTTAGTTTTTAAGTTCCCATCTTTGTTTTTATAAGCCTCTTTGTTTTCATCGCCATCTTCGATTTCACAAACATCTTCAACTTTGTTAACAGAAATTTTTATTTCGCCTTTTTCGGTAAATTTAATTGCATTATTCGAGAGGTTAAGAAGAATTTGTCCAAGCCTTAAAGGATCACCTTTCAACATTAATGGAACATCTACTCCCACATCAAAAACAAGTTCAATACCTTTTTGCATAGCTTTTAAATTAGTCATATTTGAGATATTATCAAGAACTGATTCCAAGTCAAACTTAATGTTTTCTATCTGTAGCTTGCCTGCCTCAATTTTTGAGAAATCTAAGATATGATTAATTATTCCTAGAAGTCCATTCGCACTAACTCCAATTTTTCTTACGTAATCGATTTGTTTAGGATTCATCTCTGTTCTTGATAGCAAATGATTAAGTCCAATTATAGTATTCATAGGGGTTCTTATTTCGTGGCTCATGTTAGCTAGAAACTCAGATTTTGCTTTTGTTGCGGCTTCTGCAGTTTCTCTCGCTTTTTCGAGTTCTATTTCTATGCTCTTTAGATCTGTAATATCCCACACTAATCCTGTCGCTAGAATAGCTGCGCCATTACTATCGTAACTAAATTTCCCAATCGACATAATAAAAGTTGTCTCATTATCCGCTTTTGTAACTCTAAAGCTCTCTCTATAGTCAACAATCTGATTCTCCATAGTATGCTTCATAGCAAGATTTATTTTTTCGATATCATCTGGATTCACAAATGTAAACCATTGACTTAAAGATCCATCTAATTCAACTTCTTCTAAACCGTATAATCTTATAGTAGTTTGATCTGCCGAGTGATAATCTTCAAGAGGGAAATATTTCCACGAGCCCATTTTAGCTGAAGTTAATGCTATTCCTAAGTTCTGTTTTGCTTCTCTATTTTCGCTCTCTAAGCTTCTCTTCTCAGTCACATCTCTGAATGCGATTACAGTTCCTACAACTTTTCCGTTTTTAACAATTGGATTTGATGTTACTTCTACCCATATTCCTGTCCCATCTGCCCTCCAAAACTTCTCTTCTCTCTCAACGCCATCTCCACGAGCTGTGCCTTTTGATATTAAGCAATTTGCTTTGTCAAAAGGTGTTCCATCCGGATATTTATAATGAAATAAATCATGGTCATTTTTTCCTATAACATTTTCAATGCTTTCATACCCTAATAAATCCAGTCCCGAAGCGTTACAGAAAGTTATTATCCCATCATTATCAACACCATATATGCCTTCAACTGTTGAATCTAATATTGTATTAATGTATTCTTTAGCATTCTCAACCTCTCCAAAAAGCCTATTTAGCTTTTCTGATTCCTGAATAACAAAACATGATACTGCAATTATTTCCGAAGATTTTTTAACATATTCTAAGTCTTGGTCAGAAAGTTTTCTCATTGTAATTAATTCTATTACACCTATAACAATATCATTATATATTAGCGGGCTTTCAACCAGTTCTATAGGAATTATAGTCCCCCCGCCAAATTCCACATGACAATCCTCTGGGATATTTTCAATAATCATAGTCTTTTTATCTTTTGCTGCTTGTCCTACCAAACCCTCTCCTTCAGCAAATTTTTCTTTTACTACCGAAGGATATGCAAACGAAGCAATTTTTGATAACTGAAATTCATCGTCTTTAATATATATTGCTCCCATATGGATTGAGAGATTATTGACTAAGAAATCAAGTCCTCTTTTACATACTTCCCCTAATGTCAAATTTCCTCTAAGATTGAAACTTAATTTGGCTAATGATTCTTCGAACTCAGTTCTTTTTTCTGCTTCAATTCCAAGGCTCTCTGCTTCTGATTGGAGTAATTCTCGCTCTTGTACTTCGTCTTCAAGCGAAAGGGATATCCTTTCAATTTCATCAAATCGCTGCTGCAACTCATTAGTTTTGTCCTCAACAGCTTTTGTGCGCAACGCCACTTTTATTTCAAGAGTTTCATTTACCTCTTTTACATTCTTTACTAATTCTTCTTGAATAATCAAACTTCTTCTAATCCTAATAAAAAGCAACACAGATACGAATACAAGAAATAGCGTAACAATAAAACGAGCGTATTTTGCAACAGTAACAGAATTCGCAAAGAATATCTTTTTAGTTATTAGACCGTTATTTATGGAATCCAGCATAATTTGAAGTTTCGAGTTAAATTTCACTTTATCAGACTCATATTCAAAGCCATTAAGAATTTTCAGTGCTTCTTCTTTCTTTTTCTCGCCAATTAGATTAATGCATTCTATTTCATAATCCGACAACTTTTCATTCCATAATTGCAAATCTTTTATATATGTGCTTGCCAAATCAAATTTGAAAATTTCTTCAAGCGAAATAATATTTTTGTTTCGCTCTAAGTAAACACTATCATAATATACAGTATCGTTTTTGTTCTCAGAATTTAGATAAGAATATATCAAATTATCAATTTCAACCTTTGAGTATTCAATTTTGCCGCTTATGCTTTCCACTAATCTTAGTGAAACGTTAGCGTCTTCTACTTTACCGGTAGCGTAATCCCCAAAAATAAATAGACCAATTACCAATGCACCCAATACTAATAAAGCATAGACAGGCAATACTCCGAGTTTTTTTATATTCATACTCTCTCCTTTAAACTTCTAGAGCCGAAGCGGCTTCGAACTATATCCATCAAATTGAAATGAGTTTTTTCTAATAATAAAAAAGCCGCGTCTTATAACGCGGCTCAAATAATATATAAGTTTATTACTACTTATATTATACCATACATATTTAGTATTACTTGTTATTATTTCTTAATGTAAAAAGCATCGATGCAATAGCATTTATCACTATTTTTTGTTGCTCTACGCGAGAAATATCTGCCTTGTTATCACCTTTTTGGAGTCCATACCAACCAAATTGCGAATGATTTCCTCCGTTAATGTATATATATTTTGTGCTTGGCGGGAGTTGTTTTTTTGAATCTTCTATTTGACCCTGCTTCACAAACCCATCTTCTCTGCCATATAAAGATAAAACATTAATCTGGCTCTGTGTTAAATCGAGTCCTGCGATAGGGTAAGAAGCCATAAAAACTAGTCCTTTGATTTTGTCTTGGTGCTTGTTTGCATAGCTTGCTGCCATAACTCCGCCTAGTGAATGTCCCCCAATAACCCAATTTTTTATCTCAGGATAAGCTTTAGTTACATCCCCAGCAGCGTCAGGAGAAAGCACCGCTAAATTAAGTGTCATAGGAACGATAATAGCCAAGTATCCTTTTTCTGTAATTGATTTTGCCATTGGTGCATATGCCCTCGGATCTACTAGGCCTCCTGGATAGAATATAAAACCGGTTTTATTTATGCTGGTGTTACTGCTATTGTCAGAAGAATTACTTTTTGGTTCAAAAACTAGCAATTTATTGTTACTATATGTTACATCAGATGTCGAAGCAAGTGCTGCAAGGGCTTCTGGCATTGGCTTATATACTGATAAATTCCAAAAAATTGCCACTCCGGTAATTATTACGACTAGAGCAATAAGAATTATTAGTGAAATCTTTTTTAACTTGGACATTATTCTCTCTCCTTCTGAATTTAATAAGAAATGCTATATAAAAGATAGCCTTAATTTCTGGCAATATTTCAATATGTTTTTTCTCAATAACTTACTTTTCAATAACTACTGAACGATTATTGGTGTCCAATATTGAAATCTGAGGTTTGCCACCTAACTCATGTACGATAATTTTTGATAGTTCAAAAATCGCATCCTCGAATTCGGCGAATCTACTCTCATCAACTAGTTCAATACATAGGAACGCATTCTTTGTTTCTTCAGTTAACATGGTTCTCACGGCTTCGCGCCAGTTCCAACATCTACATACAGCTCCAAGTTCATCTTTATAAACTATCTCACCTTCATACGGAGGCGAGTTTTCATCTGTTCCTAGAACAACAAACTCTTCATTTCCTGATGCTTTTGTTAATAGCAAATCTCCTTGAAAACGGTCTATGTCTTCTCCGCCACATGGAAGCGCATACTTGAGCGATATCGAATTATATATGTCCACTAATGGATTTATATTCCCTATATGATTCCCATTGCTCACACGCTTTAGTAATGCTTCTATAGAAGATCTGGCGCCTTTTTTTGTTTTGAATTTCTGAAAAGCTTCTCTCCAAACTTTAACAACCCTATTATTACTGAATTCATCCTCTTTAAAATACTTCTGTGCTTCCATTTCCGCACTTTCTAGCATTAAAGCAAAGTTCTCTTCATTTCTAATTGAGTTGTCAATTCCTTGGCAAACAACTACCCCGATTTTTGCGTTAGGGAACAGCTCCCAGAAGTCTTCCGATACTATAAAATTTTTCATTACTTATTCCTTTCGTTTTATGAGTAAATAAGCTAAATAAATAAGTGTAAATCATGTATATGATATTATTCACATTTTTTATATAATTAAGTATGACACACGTAACTTTAACGTGCAATAATATTGAGATGTGAGGCTAGATTAATGTATTATATATTTTCTTTAATTACCGGATTGTTGATTACCATTATGGTTTTTTTTAATGGAGAGCTCTCAAAATACTACGATATCTTCATTACTGCAATAGTAATTCATTTAGTAGGGCTGATTTTTATAACAATCCTTCAGCTTATTAAGAAAGAGCCTTTTTTTAAGCATAAAAAAGTACCACCAATATTATATTTAGGAGGTACGATTGGATACCTAACAATAATGTTCAATAATTTAGCATTTGGCAAAATTAGCATTTCTTCATTAATCGCTCTAAGCCTTCTCGGACAAACTATTACATCTCTGGTTGTTGATAGATTTGGCATGCTCGGTCTTGAAAAACAAAAGCTTAATTACAAGAAGTTTCTAGGAATTTTCTTTGTTTTATTGGGAATATTTTTTATGATGTCAGATTTTCGACAAAGTATGATTTTGCCCGCTATTTTCTCTTTTTTAACAGGTGTAACAGTCGTCAGTGCCAGAACTCTAAATGCTAAACTAGCCCAAAGCACCTCGTTAATTATTGGAACTTGGTACAATCACATAACAGGACTCTTCGTGGCATTTTTAACTATGTTAATTTTTAAATCAGCAGATATTACTTATGCGCTACCAGCCTTTAATTTCAGTCATTCTTGGATTTATCTCGGCGGAATAATTGGCGTTTTTGTTATTCTCCTATCAAATATTGCTATAGTAAAAATCCCATCTTTTTATGCTACTCTCTTCTTGTTTATCGGACAAATATCGACAAGCATAGTTCTAGATATCCTTCTTACCCAAAAATACTCTCAGCCGAACATAATCGGGGGATTGCTAGTGGCCGTGGGCTTGACCATTAATTTGTTTTTTGAGAAAAAGGAGACATCGAACTCAAATATTAAAATTAAGAGCTAATTACTTGTCTTTAGCCATTAATTTTTTTCATAGATAACATCAAATACCCTCATTTTACTAATGTATATTATGCGTGTATACTGAAATTACTAAAATCAGAGGGAGCGAATATTAAATGCCAAAAACGAAAAAATCATTTAGTTTATCACATGTTATTCTTCTCGCAGGTGCGTTCTGTGCGTATTTAATCGGATCAGGATTTGCGACTGGTCAAGAAATTATGCAATTTTTTACTTCAGGCGGAATTAAAGGTTACATCTCAATTATTATCTTTATTGTCCTTATGGGAACTTCGACCTTTATATTGTGCTCTGTAGGTTATAGAAAAAAATTCAAAAATCCATACGATGTTTTTGAATACTATTGCGGAAAAATTTTAGGTCAAATATATGTATGGTTTAGCTTAATTCTAAACTATGGTATCTATGTCGTTATGCTTGCTGGCGGTGGTGCTACCATCCATCAATATTATGGAATACCAACCTTCGCGGGAACTGCCATAATAGCCGTTATAGCTCTTGGAACAGCTTTACTGGGTATGGAAAAACTAATAAAAATTATTGGTGTTATAGGTCCAGTAAAAATTCTTTTCATTGCCATACTTGGTGTCGCATCAATCGTTACTCTTTTTGGAAATCCATCTTTGTTGACTGAAGCCAACAAAATTTTGCCGACATTAAACGTCACAGCTGCTTCATCTAACTGGGCATGGTCTGGTGCACTTTATGCTTTCGCATGCGTTACTATGTGTATACCATTTCTCGTAAATCTAGGTGCATCCTCAAGAAGTCTTAAAGAAGCAAAATCCGTTGCAGTTGTTGGTGTATTGGGATACGCCCTCGCTATATTTATGCTCCTAACAGCTGAACTTGTTAACATTAAGCTAGTTGCAGGATCGCAAGTGCCAACCTTAGTTCTGGCAGCTAACATTTCCCCAATTTTAGCAGCTGTTTTCTCACTTCTAATTATTGTAGCAATATACTCGGCGGTTTCGTCACTTCTACTTATGACCGTTCGAAAATTCGCTGAAGACAAGACAAGAAAATTCAACATCTTAGCTTTTGTATTAACGGCTATTGGTACTACATTCGGTGGAATACTTCCTTTCGACAAATTAGTAAACGTGCTTTACTCATTAGTTGGATATGCTGCTATCGTTTTCACAGTATTAATGCTTTACAAAGAAATTAAAATTCTTATAACAAAAAAAGATTCAAGCGATGAGCTAAATGTAAAAAAAAGCGAAGCGGTGTAGAGATATACTGAAAGTTATTCCCACAGTGAAGTATAAATGTTAACAATATAGCATGCCGCCTTTTTCAGAGGTTTGGTATGCTATAATTTTTTTGTCTAACTTATTTCTCTTATCTCATGCACAACAAACTTTGTGATTTGCTTTAACTTAACACTTGTGGATAACAAATTTTTAAGGTAAGATACTAATATATCGTTATATCGCGATATTTTGATATATTGCAGTGTTTTTACTTTTATTTTAATAATTTTAGCGAGGTGCATCAATGAACAATTTTAAAACCAAAAAAAACCTAGTTCCTATTCTAGTATGTATAACTATATTATCTTCATTATTTTTAACTGCTTGTTCTTCAAATGAAGCTGATAAAAGTCGACCAATCATTCCAAATGCTCAAGTTTCTCCTACCGTCTCGACGTCCAGTTATGCAACTATTTCACCAAAAGATGCTCGCGATCTCATGGCTAAAGACAAGTCTGTTATACTAGTTGATGTAAGAACACTTGAAGAATATAATGAAGGACACATTCCGAATAGCATTCTTATCCCAAATGAAGTAATTAGCACAGAAGCCTCTAAAAAACTAACAGATAAAAATCAAACTATTATTGTTTATTGCCGTAGTGGAAGACGAAGCGCCTTAGCTGCCAATGAACTAATTAGCCAAGGATACACAAATGTATTAGATTTAGGTGGAATTCAAGACTGGCCTTATGAGATTGTAAAATAGAAAGGGCTTTTATATGGAAATTGGATATGCGTGTAAGATAATTGGAGTTCCTGATGTTGCTATTTCAAGTTGCACTCTAAAAAATTGCACTAAACAAAGGCTTCTTGAAATAATAGATAATAACCTAATAGCACTTGATAATATACTCGACTATAACATGAAAATGGGAATAACCCTCTTTAGAATCAGCTCAGATATTATACCTTTTGGAAGCCATATTATAATGAGCGAAATAAATTGGAGAGAGATATTTAAGGATGGTCTTAACGATTTAGGTGAAAAAATTGAGCATTCAAAAACAAGAGTTTCAATGCATCCTGGTCAATATACCGTCTTAAACTCTATAAATAGTGAAGTTGTCAAAAAAAGCATCAACGATATTCAATATCATTGCGATTTTTTGGATTCCCTAAATACCAGTCAATCCTCTAAAGTTGTGATTCATATTGGTGGAATCTACGGGAATAAAGAAGCATCAATTGAAAGATTCATTAATGTTTTTGAAAAGCTTCCAAAAAGTATAAAAAAACGAATTGTAATAGAGAACGATGACAAGTGTTTCAATATAGCGGATGTTTTGTATATTGGTAACCATTTGCATATACCGGTGGTTTTTGATAATCTTCACCATAAATTAAACCCACCCCAATTTCAAATGGAAGATATCTCATGGATTAAAAAAGCCAGCGTGACATGGTCACACGAGGATGGAGTTCAGAAAATTCATTATTCTCAACAAAAAATCAATGGCAAAAGAGGTTCACACTCTGATACCATTGACTTAGAAAGCTTTCTTGAGTTTTATAATACATTATTAGCCGAAAAAATTAATGTGGACATTATGCTAGAAGTGAAAGATAAAAACCTTTCCGCCGTTAAATGTAAAAACGGAGTAAATGATTCACTAAAAATAAAGTCAATTGAACAAGAATGGGCAAAATATAAGTATTTTGTGCTTGGAAAATCAGCTAATTTATATAATGAAATCAGGCAACTGCTTAAGAATAAATCCAACGCGAATTGTCTTGAATTCTATAAGACTATTGAATCCGCTTTGACTAAAGAAGGCTCCATTGGAAGTCAAACAAATTCAATTCAGCATATTTGGGGTTATGTTAATAAATCCGCCACACTATCTGAAAAAAAGAGATATGTTAGACTGTTATTTGAATATCGCGAAAGTGGAAAAGGTTTTTTATCTATAAAGAATCTTTTGTTTAAAATGGCAACGAAGCAAAATCAAGTTTATTTAGTTAATTCACTTTTTTTCTATTTATAATATATTCTCTAGATGCATGTAGTCTTTCACTTTGTCCCAATTCACAATAAAACCAGTTCCATGTGAACAGAAAACAGAGCTAGTCGGATTTTCAACATCTCTTTCTGGGTTATAATCAATATCCTTAATAATCGCTTCTGCATTATGACATATTTCATATCCTTTTAGACTACAAAATAACTTACCCGCGCCTTTGGAATATGCTGTTACCTCTTTTTGATAATTCCTCATACTCTGCACCGGCGCATGCCCTTCTAGAACCAAAATTTCTCCATCCGAATTTGTTATCTCGCATGTGCCTTTCATTTTATCTATATCTGTCATGGCACGCCCTATCATTTGTTCAGGTAATTCCAATTGAAATGAATAATATGGCTCAAGTAATACAGACTTGGCTTGCATCAAACCTTGACGTACAGCACGTCTTACTGCCTCTCTGAAATCACCACCCTGTGTGTGCATATTGTGCGCTCGTCCTGATACTAAAGTGATTTTTAAATCAGTAATTTCAGCTCCAGTCAAAACTCCTTTATGCGCGATTTCTTTAAGATTCTGTAGCACAAGTCTTTGCCAACTCTTCCCAAGAATATCTTCACTACATTTATTCTCAAATACTAAACCGCTCCCTCGGTGCCCAGGACTTAGAATTACATGCAGCTTTTCATCCCATACAATTTGAAGTTGAGGATCTTCGTCCTCAAGTTGTCGCAATTTTGGGAGGATAACCCTTGGTTCGCAAGCCTCAGGCAATATCAGTTTATAATACATTACGGGCTTTAAAATTGGATCTTCTGCAAGTCCTTCATTTCCTAGCTCTTCACTTCCAAATCCTTCATTTCCAAGTCCTACACGTCCAAGCACTTCACCTGGTCTAGCTAAGCTGAGACCTTGCACCGCACACACAGCTCCCGCCTCTATCTCATTTGTTGTTTCAAATTTTTGTCCTGAATAAATGCGAATTTGATTCACTTTCTCTGACGCATTATTAATTTCTAAAACATCTTTTACTTTAAGCTTCCCACCAGTTATTTTCATATGAGTAAGTCGATTTCCCTGTTCGTCGGTTGTAACTTTAAATATTTTCGCCCCAAACTCATTAGGATAAGATGGAATAGCAATATATTCACCTAGACCTTGCATGAATCTATCAACGCCTTCTAGTTTGAGCTCAGACCCAAAAAAACACGGAAATAGCTTTCGATCTTTTATGCACTTTTTGATATCAATTGGTTCAAGCTTTCCTGTCTTAAAAAAGGCTTCCATCAAACTTTCATCGCACATGACCACTTGTTCATAAAAATTTTCTGTCTTAACTTCCTCAAATTCAACGCATCCATCATTAAGTTGCTTTTTCAATTCATCGATTAACGTTTCTTTATCAGTACCATTTTGATCCATTTTATTCACGAAAATAAAAACAGGGATATTATATCGATCAAGTAATCGCCACAGAGTCTTTGTGTGTCCTTGCACTCCGTCTGCCCCACTTATAACTAAGATTGCGTAATCCAGGACTCGTAAAGTTCTCTCCATTTCAGTCGAAAAATCCACATGCCCCGGAGTATCCATTAAGGTAATTTGCATATCACCGATTTCAAATATGGCTTGCTTCGAGAATATAGTAATTCCTCTCGCCCGTTCTTGGTCATAGGTGTCCAAGTATGCATCTTTTTTGTCCACTCGTCCTAATTTCGCAATTTTTCCACTTAGAAAAAGCATAGCCTCAGACAGCGTAGTCTTCCCAGCATCAACATGAGCTAATATTCCAATTATTATTTTTTTCATAGTATTTTATTTCTTCTTAATTTATTTCTTCTTAAATTTTGCATATAGCTTCATAGTTTTTGTAACAGGTGTTGATATTTTAAAAACCGACTTAAATTTGCTGTCTTTGTACCAAGCTACGAAAGTGTAGCCTGATTTTGTTGGTTTTTTTGTTGATATCTTTTTGCCTGTTAGTATTATTTCCGTCCGTAAAACTTTATTACCATCCATAAAAACCACAACACACGGAATTGATATTTCAGAGAATGGGTCAGGCGTTGCAGTAGGTTTAGGTGTTACAGTTGGCTTTGGTGTTTGTGTCGTCGTTGGCGTAGGTGTTGACGTTGGAGTTGGAGTAGTACCAGGCGTTGGCGTTGGTGTAGTACTAGGTGTTGACGTCGGTGTTGGCGAAGCAGTCGGAGTTCCGGAACCAGAAGCTTCCCACTTGGCATAAAATCTTTTATTCTCTGAGTCGGCGCTCGAAATTTCTAATACTATGGTTCCCGTAAATGAAGCATCAAGAAACCATCCTTTAAAAACATACCCTGTTCGGACTGGTGTCGGCAATTTATAGGAAGTCCCGTTGGTATATGTATATTTTGTTCCAGAAGGCATCGTCCCACTATTACTAATGTAAATAATTGAAAAACTGCCGCCATTCCACTTAGCATAGAATGTTTTGTCTCCTGTATCAGTAACGTTAATATTTGTTACTGCGGTTCCGCTGAATGAAGCATTATCAAACCATCCACCAAAAGTATAGTTTGATCGAACTGGTTTAGGTAACGTAACGGATTTTCCAGTTTCATACAACGTAATTGGGTCGATTAGAATTCCTCCATTTAGTTTATAAGTAATGTGGTAAATAATATTCGAATTGCTCTTCCACCTAGCGTAGAATGTGAGATCTCCGGTATTCGTCGTTTTAATTTCTGTTACGGCAGAATTCGATGAAGTTGACAAATACCATCCGTCAAAGATGAATCCTGTCTTACTTGGTATTGGTAAAGTATAAGAAGATCCTTCCATATAAGTGTTTTCGGCATTCCCAGGTAGTGTACCTCCATCTAATTTGTAATAAATTCCATATTCTTCGGTTTTATTAATGTCCAGTTTACAGAAAGATGACGTAGAAAGCAATTTTCCCGACCCATCGGTCGCCTCGGCATAATAATATTTGGTATCGGCCACTGTGCAGTCGATTTTATAGCTGAATCCCGACGCTCCTGCGACTTGAGTCGCACCTACTTTAGTTTTATCAGTGTTTTTGTACCATTTAATTGTCACTGGCGTTTTATCAAAATAATAATAGTTTAGTTCAGCAGTTTCTCCAACGGTTACTGATACTGAAGGTTGAATATCTTTAATAAATGGCAAAGTCGAAACAAAAGTTAATCCATTATTACTTGCGTAAGTCTCAGCTGCAGATTCCTTGTCTCCGACAAGTATCACACCAGCCTGAAAACTTGAATTCCCGATTGATGTTACTGTGCTAGGTACATAAACAAATCCTAAACGATTTGCATTAAACGATTCTGCCGCAATAGTTTTAAATCCATCTGGCAAAACAACTGATTTTAGAGCACTGCATCCACTAAAAGCATATTTTGAAATACTCTGGAACCCTGCCGCAAATGATATTGAAACTACATTTTTAAGTCCTGAATATAACGCACTTGTAATGTTCGGTGTTTTAGATGTATATGGTAATTCTAGCTGCTTTACTTGTAGGTTTTGGGGGATCATGATCAGCTCAGTTTTATTCGCATTGTACCAAATACCATTTTCAACTGAGTACGCTGTATTCCCAGGTTCAATCGCAAACTTTTCTGTCTGCATAACTGATTTATCGTCAAGCCGAAGCTCATTTGCACCATCAAGCGCTCTATATCCAATAAGATTCAATGTAGAAGGCAAAGTAATAGTTTTCGCTGGATTTGCTGCAGGGAAATGAACTAATTCATTAAATGTTGCGCTTTCTAACGATTTTGTGTAAAGAACGCCATCCATGCTTTTCATTCTTTTGCTTAGAGGATTTACAGTTATTGTTTCAAGCGAATCACAACCAATAAACACACACCAACTGATTTCAAGAACACTCTTACCAATATTAGCAGTTTTTAGTTTATTTGCCCCAAGAAAAATATTGAGACCCATCGTCGTTACATTGTCAGGAATATCTATCGTTTCTAATGCTTTAGCATACATAAAAGCATCATGATTTATAGTCTTGACGCCGGATCCAATTACTACTGTCTTCAGATTTAAATTTCTTAGAAAACATGAATCAGGAATAGCAATTACTGTGTTAGGTATATTGTATGTCGTCGCGCTGCTTGCATTTGCATATAAAAGCAATTCAGACATATTAGAATTATACAAAACATTGTTATCCACTTTGAGGTTCTCGTTCCCCGAGTCGCAAAATATGGAAGTTAACGAGGTCAAGCCACGAAAAGCGCCTGCAATAATATATTTTGTGGTTTTGGGTAGGATTAAAGAAGTTAGTCCAGTGCTTTTTAAGGCATTTTCGCTAATATAAACGACTGAACCAAAATTAACACTCTTAAGATTTGTACAATTTTCGAAAGCTCCGTAAGCAATCCCTTCTACCGAACTCGGAAGCGTTATGCTATTTAATCCCGTGAGCCCTTTGAAAGAATTCGCATAAATATACTTCGTACCCTCTGGAATGGCGAGTGTTCCCCCCGTGAGGCTAGCATTACTATAAATTGCGGGAACCGTAACTGGCACACCATCATTTATAGCTCTGATATAATTAAATTCTGTAGTTTTTGTGAGATGAGACCTAGCAAAAAAGTCAGCACTTGGCATAAAATAGTCATAACTCATTGGGCCATCCACATTGTCTAAGCTGTAGTCTTTAAAATATGTATTACCCGATCCCCATGTTGTATCTAAAGTTTGCCATTTAGCTCCAGCTCCGTCCCCTGCATCAAAGTATGCTTCGTTCCATGTGTGGTTTGCGGTTCCGCTGTTTACTGAGACGTCTGTGCTAGTTAATAATCCTGGGCTTTTTGAAAAGCCTATAATTACCTTTGAGGGAATTCCCACAGCTCTTAACATGACATTAGTCAATTCAGCATAACCTTCGCAAACAGCTCTCTTTTTCTTAAAAACTGAAGCTGCAGAGTTATTAGTACTAGCGCTATTATAAAAAGTCCAATAATCATAGTATAAATATTCTGTTACCCATTTATAAATGGCTCGCGCCTTCTCCAAATCAGTTGTTTTTTCGGCCACAACTGCCAGCGCCTGAGCAGAAATTTCATTATACTCTGCGGTAGTCATACCAAGATTGGCTGGAGTCTTATAAAATGCTATAGCAGCTGCATCCGTTCTTTCCATATTTGTTTGAAGTGTGTTAACTTCTAATATATCAGGCGATGCTGTGCTAATTTCTGCTATTCTTTTAAACACACTACGAGCAGGTGGTGCTACGCGTTTTTCAAATAAAAGCCCAATAGCCCTATTCTGAGAACTTCCCCCGATAATTTCAGCTTCAATACCTTCTCTTTTATCAGTTGTATTAGCAATTTGAGTACTTAATGCAAAATCGCCACCCTTAACAGGTGTTATCAAAGATGCAAAACCCTGGATCGGAATTAGTGTCAGGATAGCAATAAATGCTATAAGTTTAGTAAATTTTGTTTTCACGATATTCCTCCTGTTTGTTATCTTTTCTCTTAAGTTTTATCCTTCAACTTCTATCAAGAACAACCCTTTTTTAAAGGATCCTCTTTTTGTCGCTTTCTTCTCTACTATTTCTTTGAACTCCAATTCACTTATTCCTTTATAATCAAGGATACCCTTAATAACTTCATAGATATCAGCTAATTCTTCCACCGCACCGGACCCTTTGTATTCTGCCAATTCTTCTTCTAATTTAAGATTCAATTCTCTAAGTAGTCTTTCACCTTCTATTTTTTCAAACCTTGCAACTTTTCCGTCTGATTCAATAATTTCTGGTATGTGATCCCTTATTAACTTATTATATATTGTTTTCATTCTCTAGTCTCTCCCTTACAAATCTTCTTGTCTTATAATCAATTATATCCTTAAAATGTCTTACAAAAGCAGGGTTCTTAATATATGGTGCTAATTCATTTGATAAACAAAATTTCCCCTCTTTTTGAGAGAAAAATTGGGGTGCAGATTCTGCTAGAAATTTCATCGGGTTTCGCCTTGCTAAAGACACATACTTCTTTAAATCCCACTCCATGAAATCTTTAGTGCTTTCCTGGTCCAGTAAATCCAACGCATTAGCATGATTTGAATAGTAGGATCTGAAATTCCTTGCAATGTCATAATCGTCAATTTCCATCTTAATTTCGCCATTATTATAGAAGCCAAGCAAAATGGGCATTTTGTATAATCTGGTCATTGCCGTTTTTTCGATTTCTTTTAGAAATTCATGAGCCACGGTCCCTAGCAATGCTTTTTCGTCTTCATCTATTTCACCGATTAAATCAAGATGCCCGAGAAAATCCCTAAAAATATTTAAATCTTTTTTTGTTAACGCATTGTTTATCATTTCTTTATTCATGTAGGTATACATTTCAAGGCGGAGTGCCTTGTGTCCCAATCCTTCACTGATGCGATACTCTTCGTCAACAATGTCATTAAAATATATTTTTTTATCCGAGTCCATCTTTTTGAATAAATCAATGATTCTAAAATCAAAATCAATCATACAGCCTTCTGGAAAATCTTCTTCATTTGGCAAAATGCGTTTTCGTCCTGCATTATTTTGAGTAGCTTTTGAGTCTGAGCTAATCAGCATAAATGGAATTAAATTTGCTTTTTTATAGTTTCCTATAAAGTCCAGAACATTTACATATTTTTTCTTGCCATGTTTTCGTAGTCCTCTTCCAAGTTGTTGGAGGAAAATTGTAGGTGACTCAGTCGGTCTTAGAAACATAACCATATCAACCTCTGGCACGTCCAACCCCTCATTAAACATATCCACAGAGAAAATTATTTTTGTGTCTCCAGTCCTTAAAGATAATATCCCAGTTTTTCGCTCTATAATAAATCGTAATTCATCGTCATGAACCGCTGAACTATCACTTATTACTGCTTTTGCTTTAATTCCATTTTCACTAAAAAATTTTGCCATAAAAACAGCATGCCGCATATTTGCACAAAATCCTAATCCACAGTCGCTATCGTATTTTCTGTAATTATCCAGAATCAATCGAGCTCTATCATCTTTAATTAGTGATTTTTCCAAGTCTTTAGCGTCATATTTCCCATTTTTAAAAGCTATATTCTCATAATCAGTGGAATCATATATTCCATAATAACGAAAAGGAGCTAGCCAGCCTTTATTTATGGCCTCCTTCAGTCTAACTTCATATATCAGGTTATAATCACATAGCGCAAAAACATCCTCATTGTCCATTCTCTCAGGCGTCGCTGTTAATCCCAACATAAATTCTGGTTTAAAATAGTCGAGAATATTCTTATAGTTCCCAGCAATAGCATGATGGAATTCATCAATAACAATATAAGAGAAATGTTTTGGACTAAAAAGTCCTTCACCTAATTGTTTATCTTTCCCTAACGTCTGAACAGTCGCAAAAATAATATCTTGGCTAACATCTTTCTGATTTCCAGTAAAAAAACCAGTACTTAGCTGTGGTCTAATATTCTTAAAACTTCTCTCTGCTTGATAAAGAATCTCTTCCCTATGAGCCACAAAAAGAATTTTATTAAATTCCCGCGAATCAAATGCAGCTAAATATGTTTTACCAATCCCTGTAGCTGCAACTATAATTCCTTTTTCCCACCCTTCAAGCCTCGCTTTTTTTAACTCGTACAAAGCTTCTATTTGTGCTCCTCTAGGTGTAAATAACTGTCGTAAGTTTTCCTCTCGCTCTTTTTGATCTTGAATTCTCCAATTATCAGCCTCTGCATGTGCGACCATCGAAGTAGCTTCAAGATTATCTTCAATGGCTTCTCCGAGGCCATCTCTAAGTGTATCTTCATCCTCTTGTTCAAAAGTTTCCTGGAAAAAATCTGTTTTAGGCTTTTTCCAACTCTTCGAATACTGTTTTAAAACCCCATCATCAATAATAATAGATTTATTTATAAACAGTTCTTGAAATTCATTTTTAAAGTGCTCAAAGTCTAGTAAATTCTTATTTTTCTCTATTCTATAATTCCATTCAATTCCATTTGTTAAGGCGGACTTCGATATATTTGAAGATCCAATAAATATTTCGCCATTCGTTAAGTTCTCAAAAATATATGCTTTCGGATGAAAGGATCTTTTCATATCACTATAGAACCTCAAGTCAACAGTATCTCCCAATTCCATTTTAAGAAGATATAGTGCCTGAGGCTGAGTAATGTTGAGATAGTTACCACAAAGAATTCTTACACTGGCACCTCTATTAATTGCGTCCCTGAAATCTTCGACTAACATCCGAACGCCTGATTCCATAAGAAAAGAGACTATGATATCAATTTTATCATGTCTTTCTATTGCAACTTTTAATCGCTTATAAAGATGATCTTCATAGCCCATTATGCAGTTATTCTCATTGATTAAATAGCTTGAATTTATTGATTCACTCATAATAAAGCATTACTCCTATTATTGTTACTCATTCATGTCAATAGAAAATGTATTAGCTATAGAAATTTTAACATACTCAAAATCGCTATTTATATCAACGGTTTTTTTCACATAATCGTTATTTGTTTAGCATGTATTTTCTGCATGATCGTCATTCTTCACAATTATACCATAATGCAAAAAAGCCAACAATCGCAAAGGATTACTGGCTTTAGTATTGCTTGTCTCTATATTTCTTATATCTTTATTTTTTTATCTCCGTATTTTTTCTCTAGCTGATACTATTCCACTTTCTTCCCAAAAACATATACTGCCTTACATTTTTTAAGCCCGGCAATATCTTTTTCTACGTCGCCCTCAAATATAGCAATATCAGCAAATAGCCCTTCTTTTAATAATCCTATCTGGCTGTCTAGTCCTAAAACTTTAGCTGGCGCAGAAGTAGCTGTTTTGATCGCGGATAACGTTCCCATACCAAAGCTAACCATATACTCTAGTTCTTCTGCTACTGGAGTTACTGGTGCTCCATAAACGACCATGTCGGTACCTGCCAGAATAGTAACACCGGTTTCTGCTAATTCTTTTAAGTTTTTTTCATAAATATCAGTGGCATTTTTAAAATATGCATAACTACTTACATTTTCGTTACTGAACACACTTTGATCAAATTCAGGTCTTGTTAATTTCAATTCACATTTAAGTTCTTCGATTTTTTCTGGCGTAATCATATTATGGTCGATACCCATTTGTTCTGCTTGCTTCTTATAAAGTTCATTAATATAAGCGTAAGCAATAATAGTCGGTACCCAAGCAATATTCTTTTCTTTCATGGTTTTTGCTTGTTCAACAGTCAAATATGTTCCATGCTCTATGGTGTCAAAACCTGCTTCAATACACATCGATAATGCTGGCTCTGTTCCAGCATGAACGCATATTTTCTTTCCAACTCTATGACATTCATCCACTGCTGCATTTAATTCTTCCATCGTATATTCAGGAGTAAATGTTCTATGACTTGTAAGTATTTTTATCCAATCAGCACCTTCTCTAATGTTTTGTCTTATTGCCTTTCGAACTTCCCAAGGCGAATCAACTTCTAGTACACCAGAGAGTCCAGCTCCATGGCCCCCGCTCATACAAATCCCTCTATCAGTGGTAAGTATTCTAGGTACTTGAATGTAGCCTTTCTTTGCGGCAATTTTTAAGGTTTCACAAAACTTATTATCTGAAGCTACATCTCTTACTGTAGTAACACCTTTTTTCAAGGACAAAATAAGCTCATGCGTAGCCATTAACCCTTTTAACTGTTGATTATATAATTCCATGTCCGGCTGCGTTTGGCAATTACCAATATGAACGTGCATATCAATAAGACCTGGAGTTATTGTCGCATCACCGTAATCGGTTACTGCTTTGTCAGGGTATTTCGCCTCAAGTTCCTTTGCATTACCAATGGCAATTATTTTGCCATCTTCAATCGCTACTGCTCCGTTTTCAATGGAAGTTACTCCATCACCAATTATTAGTTTTCGGGCTTTTAATATCATAGTTCTTCTCCTTCATAATTAATAACAAAATATATTATATATTATATCACGAATTATATATGAACGATAACTTCAATTTTTTCTACAAATCTTTATAAAACTCCATTACCTCGCTTGCTCTATTTGTTATTAATTCATTCCCATAATTCTTTTTTCCAATAGGAATTATTAAATCCTTAATTTTTCGTTCTATCTTCCAGGTTGATTCTGAATCCATTTTACTTTTTAGCAAATTCAGAGCCTTTTTCATGTTTTCAGACTTTACCTGTTCTCTTTTCAGAAGCCACAATATTTCAAGAAAATCACTCTCGTACATATTTGGAAATGCCAATTGTTTAATAATAGTATGAATAAAATTTGTTTTGTTATGGGAACTGTAGCATACTTCGTGAAGCAAAATAAAATCAACACACTTTTTTATTAAATCTTTTGCATTCTCTGAACGTTTATCTGCTGGTATAAAGGACAATCCTTTAAGTAGCTTAACTACTCCCCAATAACAGGTGTGTTTCCCATAGCAGCTTCGATTAGAACAATACGGAAATGAAGAGGGTGTCACAAAATCGCCATCATCAAACCTTTGATACGGTGCAAAAAAATCAACAACTCTATTAATAATTTCCTCTTCACCAGATTGAAAATAAGAATGCAAATAGATCATATTCCCATTCAAGCAGGGTATTGGAAAGTGGCTTTTCCCTAGTGAAAAAATTCCTATCTGCTTATTTAAAAAATGTTCGGTGATTATTTTTAGAGGCTTGAGAAACCTCTTATCCTTCGGATCAGCTTTCAGGTCTGCTAAAAGTATAAGAGTCCAAAGCGTTGATTTATAATTTGGGACATAATAATTATACTGCGGAAAATATTTATCGCCTTCTTTTAAGACATTCCAACAGCCTCTTTCATCTTGCAATCCCATAATTTTTTCAGTCATCGTTTTTTCAATTTCATCAAGCTTCTTATCCTTCAATTTTCACATCTCCCTACGTTTTCTCTTCAGATTTAATTTTCGGACTTACATATTCTATATCAAAACTTTTTATCCAAATCAATGTTTTGGTCAAAAAGTTTTACATTCAATAACGAGTCTGATCTATACGGAACCCTCCCTGCTGGTACTTTCTCCGATGCTAATCCTACATGTGAATCCTGATCATCAAAAAATATATGAGCATTAAAAGATTTCAACACTTGATCTTTGCTTACTCCCCCAAGAAAGAAAGCCTCATCCACTTTCACTCCCCACTCTCGTAAGGTCAAAATAATCCTCTTATGAGCCGGACTATTTCTAGCAGTGACAATAGCGATTCTCAGTATTTCCGAATCTTTTTCTTTTATTTTTGATAAGGTCTTTAATAGCTTCCCGAATGGCCCTTCTGGCAAAGCTTTCTGTGCGTTCAGCTTCTCATTTTCTATAAATGCCTCTAGTCCCTGAGTTTTGTAAATCAACTCGGACTCCTCTGAAAACAAAACTGCATCAGCATCAAAGGCAATCCTAATTTGCTTTTTATCTGGAGTGTAATCACTTGGAGGATTATATATAAGAGCAGCCGCAAACCCTGCATCAATGGTGTCCTGAACATCAGCAAGATTTTTTGAGAGAAATAAATCTACCTCAAAAGGTTTAAGGTAGCTCTCCATCTTTTCTCCGCCTGTAAACGCCGCTCTACGAACATTTAACCCATAGGTCTCTATAGTATTAAAAACTCTCAGGCCTGTCTCTGGGCTATTTCTGGACATAACAATAACCTCGACAATTGGCTCTTCGAATTCTTTGTTCAAATTCAAAAGCATTTCCACAAGCGGAAAGGCAGTTCCCTTTTCTAACAAATCCGCTTCGTGCTCAATTTGATATTTGATGTAGCTTCCTAGCCCTTCATTCTCGTATATTTCGTTTTCCTTCTCAAGATTGAATATTGCCCTGGATGCTACTGCAATTACTAGCTTACTTTTCAGATCGTATGACATCTTTTATTGCCCCCCTTAGAGTTAAAATGAAAAATCATAAATATTTGCCTTGTTTTTATCATATTATCACCGCATAATCGCATTTCGCTCGATAATCTGGTGAAAATCAATATATATTGATCATATCAAATTCTGTTCAATTTCCAATAACTCTTGTTCCTTTTCAATTTCCTGTATCAACTCTTCTTCAGACGGCATATAAAGTTTATATTTTGAAGCAAAAATCTGATTATTGTCTTCAGGCAGTGTGTACTTAACAACCGAATCACTTTTGTCTGCACAAAGAATAATTCCGATAGGAAGATTGTCGCCATCATTCATTAGCTCTCTAGTGAAGTAATTCACATACATCTGCATCTGCCCAATATCTTGATGTTTAAGCTTTCCAACTTTTAAATCTACTATAACAAAACATTTAAGGATATAGTTATAAAAAACTAAGTCGATAAAGTAATGCTCTCCATCAAATGTAATTCGCTTTTGCCTTGAAACAAAAGAAAAACCGCGCCCTAGTTCGAGAAGAAACTTCTGTAAGTGGTCAATCAAACCCTGTTCAATTTCCTTTTCATATAGATTAGATGTCTGCTCAAGACCTAAGAATTCAAGTACATAAGGATCTCTGATAATATCTTTTATATCCATGCCTTTTTCTAGTGTTTGTATTTCATTTCTGACGCTTTCTTGATCTTGACTAGATAAAAGTCTCTGATAATAAAACGAGTTAATTTGACGTTCTAGCTGCCTTGTGCTCCAATTGGATTTTACGCATTCGTCAAGATAAAATTGTCTTGCTTTATCATCTTCAACCTTTAAAATCATCCTGTAATGTGTCCAACTCAATTGGTCACGCAGTGCGTGACGATTTGGAAACGCAGCATAAAATAAACGCATATATTTTAAGTTCGTTACAGTATAGCCTTTCCCAAAATCTTCAGTCAATTTTTCAGAAAGATATTTTAGTAAGCCAGTACCGTACTCGGCTCTCTCTTTATCTCCTTGTGCTTCGGAAATTTGTTTTCCAATATTCCAGTAGGTTTCTACCATGACAAAGTTAACAGTAGAATAGACTTTTTTCTGTGCCTCAGTCACTGTCGCTCTGATATTCTCATATATACTACTTTCATCTAAAAAATTCACTGTAATCCCTCCAATGTGTTTTCAAATATACTCATTCAATCATAGACCCGGATTGAAAACATTCCCAATTATTATTCTATTCTTTTATTCTAAATCAGTCAATATTTACTGCTATTTGCTTCAAAATCAAAAAACCCGAATTCATTTCTAAATTCGGATTCGTTACTTTTCTTTTTGGTGGAGATAAGCGGGATCGAACCGCTGACCTCTTGAATGCCATTCAAGCGCTCTCCCAGCTGAGCTATACCCCCAATATTTGACTTGGTGTTTTCCTTTGTGCAAGAGTAATTTTAGTATATTTCCATAGCATTTGCAAGCTTTTTCTTAGCAAATATCCTTTTTTGAAACAGTACATCCTAATCAATGCACTTCTTCGTAAATGAATTCGTCACTAGCTCATTTGCTAAATCATTTGCTAAATCATTTGCTAAATCATTTGCTAAATCATTTGCTAGATCATTTACTAGATCATTTACTAGATCATTTACTAATTCCCAGTTTCCATTTATTTTATCTGTTCAATATAATCATCTAGCGTCTCTAATTTAACCATACTATACGGAGCCAAATATCTCTGAACGGCCGAAGACGTGTCCCCACCTACTGACCACTTGTATGAAGCAATGCTAGTGTCGAAATGCACACTATACTTTTTATCCGTACACGCTGTAGATGTCTGTAGCGTTGAACTTCCTATTAAAGTAACTTTGTCCCCAAGGCCTTTTTTTAGTGAAAGGGCGATAATTTCAGATGGAACTCCACTGTTTTTGTCTAAAAGAACATATATTTTGTCAAATTTATAATAAAACACGTCCGAATTTATGATGCTGCTTTTTACTTCCCCATCTAAAGTGCAGATTTCTTTTCCATTTCCTAATAGGTCATCGGCAACTCCTGATGCAACTTCAATTTCACCATATGCTGCACCTCTCAAATCAAGAATTAATTTTGAATATTTAGTATGATATTCTTCAAGTGCTTTTTCATATTTTGGTATAAGCTTATCATTAAAAACATTAATTTTAACATAAGCTACTCCATTTATGACTTTTTTCTCGAATTTCAAAGTTTCAATTTTCGATTTTGCTACTAATCCCCTCAAAACATCTGTCACAAAAATCTTTGACTCTTGATCTCCAGAAGCTTTAAAAGCTATGTTAAAAAGGTTTTCCAACTCTTTCTTTGAAGTAAAAAAACCTGACATTATCTTACCTCTTTGATTTTCATATTCGGAATTGTTTAAAACTTCTTGATACAGATAAGCTCTTTCAAAATCACGAATTATTATTCTAGCATCACTTTTAGAGACTATTCCAGCAAATGACCATAAAGAGAAGGCATATACTATAAATGCCAGAAAAATTATTACCAATAAAATTTCTTTATACCGCTTTTTCAACATTTCACATCCTAGCTAATTTTTTTCATTCAAGTTCTTTTCTCATTCAACAAATATTATAGTTTAAGTTTCATATTTTGAAAAGGCTAATTTTAAAAAGGTTATTTTTTAAAGTTTCATTTTCAATTACTTAATATATATTGTAAACATGCTATAATAATATATATAAATCATTAGGGGTTGATAAGTATGTATTATGGTTTTTTGTCACCAGAAGTTGAATCTACCATTGTTTCTATAATGCATGAATATGAAAGCGTAAAACTTGTCGATCGAGAAGTTATATTTGACATGCCAAGTGGTATTCGCTATAGAGTTAAGATTGTTAATCTCCCTAAGCCAATGAAAATTGGGGCTTATCACGAAAGAAATATTAGTGTGATTATGAAGAAATGTGTTCTTTTAGAGTTTGATAATCAAGAATGTTATCCTATTTATAAAGGTGGAGATATATTTGTTAATGCAGTTCCTGACGGTAGCGATATTCCTCGAAGGACTCATTTGAAAAGTTATATTGCAGCTTCATTCTTTAAATATGCTCTAACTGTTTATGGCCGATTGGGTGGAATACAATAAAAAAAGAAGCGATGTTAATTAGAAAACATCACTTCTTTATTTATTATTATTATTTTTAGTTATTTGAACTTTCAACTTCTTTAACTCTCGAAACACATGTAATGTGATGACCAATTCTTCTATTACTTAAAAGAACTGCTAAAACTTCATCCGTTTCATTCGGAGAGAAGGTCATATCAACAATACAGTATTCTCCATGCCAATTACTATCATCTAAGCACTGAACGATCTTCTTGTCCATAATATTGCCTCCCTAATTATCTATACTAATATATCGGTTAGTTTTAATTTAATCTTAACTTTAAGAAGCTTCTACCTGAATAATATACATTTCAGAAGGTAAAGTCAAGCAAATAATTACAATTGTATAGAATAATCAAATAATACTAGTGTATTTCCTAAATACTACATATAGCATTATTTTATTACGAAGCAACAACATGTTGATATTTTACATAATAATTTAGAATATTTTTAAACAAATTTTAACAGCTACTGGATCAAACTGCGTTCCTGCTTTTGATTCGATTTCACGAATAGCCTCTTCTTCTGATATCGCATTTCTATAAGGTCTGTCACTTGTCATAGAAACAAATGAATCAAGCACCGAGAAAATCCTTGATATCATTGGTAACTCACCATTTTTTATACCTCTTGGATATCCTAGTCCATCAAATCTTTCGTGGTGTGAAAGTAGTGCATATGCTATATGAGAAAACTCAGGTGTCGCTTTACATATTCTAAAACCTGTTTCTGTATGCAGTTTCAACGCATCCCACTCATAGTCATCCAAATCTTCTTGTTTCAGAACAATGTTCTCACTTACAGAAATCATGCCGATATCGTGGAGTGTGGCCAAATCTTTCAATTCATCAATCTTTGCATCACTAAATTCTGCTGCAATACCAGCTCTCTCAGCAAGTTCAAGTAATCGTTTGTTATGCTGAAGCGTTTCAATGCCGTTCTTTTCAAGTCTATCTCTAAAATACTGAAGCAAATTCTCTCTTAGTACCTTGCTTTGGCTTACCTTTTGGCTATACATCATTTCTTCTGCTTCGCGAATCGCTTCTGCTGCACTATTAAAACCAGCATCTCTAATGATATGCCCTAATGATATGGAAGGCGGAATGATCGATCCTGAATAATTTTCGAGTCTGTACATAGTGGAATTTATGATTTCCTTCATAACTTCTTCATTTGCTCCTGGGAGGACTATACAAAACTCATCCCCACCCCATCTGAAAACTAGATCTTTTTTTCTAGAACTTTCTCTTAATATAACTGCAATTGTTTTAAGTAGTTTGTCTCCTTCTTCGTGTCCAAATGTGTCATTTACCATTTTTAAGCCATTCATATCACCAATAACAATTCCATAAGGCATCTCATTTTTTTCTTCTAACTCATCTATTACACTCTCAAAATAACTTCTATTATATAATCCGGTGAGTATATCATGGAAACTTATAAATTCAAGTTGTTTTTCCTTTAAAAATTCTTCTGTATAATCAAATGCAATTCCAGTTATATCGTATAAATCATCATCTTCTCTTAGTCTATTTAAATCAGCTTTGAACAAAATTGTTTTTGATCCAGCTTCCGAGACTGTAGGCAAAATGATATCATCCTCAAGAATTGCAACTCCCTCGTAGGTAGCTTTTGTTATAAAATTATTAACTGAAGAAACGTCAAATAGTTCTCTTATATTTTCAATTGGAATTTCTAGATTTTCACCTGAATATCCTATCAAACTTGCCATCTTTTTATCCATTCTTATATGCATTGTTGACAATGCAATGCCAAAGCTTCCTGCACCTGCTGCTTCCATTGCTTGCTCATGCCTAGCATTCAGATTTTTTATTGTTTTGCTGTCTTTTTCAATTCTATCTATCGCGCCATTAATATAATTGGCAAGTTGAAAAAATTCATCATTACTGTTAATCTCAATTCTTCGTTGCTCGATATTTTCCAAATTTAGATTACCCATGAATTCTCTCAAAACATTTAACGGGTTCATAATAAATCTTCTAAAAACATAAATGCTGCCTACTGCACCTAACATGGCCAAAACAAACACTATTACAAGGTTAATAAGCAACTGTTTTTTTGAGTCAATTAACTCTGGATAAGTTTTCTCAATTAACACCTCTCGTCCTTTAAATAAACTCGAAGGAAGAATGAATTTCAAATCACCATCATTAACAAATCTATAATATGTACCATCTATTTTTCTGTACTTTGTTATATCATATCCCGATAAAATGTTTGATATTTTGTATCCATCACCCCAACCTGAAGTTTTTTCAAAAATAAAATCAGCTGTGAATATAAGCCCCTGAGGCTCCAGTTCGCCTAGGTTATCCGTCACCGACCTTGCATTTATTTCCAAGACTCCAGATTTGAGAAAATATATTTCGCTTTTATCGACAGCTTTTTTACTTTTGATTTCTTGAATAAGATAATTATTCGTTATCATACTTCTTACGATTTTTGTATACGCAACTTCCTCAAGGCTCTGTTTCTTTGAGTTGTAATTTAGCAACTTTATATTCCCATCTATATCAGTTATGGCTAGCATATCCAATGACATTCGATCAATATACTCATCATTAATATATTGTTCTGAAAAATCGAGCTTTTCACCATTTAGAAATGCTACAGTCTCATCCCACGTTCCTAAATCATAACTTAAAGCTTTTAATCTCTCTAAATGTATTCTTACTTCATTAGTGGCTTTTTCAGCTTCTAGTACTGCAATATTTTTTTGGACACTTAATAAATTCCCCCCATATGAAATCATAAAAACGGAAATAGTGATTAAAAGTAGTACTAAAAATATTACTGCTGTTACAAGTACCGATTTTTTTCTTATATCCAAATATATGCACTCCCTTTATAAATTCCTAGATTCATTTCTGATGCTTAATACACAATGTTATCTATTACTTAATCTATTACTTATATCTACTATTTTCTCTGATACTTAATATACTATGTTAAATGTCCTTAAAATTCAAATTATTTTGTTGATTTAGGTGATTTAAGATAAATTAAGATAAATTAACCTATAATTATATTGTGATTAATAAATTTTTGTGGTAACATAGTATCAAACTATATAACCAGGTACTAAATATGATTTAGGGCTTTAGCTCTGGAGGAAATATGAATTTTAAATCATTAAAAATTGGAAACATAGAAGCACGTATTCCCATAATTCAAGGCGGAATGGCTGTGAAAATCTCTACCGCAAAACTTGCTGCCGCTGTGGCAAACGAAGGCGGTATTGGGATTATCGCTGGTACTGGAATGACTTTAGAAGAATTGGCAAATGAAATAAGAAAAGCCAGAGAACTCACCAAGGGCTTAATTGGTGTAAACATACTGTTTGCAGTTAATAATTTTGCCGATTTAGTGAAAACAGCTATAAAAGAAAAAATCGATCTTGTTATTTCAGGTGCTGGTTTTTCACGAGATATGTTTATTTGGGGCAAAGAATCTAATACCCCTATAGTTCCAATTGTATCTAGTGCAAAACTCGCAATTATGGCAGAAAAACTCGGTGCGGCTGCGGTTATTGTCGAAGGTGCTGAAGCAGGTGGACACCTAGGTACTGATAGACCCATGCTAGATATTTTGCCTGAGGTTAGAGCTGCTGTAACACTGCCAGTAATAGGTGCAGGTGGCATTCTTGACGGATATGACATGGCAAAGGCTCTTAAGATGGGTGCAGATGGCGTGCAGATGGGAACTAGATTTGCTGCCAGTGAGGAATCAAATGCATCCGATGAAATGAAACAGCTCTATATAAACTGCAACGAAGATGATGTAACGTTAATAAAAAGCCCTGTTGGACTTCCGGGTCAAGGAATCAGAAATGCTTTCTTAGAAAAGGTTGAGGCGGGTCAAAACACTATTGAAGAGTGCGTCGCCTGTTTAAAAAGATGCTCTCATAACTTTTGCATAATGGATGCACTGAACAACGCTAAGGTTGGGGGAAATTTTGAAAGAGCACTCATTTTTTCAGGAAAATATGTCCCTAGAATAAAAGAAATTTTGTCTGTTAAAGATATCTTCAAGAAAGTTCTGAATGAGCTAGATGAAGTAGAAGCGTAGTATTAACTTAAAACATAGTATTAAAAAACAAGCATATCGCAATAGGAGTGTACTCTTAATTGCAACATGCTTGTTTTTTTGGTTGGTTTTAATGATAACTCAACTAATCTCTTGTTTTTTCTTCTTTGAAGATACCAACATGGAAATCTTCATTATTACTGTAGGAAGCGAAATAAGCTGTGGGTATGCAAGATATCTAGGTTTCCAAGTAGGGTTGTATTTTTCTTTATATTTTCTTAATCCTTCAAAGCTGTAAAAGAATCGACCATATTGAAACGCAAATCGTGCTATCTTTTCGCTTCTATGCGAATTTGGTGAACGTCCGACGTTAGATAGAGGAGCCATTCCCAAATTAAAAAATTTATAACCATTTTCTTTAAAGTGAATGCATAGATTAAGAATTATAAAATCCATCGTGCCATGTGGAACATCACTTCTAAGTCTCATTAAATCTGTGGATGCCGACATATTACCATCATAACTTGGCATCAAGGAAACAAATGCCATAATTCTAGAATTATTATCTCTTAATACCGCTACTTCTGAAAGCTGAAGGTAATCTTCTTTGTACCAACCCAGCGAGAACCCCATTTCGCTCCTATTTCCAAGCCATTCTTTTGAGACCTCAGAAAATTCTGAAAGGAGTTGTTTTTCAAATGGCGGCTTCACAATTTCAAAGCAAACTCCACTCTTGTTAAAACTGTTCATAGTGTGCCTTAATGTACTATTTTTTGCACCTGAAAGGTTGAAGCTTTCTAAATTAACAATCGCTTCTTCTCCAAGTTTAAAAAAGTAATACCCATTATCGTGATAAACAGTTAAGTTTTTATCTGACACTTCATAGAAAACAGCCTCATACCCATATTTATCTAAAAAATCTTGAAATTCCTGAATAGCTTTCGAGAGCAATTCTTCTTTCCCAATCGGATCACCTAAAACAACGAATACATCTTGATATTTCGCATAAGGTATTATAATTTCATCATTGCATGCCCAATACAAATTTTTGTCGCCCAAATATAGCAAGTGTGTCAATGCGTTCCCTTGCTGATTCGAAAGAAATTTTCTCAATTTATCGTAATCCGGTTTAAGATATAGTGGATCGTTCTCGATTTTTGCTTTTTTTGTGTAGAGCCATAATAAGAAAATTACAAAAACCACATACGTAACTATACTGTGATAGAATACATCTCCATAATTCCCAAACAGATTAGCAGGATACAGATGATGTGCAATAGTATCAAAATATATTTTTTGATTAATTTCAAAATACACCACAATACTAAGGAGTCCAATAAAAGACGTTAAAACAATCTTTGAGATCCTAACTGGTATACTAAAGCGGTAAAAACTTGGCTTGGAAATTTTTATTAAGCAAAGAACAATTAACAAGAAAATCGCTTCTTCAAAATCGAGGCCTTTCAAAAAAGTGAACACTCCTCCCACTAAAAGCAGGTACACCGTTAAATTATAAGCGCGCTTAACCTTATATAACACTTCAAAAGATAACACAATTATAAGAAAACCAATCACTATCGAGGCACTTTGGGAGAACATCAAGACGAATTCTGATAGAAACTCTGATGCAAATTTAACTCTCTCCTCAATCCCAGGCTTAATCGCTGAGATCAAAAGCACCAATCCACTAGAAAACACCAGAATAGATAACAGCACATTTACAAAATCACTATACGTTTTATAGTACTTTAAAACACTATTAAATATTCCAATATTTGTCAAGAAGGAGTAAGAGAACAATTTTTCATTTCTGTCCATAGTTAGATTCATAAGTAAAACTACGCTGCCTAAAAACGCAGGCACAAGATAATAAAACAGGCGAAATAAAACTAAAATTGTAAGAGCATCTGAAGCCGGAACCTTAAATAACTGTAGGCCTACTAGTGCAATTAAATCAAAAGATCCTATTCCACCTGGTAAAAAACTTATAATGCCTGCAATAGCTGCTAAAGAATAAATACATAAAATATAGATGAAATCTACATTTCCGACATACATACATGTAATATAGTAAAAAAGCAACGCTGCTGAAAACCACTCTAAAAAAGAGATGCCTATCAATTTAAATTTCAACGCAAGCGATTTATGCGCTGTACCTGACTCACTACTTATTTTAAAGAAATCCACTATTTTATCTGATAAAAGATAAAACGGAAGATAAATAATCATTCCAATAATACCAATATATATCCAAGGATAATGGGCAGTAATTAATCCAATTGTTTTTGATTCAAACAATAAAAAAACTGCTAAAATTGACAGTCCTGTAGGTGTTGCAGGCGCTAATAAAACATTATAGTAGAGTGATGCTTTAAAATCAAGATTGTTCTTTCTTAGTAAAATGGTTCTGGCTGTTGCTCCTGCGAGCCCACCCATACCTAATAGATTATTAAGTGCATTAGCTACAAACGCAATACTAAAAAAAAGCGAGGTTTTAATACTATGCTTAAAATAACGAATAATTGAAAAATCATATAGTGTCATAGTGGCTGTTGCCGCAAGACCTAATATAATCAAAGAAATAGCGTTTGTAAAAGGCAACTTACGCAATAAATCAATCGTTTTAGAAAGATCAATCTTTTGAATTTGGTCGCTTCCACCCTTTACTATTAAAAATAGAATAAATGCTGCAAAAATCAACTTCAGTGCAATTTTCCACTTTTTTGCAATGAAAACCTTAACATAGTTTAACCACACAAATATTCGCCTCCCTCAATGTCTTACATGCAGCTTCAAATCCAATCGTTGGTGCAGCAGATACTTTTTATTACATCATCTCTTCAAATGTAACTAACTTAACGTTCCCATAATCTAATGCTTTTTCGGTGCAACCTTTTGTGAAACCAGTTTTTGCAAAAACATAAAAGTAAACGTCTTCATAATTAAATAGTCGGCTTCTTTCAATTAAAGTATCAAGCACCACTGTATCAATTTTTTCATTAGTCCATTTGCACTCACAAAAAAGGGCAGAATCTTCACCGTCGATACCCATAATATCAATTTCTGTTTCACGTTTGTTTTTTTGATCGTTACCCCACCAGCGACCTAAATCAGTGAATGTAACAGCCGCTTTACCCTGCTTATTTAACGCCCACAAATACTGCTTACAGATTTCTTCAAAGACTGCACCCATATACGATGATAACTGTGTGTATATATTTTTATATGCCAATTCTGTCATATCGTTCTGAATGATTGAAATATTTGTTGGAATAAATCGATACCAAAACCTAAATAAATTATCTGCAATAACATATATAGTCTTTCTTGATGATTTTTCAGTAAATGGCACTTCCTTCTTAATAATTCCCAGTGAAATTAAGTTTTTTAAATACGCCGAACATGCGCTTGTTTCTTCCCCAACTTTGCTCGAAATTTCCGATAGTTTCGTGCTACCTTTTGCCACTGTGGATATAATTGCGTTGTATATCGCTGCCTCTCGAACTTCTTGCTTTAATAAATTATTTGGCTCTTCAAATAAATATGAAGTTGAATTTAATAGTTTCCCCTTTATATTTTCCTCAAGTGAGATTTTATCGTCCATTTGAAGTAAATATTGAGGTGTGCCACCTACTATGCCATAAATAATTGCCATATCCAAATTCGAAAAGTTTTTAAAATATCTTCTGCTTTCAAAAAAATCAAAAGGCATCACCTTAAACTGTGCAGTTCTCCTCCCATATAATGGGCTTTTATAGCCAAGAACATTCTCTTCCATAAAAGACATTGATGAACCGCAGAGAATGATGAACAATTTTGATGTGTCTTTTTTCTTGTCAATTAGTAGCTGCAAAATTGAAGGAAATGCTTTGTACGACTTTGCTAGATATGGGTATTCATCTATAACGAGCACTATTCTTTTAGTTTCTGCAAGATTGAAAACATATTCTAATGTTTCCTGATATGACGAAAAAACCGGTGCAATTCCTGACCCATCAGTGTAATAAAAAATGCTTTTACTGAGATTTTCGAGATTTTGTTTCCCAGTAGTTTCAATCCCAGTAAAATAAATCGTATCCTTATTTCTAACAAATTCGTTGATAAGTGCTGTTTTACCTATGCGTCTTCTTCCATAAATAACTGGAAGCTGAAATTTATCTGTTTCATAGAGGTTTTTTAAATCCTTTAGCTCTTTTTCACGCCCTATAAACATGTAATTATCCCCCCTTCGCATTTGCTAAGTTACGATTTACTTAATTATATCTTAGCAATTTTGATTTGTAAATAATTTTCTTGTAAAATTGCAACAAAACAAATCCGCAAAACATTAGTATTTCTAAATGTATTTATGGTTATATCCGCAAAACTATTTTAGTAAATTGCCGTATTCACTTGAGCCATGTGCGATGTGATATACATATACCGCATCGCCTATCAATCGGTAGATGCATAAATATTGATCACAAATAAGCATTCGATAGTCCTGTCCTTTTAGTTCGTTATCTGGTACATGAGTACAAGACAATGGAAATTCTGCGAGCCTTTCCAAAGCATCCAATATTCTATCAGTTACCTTCTTCGCTGAAATAGGACCAACAATCAACAAATGATAATCTGCAATCTCTTCAAGTTCTCTCCAAGCAGATTCAAGTATTTCAACCTTAGCCTTTGGCATTATATTTTTCCTCAATTCGCTTCCTTGCAACTTCCGCTGAAATAGTTGGTGCACCAACTAATCTTGAATTTTCTGCAGCCATTATTTTGGCACGTAGTTTTAAGACTTGCTCTCTCTTTTCAAAAGCCTCTATACTCATAACAACGATGTCACCTTCGCCATTTTTTGTTATATATATAGGTTCTGCTGCTTCATGTGCTAGATTAGATATCGTGACATAGTCATTTCTAAGAGTCGTTGAAGATTTGATTATCATATACTTTATTCCTCCGATTAATTATTATATTATTATTATGCAATAATTCTGCTATTATTTCAATAGATATTAGCTAGCAATATGTTGTCGTTATACTCCAAAAAAATAGGAGATGTGACAAAAGTTTTTTACAAAACCAAATCACATCCCCGCATATTTGTTTTCCGTTTAAATATCCCTAAATAATCATCATTAAATTATTGAAGTTCAATTCTTTCGTTTTCTTGGATATTGTAAACCAGTCAATAATTGTTAGAATGCCGCAAAGACCAAGCGTTAACAATTTCAATATTCCCATTCCTATGTCACCGATCATGAACCTATCAATCCCCAACGAACCAAGAAATATTGAAATAAGCAGTAGAGTTGTTGGGTCTTTTAACTCGACTGAGGCAATCAACGAAAATTTGTTTTCATCCATTGAAGATAACTTTTCTCTTAGATACATAATTTTTTCTGATGGAAAATACTTTTGATTTGTGATAATAAACATATCAACTTTTTGTGAATCCATAACGTTCCTCCAATTTTTATTTTTACAACCAATATCCGAAAAATGAAATAATTTGAATACGATTCAATTATATCCTAAACACCTTAATTTTACAACACAGTAAAATTAAAAAATATTCAATAAATGTATAAAATATTCTTAAAACTACAAATTGAACGTATATCTCAAAATATAGAACAGAAATATAGAACAAGAAATAATTATGACTATAATATCTGTTACTTTCTTATTATTAATTTTCTCTCTATGTATAGCTAAGCCTAAAGCAATAATTGCGAAAATGGCCATGGGATTAAATTTCATGTATCCTTTAAAGTCAAGAGATAACAACGAAAACATGGATCTAGTCATTCCACAACTAGGACATGGAATCCCAAATAAATACCTTATTGGACATCCCCTAAAAACAAAATAAGTTATAGCGAAAACCAATATAAAAATAAAAACCATCTTGAGATGCTTCTGAAATAAAATTTCGTTCACCCCCAAAATAGTTGATAATTCGCGTTTTTTTACTTAAAATCTTTATGGCGGAGGAGGAGGGATTCGCGAATTCCTCTTTTCACTTTTTTCGGAATTCCTACGCACTTTCAGTGCTAATTCGGCGCGGAATATTCTCAATATTCCTTGCGCCTCACCCTCTCGGGTTCGATTCCCTCTTCTGTTTTGCTCCATTAGAAAAAGTTATCTGCAAGCAGACAGCTTTTTTAATGCGTTATGGCGGAGGAGGAGGGATTCGAACCCTCGTGCCACTTTCATGACAACCTGATTTCGAGTCAGGGCCGTTACAACCACTTCGATACTCCTCCGTGTGAATTATGTATATCGCTATTAAATAATAAATGAATATTCTAGTTTCGTCAATGCCAACTTTCTTACTTAGTTATTCTCGTTAGTTATTCTCGTTAGTTATTCTATATGTATTTAGTATGCGCTTATGTTCGAGCCCTCTTCTCTTTGAAGTATTCTTTTAGAATTTCGCCACACTCGTCTTCCAAAAGTCCTCCGTCGATTTCTACTTTATGATTCCATTCAAAACCAGAGATTAAATTAAGTTTAGAACCACAAGCTCCACTCTTAGGGTCAAAAGCTCCAAATACTAGTCTATCCAATCTAGACTGTACTATCGCACCTGCGCACATAGGGCAAGGTTCAAGCGTAACGTAGATACTGCAACCATTCAATCTCCATCCACCTAAATTCTTACATGCGTCTTGAAGAGCGATAATTTCGGCATGATCAAGTGCCGATTTGTTTGATTCTTTTAGATTATATCCCCTGCCGATTACTATTCCGTCTTTTATTACCACAGCACCTACTGGAACTTCATCCGCTAAAAGTGCTTTTTTTGCTTCTTCCAAAGCAAGCGACATAAAATATTCATCACCGTAGCGAATCAATCTTTTAGAACCCCCATTTCTGCTGTATCAGGAGATTCCATAATTAGTTCTTGAAAAGATTCGTGATTATCTGTTTTAATTCGTCTTGCTAAGAAGAAATTAAAAACCGCTATTATTGTGCCCAGTAAAAAAACATATTCATATCCAAATGCATTCCAAACTAATCCTCCTAAGAGTGGAATTATCATTGATACGACGTGATCCATACTAATCCCCATTGAGAGAGTAGGCGAAACATCTTCTTGGTTTAAGGCGATTTTCTTTAAATAAGTTGACCTGGCCATAGAAGCTGCTGCCAAAACTTGATCCGCGACGAAAAATCCGCATGTTAATATTAATGCCACGCTCTTTATACCAGTCAGTCCCTCTATGCCTAGCGCTGTAGCGTATCCAGTACAAACCACTACTAACCCTATTGCCTCAGCCATTAAAACGAATTTTTCGCCTTTTTTGTCAATTAAAGACCCTATCCATGGTTTAATGAACATTCCCATTCCAGCAATAATAAACCCTAGAATAGCAAAAGTTGATACCCCTTGTCCGAACACTTTAATCAAAACCCAAGGCCCAAACGTGATAAATATCTGCTTTCTTGCGCCAAATACTATACTTAGATAATAGAAAAGTTTATACTCTTTTCTTATAAGTATCGCGCGTTTTGTTTTAACTTTATGAGACTCCATCCTGAAAACTATTAGCCCCGCGATAAATAACGCCGTGGCTCCAATACCAAATGCAATCTTATAATCCAATTTCAAAAATCTAAAAATTAGCGCCAGGATGATACTTGTTACTAAAAATGCGGCTGTGTTTAATCCGTTAATCCGTCCGAGAACCTTTCCCATGTTCTCCCGCGTGGACAAATTCATCGCTATGCTATTAGACATTGGCATGTAGACATGTTGACCCGCACTGTATAGCAATAACCAAATGAATAATACATTAAAATCAGGTGACAAAAGACCCATTCCGAGCATACCTATTGCCGCTGCTATGTTTGCAACGGCTGCTATTCTTACATCCCCTAATGAAATAAGCGCGGCCGCTATAAAAACCACTAAAAATCCAGGTAATTCTCGTGGAAATTCCAGTAGTGTTCTTTGAGAAACTGTTATGTGGTATGTGTCGCTAAGATAATTATTTAGCACTGCTGAATCAATGCTTTGGGCAATCCCTAAAAAAACTGCCACGAAAAGAAATAATAATAATTGCTTTTTTTTGTCCATGTAAAAAAGTGTTCCTTCCTGATACTTGTAAAGAGGCTGCTTCGCCATGTTTATCCCATAAATAAATGTTTTAACTTTGCCCTATATTCATTAAATTGAAATAGTTTTTTTCTCTTCTTTTACAAAGAGAAGTAATGTCCCCCCTATGATGAAGAGCAAAACCAGACTCAATACGCCGAAATTTGTTTGACCAGTTAATTGTGTGAAAAATCCCATCATAAAAGGTCCCATGATTGCTGCGAACTTCCCGAAAATATTATAAAAACCGAAAAACTCATTTGAATTTTCTTTTGGTACTAATTTGCCAAAATACGAACGACTTAGTGCCTGAATCCCCCCCTGAGATGTTCCGACTAACATAGCAAGTATCCAGAAATCTAAAACCGTTTTTAG
Organism: uncultured Clostridiaceae bacterium; assembly: GCA_964477445.1. GTDB lineage: Bacteria > Bacillota > Clostridia > Lutisporales > Lutisporaceae > CAYZED01. Next base: position 12,413 of record CAYZED010000010.1, on the reverse strand, counting down.
AAAATATGCATATATGCAAATTCCGGCATAAACAAAAACTCCGAATAGCAACATTTTTTTAGCGGAGAATTTTTCTGCTAATCTTCCATACAAAATCGCAAATGGGAATGCTACAAACTGCGTAACCAAAAGTATAATAAGTAGATTTGTGGTACTAATACCTAAATCTGAACCATACGAAGTGGCCATTTTTATTATAGTATCAACGCCATCAATGTAGAAGAAATAAGCTATCATAAATATAAAAAGATTTTTGTGTTGACTAATATTTCTAAAAGTTTCACCAATCCTTCTAAAACTGTTAAGAACAATATCCTTTTCTATTGCTATCCCAAAAAGTTGTTTTACATTTTTTAACATAGGAATTGTAAATACACCCCACCAAATTGCCGTTATAACAAACGCAATGCGACTCGCAAAACCAACGCTGAACGGAACTATCTCCATTTGAGCCAAAATTACTAATCCAATCGATGCTATAAAAGGAATTGTACTTCCGACATATCCCATCCCATACCCCATCGTTGAAACTCTATCCATTCTCTCAGAAGGCGTAACATCTACCAAAAAAGCGTCATAGAATATCAAACTTCCATTGAATCCTATTACGGTAAGAACATAAACTCCTATAAGGAAATACCATGAAGCATCAGGAACAAATGCTAAAAGCGCTGTAGTCCCAATACCCAGCGTAACAAAGAACTTGAAGAATTTCATTTTGTTGCCTTTGTAATCGGCCATCGTCCCCAAAATTGGAGCAATAACAGCTACTAAAAGCGTGGCTAAAGAGTTTGCATACCCCCAGTAGGCAGTGGAATTAACTGTGGACCCACCATTTGCAACGAAAACAGCCTTAAAGAAAAGCGGAAAAATTGTGGAAGTAATAGCCATGCTGTATGCAGAATTTGCCCAATCATAGAACACCCAACTTCGTTCAATCTTACTCAATCCAAACATTTTTGCCTCCAAAATAATATTATTTTAATCCTAATAGCTCCTTGATTACATAAAATTCATCTGTTAATTTCTTATTGCTAAGCTCGACTCCATCATCATAGTCATCGCCATAGTCATCACTATCATCAATATCATCTTTATAAATTTCATCACAATTTTCATCACTATCATCGTCTACTTTTATCTTGATAGAATCTGTCTCTTCGACATTTTTGTCTTTAATAAAATCTTTCAGAGTCTGGGGTGCCTCAATTTTTTTTACAGTTGGATACATTACTTCATCTAAATCAGTAGAAACTATAAATACCGTTCCATAACCGGGCTTCTCTGGTGAGTATCCGTGAGTTGATTTCATATAATGGATGCCATAACCATTTTTCCCTTCTACAGATTCTATTACTTCTCCTAAAAACCCATCCATGAAATAGTATCCATTTGCTGCTTCAAGTATATATTCGCACTCTGAATCAAATCCTAATTCTGCAGATTTTTCCTTTGGAATAATTTCTTTAATGCAAGGATTTTTCTCACGAAATTCTTCTAATAAACTAATGAGATTTTTTCTATCAGTATCAGTATCTGTATCTGTATCATTTTCTCGCTCAGCGCTCTTGTTTTTTATTGCGGCGTTTTTATCTTCTTGTTCTTCGCTTTTATAGATGTACGCCGAGCCGTCACAACTCTTTACAATATACCTAAATGAAACTAAGTCACCCTTTTCATTTATTTTCAAAAATCCCTTTTCTTTAAGGAGTACATTAAGTTTAATTACATGACTGGCATCAACGCTTGCATGATCACCAAGAACAACTAATGCTGTGTTTTCAAGCATTTCTTCTGCATCAAGCAACCTCAAAACATCACCAAGTCGCTCGTCATGTCTAATCAATGCCTTATTTGCCTCAGTTGAAAAGTTTCCATATAGATGTCTGTGTGTATCTAAATCCGTAAAATGAACCATTGTGAGTTCTGGCTTCTTCTCTTTTATCGTGTCAAGAAAAACATGGTGTGTAAAGTCATCCAGCCCAGGCTGTTTCTTTCCATCTCTATGCTTACCATATTTCAAGTTCATCATAAACTGAAAAGCTATCGATCCATTAATGAGCGATAAAACTATTTGACTCCTCCACCATCTGTTAGGGAAAACCTCAGGCATATTATATTTTATTTTTGCTCTACCTGTTACCGGCCACAAAAGTGCTGCTACACTTTTCCCTGACTGCGTCGCAAGGTCGAATATCGTTTCATCTTTTATATAAGAACTCAGCCAAAACCAATCTGGATCATTAGAATTATACTGCCTTCTCGTGTTATTAATAACACCATGCTCATTTGGCAACTTCCCTGTGGATATAGAAACATGCGCAGGGTATGTTAAAGAAGGATAAACGGTTTTAACATATGGACAAAAGAAGCTTTTTTTTAGGAGCTTACTAAAATTCGGTAAGTTTTTTAATAATTCAAAATCAAATGATGACAAACTGTCAAACGATATAACTATTACATGTTTAAATTCTTTAGACAAAGATACACGTCCTTTGTAAGAGATTTTTGAACAAAAATAGAATCTGTATATTGTTTAGCATATACAGATTCCATTAAATTATACCACACTGTTTATCAGTTCAATAGCCAATATTAATCGTTCCCAAGTCTTAACCAATAAGACTTAACTTATGTTCATATATAAGACCGTTGGAAGTGTGTTAGGGAGTGTTAGGGAGTGTTAGAGTGTGTCAAACCAAACTCATTATAATTTGATTAAGCCATTCTAAGGTCGTATCATAGATAATTAGAACATCTTCTTTAGATTGTCTGAAACTTACATTATATCTTGGTTCAGAGACCCATCTAATAATTTCAAATTTCCTCTCAATAATTAAATTGGGTACTTGAGTTCCTTGAGGAAGACATGAAATTAAATAGCCTATATCATGCGTTCTGTATTTTCTATCAGTTAAATCATTCCCGCTTAGTTCTAAAAGTGCTTTGATTATTTTTTCAATTGCTTGATTAACATGATACGCCGCATAATTAATTTCTACTTCATCTGTACAATTCGTAAGACCAAAATTTGCAAATTTCAAATCACTTTTAGCTAGGTGAAGATAATTGCTCATACACTCGCACCCCTTTCTCCCATGCATTTTTATAGAAATTATTTTTTTCCATGCCATCTAGAAATAATTCTTTATTATATCCAAATAAATCAACTTCTCCAAATTCATGTAGATTTACAGTTGGATAAAACTCATCAAAATTTCCCAAAACGATTAAATCAATATCACTAAAGCTACTACAAAAGAGCGTAGTTGCACTGCCAAATACTATAATATCAGTGATATAACTACCAACATTATCCTTTAATAATAGATTAACAATATCATAAACTTTTTTCTGCTTAACTGGATGTATATGTTCAAAATTTGGTACATTAACTAAATTATTAAATTTATACTTAACATTATTACTCATATTGAAAATATTATCTAAAATAAAGAAATCATTCCTGCCTTCTATCATTATATTTCACCCCCTAATCTTTTATATCCTTTGCATATATTATAACCAAACTTTCTAAGATATTCATCAAATTTAGTTGTTATTTTGTGTCTCAAAAATGAGTTTCTTTAAAGGTTAAAATAATTCATCAATAATTTAATTCTTATAAAAAATGATTTGTTGGAATTCTGCTTCAGCCTCAGAGTAATTACTATATTCATGTGGAACATCTGCTTTATAACGTACAGAGTCTCCTTCAAATAAATGAATTTGTTTTTCTCCCACAGTTAATGAGATCTTACCTTTTGTCATAATAATACTCTCCTCAACCCCTTGCGCGTGTGCTTCGGATTGATGGGTGATTCCTTTGTCTAAAGTCACAATAAAAACCTCAAATTTCCTTGTTTTATCAAATGGAAATATCGGAAAAACTTTCATTCCACCTTGTTCAGCAATAATTGGTGTTATCGATGCCTTTGACACTACTTTTAGTTCATCATTTGGCTCTTCCATAAAATATGAAAAGGACACATTAAGCCCTTTAGCAATCTTCCAAAGCACTGTAACAGTGGGATTTGATGCACCTTTTTCAATTTGTGCAAGCATGCCCTTACTAACTCCAGTTAACTCTGCAACATTATCTAAACTCAATTGTTTTTGATTCCTAATATTTTTAAGATTATTACCAATTATACTATTAAAATCTTTCATCGCATCCTCCAAATCAGCATAGCTTTAAATTTAATTTTAGCATAAGCTTTATATATTGCTTTATATTTTGATTTCTTTTATTTAACTAAATTATATGGTCTTAGTATTAAAAAAACTTGTATAATATATCGAACACATGTATAATTTAATACACAGAATATTATACTCTCTTTTGTCAAAAAAATAAATGTAAAATTGGAGGAAAATTTAATGAATAGCAAATTTAATAAAGTTTTAAGCGGAGCACATGAAGCAATTGGAAATACGCCGATGATTAATTTAAGTAGAATAACCAAAAAATACGGTGTTGAAGGAAATATTTTTGCGAAAATGGAATATTTAAACCCTGGCTTTAGCAAAAAAGATAGAATTGCTCTACAGATGATTGAAGAAGCTGAGGCGGCCGGACTATTACAACCAGAGCAATCTGTTATTGAACTTACAAGTGGAAACACTGGAACAGGCCTTGCTATTGTATGTGGCATAAAAGGATATAAATTTATCGCTTGTATGTCAAAAGGGAATTCTGTAGAAAGAGCACGAATGATGAGAGCTCTGGGTGCTGAAGTTGTTTTAGTAGATCAAAAGCCGAATTCAGTTAAAGGTCAAGTTTCTGGTGAAGATTTAGAATTAGTCGAGAAAAAAGCTCAAGAGTTAACTATTGAAAGAAATGCTTTTAGAGCTGACCAGTTTAAACTAATAGGAAATACACATGCTCATGAATACCATACAGCTGAAGAAATGTGGGAACAATGCGACGGAAAAATAGATGTTTTTGTGGATTTTATCGGTAGTGGTGGAACTTTTCAGGGCTGCGCAAAAGCACTAAAAAACCACAACCAGAATATAAAATGTTATGTTGTAGAACCAGCTACTGCAGCAATTTATTCAGGAAAAGAAATAAGCAACAAAGGTCACAAAATTCAAGGTGGTGGTTATTCTATGAATCTTCCTTTACTAACAACTGAATTAGTAGAAGATTATATCCAAGTAACAGATGAAGAAGCGACTAAGACTACAAGAGAATTAGCAAGTTTAGAAGGCGTTTTTGCTGGTTTTTCATCGGGTGCAAATGTATGTGCCGCACTCAAACTTCTAGCAGAAAAAGAAAAAGGCAAGAACATAGTTCTTTTATTGAATGACAGCGGATTGAAATATTTGAGTACGGATTTGTATGAATAGAATATATATAGCAAGTAATAGTCCAAATTTGATATAATATGCTTATAATAGGCAACATTGTTGAAAGAAAAAAGGAGGAAAAAAATGAGAAAAATATCTTGGTTAGTATCATTACTGATTCTCGTAACTATTATTGCGTGTGCTTGTTCTAGCTCCAACAAGACATCTGAAACCAATGGCTCAACAAATGACTTAAGTGGTGTTTACACAGGAACAATGACATTTGACAAGATCAACGAAAAATTTATTACTTCTTATCGCACTCCAACCGAAAAAGAAAACCTTAAAAATGCCGCCAATGCTGAGGTCGCACAGTCGGCAAAATCGATTCTTGATAATCAGTACAAAAATATTGTATTAGGAGCAAAATCTAGCGCTAAATCAGGTAATTTTACTCTTAATATCACCAAAAATGACAAATCCCAAAACATTGCAAGTGGTGATTATATGTTTAGCACTATCGCATATAATAATCTTTTACCGTATACATCTGACGGAATCCCTTATTGGGCAATGTTTTCTGATAAACGAAATGGCGATATGACTATTAGTGTAGATTCAAAGAAAATACAACTTTCTAACACTAGAAAAGATGAAGCAACAGGAGCCACTTATACTTATAAATTAGATGGAAATATAAGTGGAAGTACTATAAAAGGAACTTGGGCGCAGTTGTGGGAAGGGACAGAAGTATATAGTGGAACGTTTGAGGTTAAAAAACTAGGGAATTAAAAGAGCGGAGGTGTCTCCAATGACGATATTGGATGAATTATTTAAACTAAATCTAAACTTAAGCGAGCTTATGTTAGATATGACTCCATATACTAGTGAGTACAATTATAATTGCACCCCATTAGGAGCATTGCCGTTTGCTTCTATGGGATGCGATGGAGTACATTATTGCATCATTCCACAAGAAGGTGACGAAACGCTTGAAAACTCGCCTATATACAGTATTTCTCCAATGGATTTTTCAGATGGAACTATTTTGTGGACAGCAAAAAATTTCACTGATTTTATTAGTATCACCGCTATTTTAAAAGATGCATGGGCTCTTCCAGCATTAGTATATATGCAAGAAGATGAATTTGTTGATTATCTGGAGGATATAGAATTAGAATATGAAGCGCGTGATTCTAAAGAAAAGAGAGACCTTAAGAAAGAACTTGAAATTTTAACGAAAACATTCCCGACAATTGAGATATGCAACTTATTTCAATATATTAAAGCAAGCTACTTAAATATTAATAATCATGCTAAGGTCAAATTTTCAGATTTAGAAATTAAAGAAATTGAACTCGGGCATTACGCTTATGGTGATTAGTTTTACAAAATGTAATTTATTTGATGTAATTTCTTGGCATTATATTACTCCCTTTTGTATGCTTATAAGTTCATTTTGTACCTCACGGCTTTTTTATTATTAGCAAAGTTTACTCCTATAATCCCTTAGCCGATTCCCAATAGTTTTGAATTGAGAAGTTGACCAATCAACACAACCAAAGGCTGTCGCATTAGTTAATCTTCCTTACTCTTTAGTTACAGAGAATTTATTCTTTATTGGTTTGGTATAGTCCCAACTTATCAGTTTTATATGGTATTTTTTAATTAATTCATATGCGGAGATTATACCATTATAAGTGCTTCCGTCATCATACTTTTCAAAATAACTCGCATCAGGAAAATTATGGCGATATCCAACTCCTTCCCCCCATGTCATCCATATAATAATCTGCTGGTCCAGGGTTGTAGTATATTTCTTTTGAATTATCAACACTCAACAATAATATGTTTTGGTTTCCACTAGTTAGTCGTTCATTCCATTTACGATATTTCCCCTGCCCCTCGTTCATTCCAATTCCGTCATATTCACATACTAGATTGTCTTCAATGACCTTTCGTTGTCCGTCAATTTCATATTCCAATCGAAATGGGAATTCGCCGTATTTGATTTCAGGTTTTAGTGGGTATGGCAAAAAAAAAATTTCTGTAGTAATCATAGCCCATGGTAAAACAACAAAATATGCTATTATTGCAAGTGCTAGTAACAATGGAACTCCTACTATTATGAGTACTTTTATTTTCAATTATATCAAGCCTCCTTCAATGGCTTTTTACCGATGACGTTAAAGGATTTTGCATTGTATTATCAGTTTCTTAATCAAAATAATCGCCGCAATACCTAAAAACATTCTTGTCATTTATCTCTGAGCTCTTTTCTACCCAAAAATCATCAGTCTCATAACTCTATTCGACTGATTTTGTTAAGTACTGCAGCAGTCAAATTTTTAGTTAAAATATTGTGGCTTAAGTCTTTTTAGAAGTTCAGGAACTTTGACTTTTTCCTTATTGTCTGCATAGATTTTTTTTGTCCATAGACCAGAAGACTTCTCCCAATATAAGGTTCCAACATCTCCGCTGTAAACCCAAATTGTATTATCATCTCCCCAAAATAGATATGTTTCATCACGAAGCCTGAAAAATTCATTACTTTCAAAAACTATCTCATTAACAGAAGATTTCTTTACAATAAAATTAAATCCTCGCACATTATTCTGTATAGTTATAGCCATTTCTAAAGAATATTCACCAGATGGTGATAAAACATTATTATTTTCGTTAACAAGTTTATCATCTGCCAATTTATCTATCCCTTCATTTTTCGTGTTAATTGAACAGCTTGCACAAAAAAGCATCGCAAACATAATTATAATAAAAAATACTGAAAATCTATGTTTCACTATCTTTTCCCTCCTGGTTTTGTTCTTGATCACTTACAACCACTAGCAAATCCCCTACCTTCAGCAACTTCTTTGCTGCAGCCCCTGCCGGCAGCTCGAGCACTTTTTTTGCACCACGTCGAGCTGCCCTCTCGCCCGGCTTCATGCCATCCCGTATTTCCAGCACGCGGTTCGCCTTATCTATGAAAACTGCATCTATTGCGAATCGCATGCCGCTGCAGTGGATGGCGCTGCAGGGCGAGAGAAGAAGGCCGCAGCCTTCTGGCAGGGCGTCGCGCCCGAGTAGCCCACGTAGCCTAGTAAAAAATGTATCAGCAATTTCTACCGATTCCGCTAACACCAACTCCTCTATGGTTTCTAGTTTTTCGGATAATTCTAATCCTTCGAGGCTTTTTATTTCTGTAAATTCTTCAAATTCTTCTTTATCTTCCGCTTCACTTGAAACTTTCATTTCTTCTTCATGGCATATCTCTTCTTTCGCGCTTCCCTTTTCGCCCTCTATATGGCAACTATTCTTATCTATTTCTGCTTTTTTAATTAATATTTTCACTATTTTCATACATATCACTCATTTCTGCACACCAAATATGCAAAGAATAAAGCCGGCTTCGTCGGATCTTTAGAAGTTCTGATTTTTAACAACCTTTTTTGTAAATTTTTTCTATTAACTCTCAAAACCATTCACTCTCAGTGGGTTGCTGTTTTTAAATAGTATAGTTCTTATACTATTCGAAACCGTCATATCAAAAATCATCTTTATTTGTCATCATCCCATTCAGCCCAAATTTCAGGCGCATATCCAACAGTAGCTTTCCGCCCATTTCTAACTATTGGAGTTTTATATAGTTTGGGATTACTCAAGAAAATACTTTGTGCATGAGTTCCTTCTCCAAT
>CAYZED010000010.1:1104-3416 GCA_964477445.1 uncultured Clostridiaceae bacterium | reverse complement strand
ACCAAAGCGATCTATATCAATTAGCTGATATTTTATCTTCCGCTCCTTGAAGTATCTCTCTGCTTTTTTTGTGTCAAAACATTTACTTCTTCCAAAAATCTGTATGTTCAAATTCTTATCTCCTATAAAAGATATCACTTATTTTCTGACTTCTGTTTTCTGACTTCTGTTTTCTGACTTCTGTTTTCTGACTTCTGTTTTCTATTTTCTATTTTCTTCAATTTCTCTAATCATATTATTTCATTGCTGACATCATTTGAATTACCGCAGGTCCTAAAAGAACTAAAAAGATGGTTGGAAATATGAAGAATACCATTGGTAATAACATCTTAATCGGCGCTTTCATAGCTTTTTCTTCTATTCTTTGTTTCTGCAATAATCTCATCTGTTTTGACTGTGATCTGAGTACATTCCCAATACTTACCCCGAGCTGATCAACTTGAATTATAGCACTAATTAATGCGTTTAGCTCTTCTACTCCCGTTCTATTCCCAAGATCTTTGAGTGCATCTTTTCTTTGCTTTCCCATTTTGATTTCTTGAAGTGTTTTGCCAAATTCATATGCTACTGGGCCTTTGGTTCTGTTGACAACTTTTTGGAGTGCAGAGTCAAATCCCAAGCCCGCTTCTACGCTTATTGTAAGCAAATCTAAGACATCTGGCAAATTTCTCGAAATAAGTTGCCTGCGTGTCGAAATACTCATCTTTAAAAACATGTCCACAAAAACTCTCCCAAGTATTACACCCCAAATGAATCCAACTATTGACATAAACAATCCCTGCTTCGTGGCTTCTGCCAAAGCGAAAATAATCACTCCGAAAAAAATCCCTGTTGTAAGATATAAAGAACCAAATTCTTTGGCATTTAAACCAAATGGATTTCCAGCAAGTATTAATTTCTTTTCAAGAAGCAAAGCATTTTCATTTTTTGAGAATCGCCCTGTTAAACTGGCAGTTTTGTTCAAAATCGGCTTAACAATCCTATCCACGAATGATTTTTGTAGTTCTTCGTCTTCCAGAACTCTTTTTTTTGTGCCATAGGAATTAAGAGTTTTTAGTCGTTTTTCTAACTCGATTCTATCTTTGAATATTATTTCATTTGAAAATACCACTATTAAATAAACAGACAGGAATACTATTGACGAAATTATTATTAATGAAATATCCATTTTAGAATCCTCCAATTCATTTCAATTTAATAGATATAGTAAAAAGCGCCTTCGACAAATTTATTTTAATAAGTAAATACATAATTATTAGAGAATAAATTGAATTCTTTAAGAAACTATTTCATCGAAGCCGCTTCTTTATTTCTTCAAACATCTATGGAAATTATTTTCTTGATTACTAAAACCCCGATTATTTCCGAAGTTATTCCGCCCGTCAAAATCATAATACCCGTTGGGTCTGTGAGCAAAACTCCCATATAAGCTGGATTAATCAGCATTAGCACTGCAAACAAACCTGGTGGCAATAGACCAATAACTATTCCTGACATTCTCCCCTGCGCTGTAAGTGTTCTAATCTCGCCTTTAATTCTAATTCTTTCTTGAATTGTATATGAAATATTACTAAAAATCTCAGCTAAATTCCCACCTATTTGTCGTTGAATTAGAACTGCTGTAATTACCAGCTCCAAATCATCACTCTTTACCCTTTTGTTTAGATTTCCAAGTGCCTCATCTATAGTAATTCCTAGATTTATTTCTCTGACAGTTCTTTTAAACTCAACTGAAAGTGGGCCACTCATTTCTTTTGCAGCTAAATCCATTGCCTGTTGGAAACTGTAACCTGCTCTTAGTGAATTCGCCATGACTGTTAGAGACTCACCTATTTGAGAATTCAATGTAACAAATCTTTTTTTCTTACGACTACTAATCATGATAAATGGAAGTATTCCAACTAGTGACATCAGAACAGCTGCTGGGCCTAGTCCTCCTAGTATAAAAAGTCCAATAAATCCTGATAGTAGAATTCCTAAACCTATTATTACAAGGAACTCTTCACCTCTCATAGGGATTTCTGCTCTTATTAATTGTGTTTCCATCCTTTTTGCCACTGAATTTGAGATGAATGTTTTTCCTAATAATCTTATAAATGACACGTTGTCTTTTTTACTTTTTTTGTCAAAATAAGATTCATTTATCGCACCATTATTTATTTGTTGACTTGATAGAGTGGTGTAACGAGAAAGGTTTGTATATCGTTTCAACCTATCTTTTAATGCAGCTTTTTTTTCACCAAAAATATTAATCACAGCAACTGTTATTATTGAGACTGATAAAAAGACTGAAATTAAAATAACAACATCCA
>CAYZED010000010.1:0-1072 GCA_964477445.1 uncultured Clostridiaceae bacterium | reverse complement strand
CCCCTCCTCTCAATTTCAAGTTATTCTTATTTATGCTTTGCTTAGCTAATTTTATTCTATATTTAGCTTCACTTATACTTAAAAACATTCATGGAAAGAAAATATCTTTCGGCAAAATTACACCTTCTTCTTCCATTCGAGTTACAAACCTCGGAACGATTCCGGTAGCTGTATGTTCGCCAATAACTAATCCTTTCGAGTCTAACCCTTTTTGTTCAAATTTAAATATCTCTTGCATTATTATCGTGTCGCCTTCCATTCCCAAAACTTCTGCTACTGAAGTAATTCTCCTGGTTCCATCCCTTAGTCGGTTTTGTTGAACGATTAGATTCACAGCTGAAGATATCTGTTCTCTTATAGCCCTAATTGGCAAATCCATTCCTGCCATCAAAACCATTGTTTCGAGTCTGCTAATCATGTCTCTCGGGGTGTTTGCGTGTCCTGTAGTAAGCGACCCGTCATGACCTGTATTCATAGCCTGAAGCATATCAAGCGCCTCGCCTGAACGAACTTCCCCGACAACTATTCTATCCGGCCTCATTCTCAAAGTGTTTTTGACTAGATCCCTCATTGTTATAGCACCTTTGCCCTCAATATTCGCGGCTCTAGTTTCAAGTGTTATAACGTGTTTTTGGTTTAATTGAAGTTCAGCAGCATCTTCTACTGTAATTATCCTCTCGTTCTCAGGAATAAATGAGGAGAGCACATTAAGTGTCGTTGTTTTTCCAGAGCCTGTACCCCCACTAATTACGATGTTAAGTTTTGCTCTTACACACGCCTCTAAAAAAAATGCCATTGTTTGATTTAGTGTTCCAAATCTGATTAAATCTTGTACTTTATAGGGATCTTTTGAAAACTTTCTGATAGTGATTGTTGGCCCTTTTAATGCTAACGGAGGAATAATAGCATTTACGCGTGATCCATCTTTTAATCTTGCATCTACCATTGGCATCGATTCATCAATTCTTCTACCTATTGGCGATACGATTTTGTCAATAATATGCAAAACGTGTTCATCATCTCTAAAAAAAACATCCGTTAGAGTTAGCTTTCCCTTTTTTTCTACATATAC
>CAYZED010000009.1:73010-91783 GCA_964477445.1 uncultured Clostridiaceae bacterium | reverse complement strand
ATTATATCGATCTAAATATTGACCCAAGTATTGCAAGCACGATCAAGGGTTCAGATTTTACAATTCGAGAGACTGCAACGACACTTGGAGTCACATTTACCTACAAAATGGAATACAAAATAGATAGTAGCGTACCTGGTAGAACAGTCTTGATGGTTACAGCCCCTAATATCAAATGGAGTGATTTTAATACCTTCCTGTGGTACAAGGGTCAACTGCTAGGTCACATAGTAGTGAACAATACCATCGACAAAACAAACAAATCTAAGGATGTAGTTCCAGTTATCAGTAGGCCGGCATCTACACCGACGCCAACACCGACAGCAACACCGAGACCGACGGTAACACCAACGCCGACAGCGACACCGAGACCGACGGTAACACCAACGCCGACAGCGACACCGAGACCGACAGTAACGCCGACTCCGACGTTAACACCAACACCAACACCAACACCAACCCCCAAAATAGAGGCTTCAAAGCTTGCAGCACCGACGGGGTTATCTGTTGTAATGAATGGCAAAAATGCCACATTATCATGGAATAAAGTATCAAATGGTTTATCATACCGCTTGTACTATAGAACTGCTAATAGTTCGAATTATAAAGTTATCAAAACATCTACTCAAAAAACAGTTATAAAGAATTTACAGAAGAATACGAAATTTTGTTTTAAAGTTTCTGCAATAGGACCGAATGGTGAGGGACAATGTAGTAAAGAAGTGACAAAAATAACTGGAAAATGATTATGAATAATGATTAGATAAAAGCATAAGTGTACAAAATCTTATAAAAAAATGTAAGAACTTAGGAAATTAACTGCCTGTGTCAATCGACATTGGCAGTTCAAACTTTTTGGTGTGTTTTGATGAAAAATAGCTAATATAACTCAAATAACTCAAATATTAAATCCATATATGGAAATGTAATTGACATGTATAGGAAATAAATATATGATATGAAAGGTAGAAATTTACTGGATGGATTACTGAAAAAAAGAAATAAATAACTTGTAGTTAGGAGAATGAACATGCCAAATGATTTAACTAAGAAAGAAAAGATAGGTTCTATAATAGGGTTAGCGATTATAATACTTGCATTTTGTTTTATGTTTAAGTGGATTTTTGGGTATAGTTTAGTTGGAAATTGGAAAGTGATATATGTAGGTACTAGCCTTACACCGCTTCCAACTGAGCAATATACAATTAGTTTTGATGGCGAGTATTATAAAGAATACATTGACGGAAAACTAAACTCATATGGCTCATATAGAAAGTGGTTCAAACGCAAATACGGTTTGTTTCAAAGAGAGATAACTTTTTTTGTTAATAATGGCAAGACACTTTTTGGTAATAATATTAAGAATAACGGAATAGTCACTGTATATTCAAAAAGAGATTCCTCAAGAATAAATTTATTATTTAATGGAATGGATTATGGGCCAGATGAAATGAGGGTGGGAGATCTTGTGACACCAGTTGATGATAGTTATGAAATTGAGATAGTTTTGGAGAGGATTCCATGAAAAAGGAAGTGTGAAAATTACAGGAATATGATTACAAACTATAAATATTCGAGGAGAATAAGATTATGAGTGTATATGAAGTCTGTCCGATTTTTAAAAAAGACAATATTATATTGAGAAAAACAGCGATAGATGATTTAGAAGACTTGTTAAAGTGTTACTCTGACATGGATTCAGTTCGCTTTTTTAATTCGGATAATTGTCATGGCGATGACTTTCATTATGATTCGATCGAAAAAATGAAAAAAGCTATAGAATTTTGGAACTACTCATATGATATGAAATATTTTGTAAGATGGTCTGTCATAATCGAAGAAACGAATGAAACAGTAGGAACTATAGAAATGCTACGTCGTGAATCAAAAGACGAATTTTATCATTTTGGACTTTTGAGAATTGACTTAAGAAGTGATTACGAGAAGATGAGTATTATTAGTTCGATTTTAGAAATCGCTAATGAAAAATTCTACGACTTATTTGATACAAAATCGATATTGACTAAATCTTTTTCTTTATCCATCGAAAGAAGCAATGCATTAAAGCAATGTGGTTATAATCCATTGGGGAAAAGAATTTTTAAGTATACTGATTATTTAGTCAGACATAAATAAATTTAGGCTGGTATAAAACATGAAAAATGGAAAAAGCTTTACTAAAATAGGCATCGTTATTGTAGGCCTTCTTTTAACATTTATTATAGCGATTAATGCATCTTCTACCTTTGCTTATTATGCTTATAAAGTGCCAGGTATAAAGAACCTGGTTGCACTGACGTTAATTGATAAAGCTGGAATAAGTACATCTGATGGTAAGTATGGACAACTAATAAATAAATCTATATTTAAAAAAAATGTTAAATTCACTGTTAACGAAATAGTTTCGACAGACAACGAAACAGTTTTTATGTGTACAGTGAAATGGTTTGGCAAAATCGAAGGCATTCCTTATATCCTTAACTATAAATTTAAAGATGAATATAACAATGACATTTCGATAAATGGAGGCAGTAACTTTAATTATGACGATAAAACCAAAACTTCTATTGGAATCATAAGGTTGGACAAAAAAAATTCTTTTAGTTCAAAAATCAAGCTGATAATTACAACAGTAAATTTACCAGAAAATAAGACTATACATGATAACTGGGAAATTAGCGTTTTTATTGACAAAGAAAAATCAAAAGAGAAACAAGTGAGGGTTCCAATAAATAAAGTTATTAAGACGGAAGATGGATCTATTAAGATAACTGATATTGGATATAGTTTGAGTGAAACGGAAGTATATTTTCAGACAAAAGGTCACATTAAAAACTTTGGAGGAATTGATTTAGTTAATTCTGACGGGTACAAATCAAGGATTATTAAAAATAATCTCACAAATGGCAAAGGTAGCTGGCGATTTGAAACGTTGTATCCGAATAAGGCCAAGAGGATTCTTATTACAAGTATAGAAGAAGAATTTATATGTAGTACGCCGATAGATTTAAACACGAATGATATATATCCGAAAGATGTAGTTGCAGAAAATTATAAATTGAGAATTAATTCAGTTAATATTTATGATAAATATATTGAAGTAGAAATTAAATCGGCTAAACCCTTGAATGAGGAGAATATTGACTTAAAATTAATTGATAATTTTAGCGAAATATCAGGATATTCGGGAACAAAAATAATTGATAATTTTGGGGAAGTCTCAGGATATTCAGCAGGGGAAATGATGGCAACGTCAAGTAGGATTTTTGAAGATTATTTTAATGTTGATAATTTAACATATGAAAGAAGTTTGGTTTTCAAAAAGGGAAAGTCTGATGATACTAGATACAAGCTAAAACTAACAAAAATACTTGTATTTAAAAATATTAAAGATGAAATAGTTATTCCAAAGCACTGAGAGGATGTTCATAAAGCTTGAATTACAATTGAATTAATAGTTAAAATAGTTAGATTTATGGGAGATTGTGGCATATGAATAGAATTGAGTATGAAACGATAGAAAAACACATGCTAAAAATTATGAAAGACGCAGCTCATGATCGCTTGCATATTTACCGGGTGCTGTATTTAGGATTGAAAATCGCTAAAAGCGAAAAAGATGTGGATTTAGATGTTTTAATAGCAGCATGTTTGTTACACGATATCGGACGAGAAGACCAATTTGTTGATAATATGGTTTGTCACGCTGAAGCTGGAGCTAAATCAGCCTATGAGTTTTTAATTAATAATGCTTGGAGCAAACAGAAAGCAGAACACGTGAGTGACTGTATATCGACACACAGATTTAGAGGTGATAATTATCCTCAAAGCCTTGAAGCAAAAATTCTCTATGATTCAGATAAAATTGATGCTACTGGAGCACTTGGTATAGCTAGAAGCTTGATATATGAAGGTATTATTTCTGAACCAATTTATAGATTTGATTCTTATGGGCTAGTGCTAAAAGAATTTTCGGATGAAGGATCTTCGTTTGTTCAAGAATATAATTTTAAATTAAAAAACGTCTATAATAATTTCTATACTGCTCTTGGAAGAAAAATTGCTGATGAACACGAATCTATATCAAAACTATTTTATAAAAGCATTATTAATGAAGTGACTGAAGCACATACCGGATCGGAAATGCTCTTAAAAGAAGCGTTGGATGAAAAATCATTTTGATATATGAATAAAACAAAAGATTAAAAATGAAATTATTAATATATTGGGGGAACATAACAAATGAACGCGAAGATTGATCATATAAATAGATATGTTTCAGACGTAAATAAGTTTGTAGAATTTTACTCGAATGTGCTAGAATATCAACTAATTAGTCAAGGCAATAAAGAAAACGGTAAACCATATGCTATATTGAGAGGGAATGAACATGAATTATTTATTTCCGAAAAGGATGAATTCTCTATTTATGATAGTAATTTTAGGCATTTAGGATATTCGGTTGAGGATGCAGATTTGTCTTTAGAAAAACTAAAACGTTTAGGAATTGTAAAAATAAACGAAGAGATTATTATTAAGGAATTCTCAAGGCAATTTTATGTTAAAGATCCGGATGGGTTCGAAATTGACTTAATACAGTGGACGGACAAGGATGAATTTTATAAAAGTTTAATATGAATACTGAATATAAATGAATCAAGCAAGTTAGGCTAATTCTGAATATCGGGGGTGTTTTCAATATGGGTCAAAACTTTAGATATGAATTATTTCAAGAAGGTCAGGAAAATGCTGTTTCCGATTTAGTTTGTACAGTATTTACAGAATTTGAAGCTCCCTATTATACAGATGAGGGGATTAGTGTTTTCAAAAAGTTTATTCTGCCTGAGACTTTAGTTAACAAAGTAAAAAATGAAGGATTCAGAATATATTGTTGTTTTGATAGAAACAAATTAGTTGGAGTTCTAGCCTTTAGGGATATAAATCATATTTCATTACTTTTTGTTATGAAAGAATATCATCAAAAGGGAATTGCAAAAGAACTTTTAAAAATGGCGATAAATGAGATTCATAAAACAAAAAACAAAGAATTCGAAATAACGGTTAACTCTTCGCCTTATGCAGTTAAAATCTATGAAAGATTGGGATTCATATCGACAAATTCGCTACAAGAAACGAACGGTATTAAGTAAGTACCTATGAAAATGGACAGTTTTAAGTCAAAATTTTAAGGAGGCAAATTATGTTAATGCAAGAAGCTACTAAAGATATGATTGCTGAGTGGAAATCTGTTTATAATGAATATAGATCCAAACTGTCACCAAATAAAAAGACAGGAATTGAAATAATTAATTATCTCAATAGAAAGTACCAAATTACTGAAATTATAGATGAAAAATGGTATGGTATTGTTGATGATAACATGATGCTTAATGAACATTTTTCTAAAAAATTACCTATAGGGAAATCACCTGATATAAAAGTTTTTTGCCTTGAAAATTCAGGGGCCGGAATACCAATTTATGAGAAACAAGATTTAGTATTTAAAAACTTGAATATTATTATTGGAATCGAATTAAACACATCTTTTTTTCTAGTTGAAGGAAGTAGTATTTTATGGGAAGAAATTTTTGCTTTTACAGGTTTAGATGACTATGACTTAGACGATTTTTATTTAGTGGCTGAGTATATTTCATGTTTAAATAAACAAATAGTTTAAAGATAGGAGGTAAATCTTTATGAATACCGAAAACAAGAAGTTAACACCTGAACGTCAAACCGAGCTAATTAATATACTTAAATCACGTTTTGAGAAGAATATGAATCGACATGCTAGAGCTGAATGGTCTATCATAGAAGCCAAATTGAAGGCAAATATCGAAAAACTTTGGTCAATTAACGAAATGGAAATTACGGGTGGGGATCCGGACGTTATTGTTATTGATGAAAAGATGGAAGAATATCTATTTTTTGATTGTTCTGAGGAAAGTCCTATTGGTCGAAGGAGCTATTGTTATGACAAAGACGCATGGGAAAAAAGGAAGGAAGCAAAGCCCGAAAATAATGTCGTTGACGTGGCGTCGGCTATGGGAATCAGTCTTTTGACAGAAACAGAATATCGAGAGTTGCAGAAATATGGGAACTTTGATCTGAAAACTTCCAGCTGGATAAAAGCTCCGGAAGATATTCGAAAGCTTGGCGGAGCGCTATTTTGCGAACGTCGGTATAATTGTGTTTTTGTTTTCCATAACGGAGCACAATCATACTATGCAGCAAGGGGATTCAGGGGTTTGGCAAAGGTATAAATAAATTCATTGATTTAATTTACTATTGATAATTTTTTTTAAAATGCAAGAGACAGAAATGTCGATGATAAAAATCTAGAATTAGGAAGGAAAAATAATGCTTAATATAAAGTTTAAAGAAAGTGTCTTATCAAAATTGGCAGCGTTTTTATCGTTTTTTTGTTCGTTTATAAGTCTTGGGACTATAGTATTTCTGAAATATGTAGGTATCCACATAGGTATTTATGCATTGGTATATTATTTTGTCTATATATTTCTTATAGTACTTTTCTTAGTTCTTGGTATTTATTATTTAAATTTTGCAAAAATTGATTACCTTAAAGTATCAGATACCATGATTTCTATCAAAACAAATTTCTTTACTAAAAGAAAAAATATTGAGTTTTCTGACATTGCAGAAGTAACGAGAATTTCTAATAGACTTGTCTTAACACTCACTGGTTCAAAAAAATACGAGATTAAATTAGATTTATTAGAGGGGAGAGACATAGAACTACTGATCAAGCTATTATCAGAAAAAATGTAAATATAGAAAATATCGATTCGTTAAAAACATGTTAAAAATACATGTTAAAAATTGAAAACCGATATTTTCTGCGACCTAATTTATATAATTGATAAAATTTGAGCCGGCTTAAAATTGTATTACTTATACAAAATTTTTCTGATCGTTTCAACAGATAAGGAATATTCTTCAGCAAGTTCATCAATAGAAACTTTTTGAGAGTATTTATTTCTTATTTCTTCGTTCCTTAGCTTATAAAATGTTCTTGCGCCGGAGTCTTGGCCCCATTCCTTACGCTCTATTCCATTCGGGATATAAAGTGTTTCACCAGAAGCATATTTTTGAACTTCTTTAAGTAATTTATCTGGGAGGATATCTAATGCATTTTTATATTTCATTGAACGCACTCCATTAACTATTTTTGACTAAAAACTGCTCTAATGTATCATATTTGTTTAGTGTAACTCCATGGCTTTCAATTACTGAAATAATATATTGTTCCAATTCTTGAGACTTATCACTTATAATATTCAGATTATTTATATCAAAATATCCAAGTAGATCCATTTCTTTTAGATTAAACTCTTCTTTCACTATGTTTAATTCGTTTTGTAAAAAAATTGCATTCAAAAAAACTCTTTCATAATCACTAGAAATACAGTGCAAATAGATTCGTCTCCATGTTAAAGACAGTTCTTGATACCAAGATGCTAGATTTTCATAATTTTTCACTTCCGAGCTTAATTCAACTGGTCTTTTATAGGAAATAACAAAATTTCTAATTGAAAGAATCATCATATGGCATATTTTATTGATTTCTTCTATAGAAATTGCTTCAGTAATCGACACATAATTTTCGATAAAATTTACTGGAACCACTTTAAGCTGTGAAGCTTCCTTAATTTCCATATCAAGAGGTAATTTAAAATATGTGCCATTAATATATGCG
This sequence comes from uncultured Clostridiaceae bacterium, assembly GCA_964477445.1. GTDB lineage: Bacteria > Bacillota > Clostridia > Lutisporales > Lutisporaceae > CAYZED01. Next base: position 84,066 of record CAYZED010000009.1, on the reverse strand, counting down.
ACTGATAAAGAAAGATAATGTGCAATATAACCAGCTGCCATTCTGACATTATATAACTTAGTTTCAAATAACATTGTTCGATAAAGTTCCATAGCTTGATCAATCTTAAATAAAGCTTTCTTATACATGAAATCTTCATCTTTTAAGTTTTCTTTTAAGTTTTCTTGCATTTTGAAAAAACGATTTTTGTCTTCATCACTGCGGGAGTATAGAATTTTTGCTTCAGCTAAACCACATGTATGTTCTTCATTTAAAACAGACATATTTTCAATACGATTCCATGAACGAGGATATAAATCATGTCCCACACCATCAAGGATAAAAGTTAAAGCCAGTTTATTACCATTTTCGTTAGCGGGTACAAAATAATCAAAACACTCTCCATGACAATCATTGTCAAGTGCATGACCAGATATTGATATTAAAAGTGAAACGTCATCTTTGTATTTGGTATTTATTTGATTAATAGCCCAATTAGTTAGTTCGTTTTGTGTCGGTTTCATAAAATCACCTCTATTTTTGTATTAAGGGAAGGCCTTCCACTTACAAGATAAGTATATAGACCTTCAAATGTAAAAACAATGCCGATAATTAGTTTAGGAATTTTCGACCTGAGAAAATGAAAATTAAGAAAACCTAAAGATAGAAAGGATAGAAAAGTTTTCACCAGAAATCTAGATAATAAAAGGTTCGCATGGTAGAATAAGAAATGGAAGTAAAATAACAAATTCGAGATATATAATATTTAAGTAAAAGGAATTAATAGTCGTGAAAATTAAGTTATCTTTATTCGTAATTTTGTTAGTATTGATTACTAATTACTTGAGTTCTTCTGGATATGCAACAAATAGTATTTATTCAAACGGTTCGACAAATTCACAAATATCAGAAAAGAAAGTCATAGCAAATGCGCAAACATTGACGTTAACATTTACAGGTGATTTAGCGCTAGGTACGAATTTTGGAGCCTATAATCGTTTTGAAAACTTGTATAAGAAGAATGGAGCTCATTTTTTTCTAAAAGAAATCCAAAAAAATATTGGAACAGATGATGCCACAGTCGCTAGTCTGGAAAGCGTATTTACTACCGAGAAAATTTGTTTGCCTGGTAAATTATACACGTACAAAGCCAAGCCTAAATATGTATCGATTCTAAAAGAAGGATCCGTTGAATATGTGAGTGTCGTAAATAATCATATGCAGGACTATTTACAAGAGGGGTTTGATCAATCAATTAAGACATTAGACAAAGCTGATATTAAATGGTTTGGATACGCGACCAAACAACCAAACACAAATGAAATCGGTGGAGTTTCAGTTGATAAAATTGAATATATTGAAAAAAACGGTTTTAAAGTTGCGCTTTTAAGCTATTACGGATTTAACGTACAAAGCGTGACCAATAAAAAAATAAGTAGTGACGTAAAAAAGGCAAAAAGTAATGGCGCACAGTATATTGTAGCGTCTTTGCATGCAGGTGATCCAAATACTTCACTTACAAAAGAGAAACAAATAAAAAAATCACATGAATTAATTGATAACGGTGTCGACCTCGTCATAGGAAATCATCCACATGTTATTCAAAAGATTGAAAAATATAAAGGAAAGCTGATATACTATAGTTTAGGTAACTTTCTGTTTATGGATTATCTTGGAAGTGTAAATGATAAAGGTCTTTTGGTCCAAGTTAAACTATCACGAAATGGTTCCAACGGAAAACTTGAAAAGGAATTTAATAATCATATAATTTCATGGACTGGTGGGAGCGCGTTTAATAATCAAACGCCTGTACTAATATCGTCAAAAGTAACCTTGAATAAACTCAATACTGATTTTATGATCAAGACTAATTCCGGTCTCAAGAATAATTCTGGTCTTAAAACTAATTCTGGTCTCAAGACTAATTTTGGTCTCAAGGACTAGGTTTAGTAAACAAAACATATAGATACTCGACGCGAATTTACTATTAAACATCGGGGGCAAAATGAAAAAAAGAATAATATCCTTAATAATGTCGTTAACATTAGCATTCTCAATATTTACTGAAGTTCCAACTACAAAAAAGATAATTGCTATAACAACAGAGACTCCAACACCAACAGAGACTCCAACACCAATAGAGACTCCAACACCAATAGAGACTCCAATACCAATAGAAACACCAATAACAACAGAGACTCCAACACCAACGGAGACACCAATATCAACGGAGACATCAGTACCGACGGAAACACCAGCACCTACAGTGACACCAGTACTGACGGAAACACCTGTGCCGACACCGATAACAACGTCATCACCAACTCCGAAGCTAATACCTACAGTAGCTTTAATAAGTGATAAACTAAGGATATCAGATGGTTCTGGAAATCAATTATTAGAAAAAACAATAAAGCCAGAATATAGTCTGATTTATGTGAGTAAAATAGATAAACTTTACAAAAATCCTGAATTAGTAAAATTCAGCAGCAGCAAAGTTATAGAAGATAAACAAATATTCGGCATTAAAGCAGGTGTTGATGCAGCGTACAAACTTTTCAATGCTGCGTATTTAAGTGGTTATAAAACATTACATATTTCCTCTATGTATCGTTCAATTTCAACGCAAAAATATTGGTTTAATAAATATGTAAAACAAGTTGGTTTTTTAAAGGCGTCTACCTTTAGCGCGCAACCAGGATACAGCGAACATAATGCTGGAGTCGCATTTGACATGAAAGCTAACGGTGGCAGTTTGACGAGTTTTGGGAGTAGCGAAGCATATAAATGGTTTAAACAAAATTCGTATAAATATGGATTTATCCAAAGATATCAGAAAGGTATGGAAAAGATTCAAGGATATATGACAGAGGAGTGGCATTATCGTTTTGTTACTAAACCTATTGCAAATTATTTATACGTCAATAAATTAATTTATGATCAGTTTATTAATAGCATTAGAAAGAAAAAATCATTACAGTTCGATTTTGAAAAAAAATCATATACGTACTATTACATAAAGACAAATATCGGTATAACAAAAATTTTAACTAATACAGACAGCACTGTATATAGATTAACTGCAAATGAATATTTGGTTTTAATTAAGAAAATACTACAGTGAGATTTGACTTAATGGTCAATGCTATAGTTGACAATAGAAGGTAAAAATTATAATATTTATATGATGTAAGGAAATTACCAATTATTAAAAACATCTATTCGTAAAGTGATTTAATTTCTTTATTTCAAAATTAAAATTTTAGGAGGAAACATTCATGCAAACTAATTTTACATTTGATGTTATGACAATTTTTTGGGTAGTGTTCAACGTAATTATACTCATTGGCTTACTGGTTTTTGGCGTGTATTGCATGTATCTGTTTGTTAAATTGGCTCGCCGAGGTATTAAAGCTCTAGATATTTATTTGCAAAAAAATAAAGAGGAAAAATAAGAATGGAAATATCCAGTTATTAAACCTATATTTAGCTAAAAATCAAAATAGAGAGGCCAAATTATGAAACTAAAAAATATTACAATACTAATTTTGTTTGTTCTAATAATAATAATCAGTATGATTTTAATGCTAAGTAATTTTTCTGCCGAAGCAACTTCTGTCGCAGCACTTAAATCATCACAGATTACAGGTGTGAAATCAATCATTAATGATATTTTAACATTAAATATAAAGGAGGCAAAGCCATGAAAACTCTAATTTTAAAGGGTTCTCCAAGAATAAATGGAGACTCAATGACTCTAGTAAATGAAATAACAAAACACTTAATTGGAGAAGTAATCATTATAGATACCTATAATTCTGGGATAAGTCATTGCAAGGATTGCAGGTCTTGTTGGACTAAGAGAGGATGTGTTATTGAAGATGATATGCAAGGTGTATATAAGCTCCTAGAGGAAGTAGATAACGTGATATTAGCTTCGCCGATACATTTCGATGAACTGAGCGGTGGGGTTTTTAATTTTGCCAGTCGACTTCAGGCCTACTATACTTCTAAAAATTTTAGAAAAGATGACGAGTGTGAGATAAAGATGAAAAACGGAGTTTTGGTGCTTAGTGCCGGTGACGAAGTGGGAGACCTTGAAGGACGAGCTTTTAGAACGGCGAATATAATTTTTAGATTTATGAGAGTTAAATTAATGGGTAGAGTAATGTCGATGAAAACTAATGAAATACCTGCTTATAAAGATTTAGCTGCACTTGAAGCCGCCAAAGAAATAGCATTGAAGTTAAATGAATTATATTTAGGTTAAATCAATCGCCCGCTCCTGTGATATAATAGAAAAAAGCCAAAAACGAGGAGGAAATTACATTGATAGAATCAAGATGCGGTGTACTTTGTAGTGAATGTGAATATAGAGAAAAAATGAAATGCGCAGGATGTGTAACTATGAAAAAACCTTTTTGGGATGATTCATGCCCAGTAAAGTCATGCTGCGAGACGAAAACTCATAATCATTGTGGAGAATGCGCTACTTTTCCATGTGAATTATTAATTAGTTTTGCAAATGATAAAGAGCAAGGCGATGAAGGTAGAAGAATAACACAGTGTAGATTTTGGAAATCTGATAATGAATAAAAACTTAAAGGGATCAACGAATGTGTGAAATAGTTTCAATAAGAAGAGCGACACTCGAAGACATTGATTCCATTGCCAGGGTTCAAATAGATAGCAGTAGAACTACTTATAAAGGAATTATGCCTGATAAGTATCTTAACAATTTAAACTATGAGAAAAAAGCTGCGCGATGGAAAACGAGACTTTTTGGAGATAATCCGATAGAGATAGCTTTTGTCGCAGTAAACCGTAACTCAGATTTTAATATGAACTCAAACTCAACCAAAATCGATGACATTGTTGGTTTTGTATCAATTGGAATAGAAAAAACACATGAGATTTATGAGCGAGAGTTAAATTCCTTATATATATTAGAGAACTTTCAGCTAAAAGGCATCGGAAAGCTTTTGTTCAAGGAAGTTTTAAATGAATTAAAGAAAGAAAACATTAATTCGTTTTTTTTATGGGTTTTAGAAGAAAATAATGCTAGAAATTTTTATGAAAAATTTGGTGGAGAACTTATAGGAAACAAAATAATTAAAAGAGGCGGAAAGATGCTAAAATCTCTTGCTTACGCATGGAAAAATATCAATCTATAGGAAAGTGGTATTGGCGGAAAATATCGCGATAGGAGACAAAGTGAAACATTTTAATCCATATCTCGACCTAAATGAATTGTTTATCAGAGTTCAAATAGAGGGAATATTTAGTGATTCCAAGACTTTTGCAGATGCTGTGCCTTTGTTTGATACCGACCAAATTTTGATCAATTATAATAATAAAAAAGATCTCATTTCTTTTGATTTAAAAGGATTTATTTTTGAGAATTTTACAATTCAGAATGATGACGCTGGAGTGAGCAATCACATTCAGAAATATTCGTCCGCAAAAGAGCACGTGGAAAAATTGTGGGGCTTTTTAGTTAGAAAATCTGAGAAGAATAGTGGTTCGTTGATTCACCTCCCAAAGCCATATGTAGTTCCTGGTGGACGGTTTAGAGAAATCTATTATTGGGATGGATACTTTACTATGCTGGGGCTGAAGTGCTCGGAAAAGCATGAAATAATTCGTGACATGGTAGAAAATTATGCTTACTTAATTGATGAATTTGGATTTATTCCAAATGGTAATAGAAGTTATTATTTAACAAGATCGCAGCCGCCTTTTTTTGCAAAAATGGTGGCTCTTTTAGATTCCATTTCTAAATCAAATGGCAATATAAGTCAAAGTGATTTTGAAAGTTGTCATTTTTCTTTAAAATACATTGTGCAAATCGAAAAAGAATATGAATTTTGGATGAATGACTCTAATGGCTCAAATAACTTGAGTAGCTTAAATGGCTCGAGTAGCTCGACTGGCTCTAATAGTACCCAAGATTCTAACGATTTTGAAATCCAAGAGGCAGGTTATAAAGCGCACAGACGTTCTGTAAGAGTTGGTAATGTTGTTTTAAATAGATACTGGGATGATGAATCTGGTCCGAGAGCAGAATCTTACAGGGAAGATATTGAATTAGTAAATAAGTTGGGTGGTAATACTGATATTTTCAGACATATTCGTGCAGCATGTGAGTCGGGATGGGATTTTTCATCAAGGTGGTTTGAGGATGGAGAAAGTATTAAGACTATCCACACAACTGAAATTCTACCAATTGATTTAAATTGTTTGCTTTATTATTATGAACAGACACTGATGAAACTGTTTGAAATTATTAATAATCATGATAAGTCTTATTTCTATAAACAAAAATCAAATCAGAGAAAAGAAGCTATTAATGATATCTTTTGGGATAAAGAAAAGATGTTTTATTTTGATTATGATTTCAAAAAAAGTGAATTAAAACAGATATATTCATTAGCAGCACTTTATCCTTTATACATGGGAATTGCATCATTAGAGCAAGCCGAATCGGTCGCGAATAATGTAAAATCGCTTTTCTTAAAAGCTGGTGGCCTCGTAACGACTTTAAACAAAACTAGTCAGCAATGGGACAGTCCCAACGGATGGGCGCCTCTCCAATACTTAGCTGTAGTAGGTTTAAGAAGATATGGATATAATGATTTAGCAAATGAAATAACAAAAAAGTGGCTTGCCTTAAATGAAGATGTATATCAAAAAACTGGAAAGATGCTAGAAAAATATAATGTAGTTGATATTGATTTAGAGGCCGGAGGAGGCGAATATCCTTTGCAAGATGGTTTTGGGTGGACAAATGGTGTTTATTTGAGTTTTTTAGAATTTCTTTGTAGTCTTACCTTTATTCTTTTCGTTGACACAAAATTAATATAAGAATAGAATTGAGTTTGGGAAGTTACTTTCCAAATTCAATTTTTTTGAGGAGATTAAGAATGGATTTTAAACAAAAATTATCAAATTATGCTGATGCAATTATAACGCGTGGTGTTTGTATTAAAAAAGGTCAAAGGTTAGAAATAGTGGCTTCAATTGAGAACAAAGAAATGGCTCAAATGTTAATGTTGAAAGCTTTTGAAAATGGAGCAGCTGATGTTTATATTAATTGGTCTGATTATGAAGCTGACAGAATTCGTTATATGAATGCGCCTGCTGAAACTTTTGAGACTTACCCAGAATGGCAACTAGCAAGAGAAAACAGAATTAAGCCTGAAGACTGGAGCTTAGTAATGATTAGTACACCAGATCCAGAAATATTTAAGGATGTAAATCCAGCAGTACTCGAAAAAGCTAATCAAACAAGAGCTAAGGCAATCCAACATATTCAACAAATGAGAATGAACTTAGATATTAAATGGTGTATAGCACTTTCTTCATCAGAAGCTTGGGCAAAAAAAGTATACCCTGATTTATCGGGAGAAGCTGCGGTATCTAAACTATGGGATAGTATATTTATGTGCTCAAGAGTCGATAGTGTTAATTATCAAGATAAATGGGACGAACAGTTAAAAAAACTCAAAGCAAAAGGCAAAATGCTTAATGATAGAAAATATGAAAAATTGAGATATACTGCACCTGGAACTAATTTTGAGATCAAACCAATATCAGTTGGTGAGTGGACGAGCTGTGGAACTAAGGCATATGATGGTACAATGGCAATAATAAACATCCCTAGCGAAGAAATTTTTATAGTGCCGGATAGATATAGTGCAAATGGAAAAATTACGAGTACTATGCCTTTGGTGTATAACGGAAATATTATTAAAAATCTTTGGTTTGAATTCAAAGATGGGAAAGTTGTTGATTTTGGAGCCGAAGAGGGGAAGGAATTAATTGGGAAGTTCATGGAAGCCGATGAGTCAGCAAAATATTTAGGTGAAGTAGCACTTGTTCCTTTTGATTCGCCGATTTCAAAGCTTAACACTATTTTTTATAATACACTTTTTGATGAAAACGCATCTTGCCATCTTGCTCTAGGAAATGGAATTACGATGGCTACTCCTTCAATTGCAACATTATCTAGTGAAGAAAAACAAAAGTTAGGGTTTAACATAAGCACAGTTCATCTAGATTTTATGGTCGGCTCAGAAAAACTGAACATTATGGGAATATTACCAGATGGAACAGAAGAAGCAATATTTATTAATGGAAATTGGGCGTAAAAGAGAAATGCGGCGAAGCAGTATATATAAGTAATTGCAGTTATTTTAAGATTAGTTAACGTTAGATATTCATAATAAGTATAAATTAGACAAAATAGTTTAAGTGTGAAATAATTAATTATCGGCAGTCACTCTAGGTAGCTGTCAACAAGAAAAAATGATTACGACAAAGGTCACTTTTGAAAAAAGTGGCTTTTTTTTATTCATGAAAGTAAATTTGTGTAAACAATGTTAATTAAAAGAATTAAATTCTGTTAACTATATTGAATTGCAAAACAATTCAATGTTTTTATATTAATAGTGCAACCGATCTAAATTTTTGTTAAAAGAAAGAAGTGAAAAAAATGCAGAGAAGTAAGAAAAACAAATTTAAGCCATTAGTATTTTTGGCAGTGATCCTAGTTCTTGGGGTTAGTTTTTCGACGTATGTCGTATTAGCAGCACAACCAACAGTAAACTTAGGATCTACAGAAACTTACGCAGTAATTGCAGGTTCAACTATTACTAATACAGGCGCAACTACAATCAACGGAAGTGCAGGCGGTAATGTAGCACTTTTCCCAGGAACTGTTTTCACAGGACAAGCAAGCGCAGTAATTAGTGGTTCAGTTAATTTAGGCAATGCCACTGCAAACTCGGTAAAGAATGATTTAATTATTGCTTATAATGATGCGGCTGGAAGAATTCCGGTTACTACAATTCCATCAGAACTAGGTGGAACTACTTTAACACCTGGTGTATATAACTCAGCAGATGGTACGTTTCATATTACTGGAACACTAACTTTAGATGCACAAGGTGATCCTGAAGGAGTATTTATATTCAAAACAGCTTCTACTTTAACGACTGCTGTTTCAAGTAATGTTGTTCTTATTAATAGCGCTAGATATTGTAGAACTTTTTGGCAAGTTGGTAGTTCAGCGACATTAGGAGTTAACTCAAATTTTGTTGGACATATATTTGCTTTAACATCTATAACTGCAAATACTGGAGCAAGTATTCAAGGTCAATTATTAGCAAGAAACGGTGCAGTAACACTTGATAATAATACAATAACAAATGGAATTTGTGCTGTAGCTACACCAACACCGACACCAACGCCAACACCGACACCAACGCCAACGCCAACACCGACACCAACACCGACACCAACACCAACACCGACACCTTCAAACCCTGTTATACATATAGTTAAAACAGCAAATCCCACTACTATTACAACAGGGAAAGGTATTGTTACATATACATATCTGATTTCAAATAAAGGTAATGTCCCAATTTCCGATGTAGTTGTAACTGATAATAAAACTAATAATTTAGTATATAAATCAGGCGATAGTAACGATGATAATATTTTGCAAGTTACCGAAACTTGGAAGTATACAGCAAAAGTTACATTAACTAAAACAACAACTAATATAGGAACTGTCGAAGGCATCGCAAACGGTATTTTTGTCACCGACACTGATAATGCTAAAGTGACAGTTAGACACTCAACAGTTAATGGAGGCAAATTACCAGTTACATCAGGTTTTCCACTTAATCTAATACTGATAGGAGTAACTTTTATTCTAATTGGTTCGCTAGCAATCAAAACTAAAAAAAGAAGTGAATAGTATGTCAGACTTTAAACATAAACTGTGGTTGTACTTTTCTTTAGGATTGATTATTTTTGGAGTAGGTATTGTATCTACTAGTATTATTAATATGTTGGGTGCTACAAGTCTTTCAAAGATATCAGTTTCTGCAACAGTAAATGACGATTCACCGATGGTGAAAAATCCGGAAATTGACGTTAAAGACACATTTGTGCCAATAAAAAAAGGTGATAAAGTAGGTACGATTTCTATTCCTAAATTGAAAATACAGTTATTTATTTATGAAGGAACTACAGAAAATGAATTGTTAAAGGGAGTAGGACACTACATTCAAAGTGTCCTTCCCGGTGAAAATGACAATTGTGTTTTATCTGCTCATAGGCTTACGTATTTTAAAAACTTAGAGAAATTAAAAATTGGTGATAAAATATTCATTCAAACAAAAGAAGAGCAATTGATTTACATAGTCGCAAAAAAAAGAATTGTTGACAAGGATGACAGAACCGTAATAGTTCCAACATCTAAAGCAGTTTTAACGCTTACGACTTGTTATCCTTTTGTCTATATTGGAAATGCACCAAAACGGTATATTGTAATTTCAAATTTAGTTAATATTAAATAAGTATTAAAAAAATCTACAAAAGTTAAACATTAGAAAGAATATGGGGAAATAAATGAAAAATAAATATATAGTTATTACATCTAGTATAATCATAATTATTGCGTTATTAGTTATCGGATTCTTTGTTTTTAATGGCATATCAGTTATTAATCCTAACTTTAATACTGTAACTATTGGGATAAACGCATTTCCAAAAAACCTTGACCCTTCAGGAGTTGGCACCTCATTAAACACAATATTATCCGCAAACCTATTCGATCCACTAGTAAAAATATCAGAAGCAGGGCAAATTCAACCTTGTATCGCCGAATTTTGGACTGAGAGTGCAGACAAAAAACAAATCACATTTAAACTAAGAGAAGATATTAAGTTCACAAATGGAGATGTTTTAACAGCAGATGATGTTGTTTTTACAATCAATAGATATTTTTGGAGATTCATTAATATTTTCCAAAGCTTTTATCGAATTTAGGATTAAGTTATTAAGCACTTGTAAAATATTGTGAAATGGCTGATTTATAGTCCTTTTGTCCTCTTTGTCAATTTTTAATTCATAAATAATTTTTCTTTTTTTTAATTCAGATCTATTGATTAGTTCAGCTGCCTTAAAAAGCTCCATTAATTTAAACTCTCTTTTAGTTGAATTTGGAACTAAGCTAGAAAAGTTGTCTAGTGATTGGCGAATACTATTTAAGCATGTTTTTATG
>CAYZED010000009.1:64450-73000 GCA_964477445.1 uncultured Clostridiaceae bacterium | reverse complement strand
ACCCCTTTAGGTACTGGAGGCACTAGGTTTATTTCAAAAGTAACAAAAATCGACGAATTTACTGTACAGATTGACAGACCAACTAATTTTTCGAAGATTTACGAATACATATCATCTGTTTATATAGTTCCTCAGAGAATTGTTGAAGCTGATGTGGAGAATTTTGATAAAAATCCTGTTGGTTCAGGAGCGTATAAATATTTTTCAACTCAAGCAGGACAAGGGTATACACTTGAAGCAAATTCAAATTATTTTGAGGGAGCTCCAAAAATAAAGTATCTAAAAGTTAAAACATATTCAAATAATTCCTCATCAATGATAGCTCTTCAAACTGGTGAAATTGATGTTGTATATGGTGTTTCACCCACAGACATTAAAGTAATTGGCAAAGATGCCAATATTATAGTAACGAAGAATCCAACCTATAATCAATACCAATTTCAAATAATGAAAGGTGGACAAGTTGATAATATTCTAATTAGAAAAGCTATATATAACGCGGTCAACGCTGAAAATGCTCTAATAATTGGATATGAGCAATTCGGGACAGTAGCAGAAGATTTATATGCAAAACTTGTAATGGGCGAATACTATAAACTAGTTCCAATGCCTTCAAAAGATATAGAGTTATCAAAAACTCTTTTAAAAGAAGCAAACTACGATTCAACTAAACCAATAATGATAACAGTTATTGACCCCGTGTCATTAAAAATCGCTCAATCATGTCAATCTGATTTGGCAGCAGTGGGCATGAAAATTGAAATAGAACAGTTGGACCAAGCAGCATTTTATAAAGAATATATGAATGGTAACTTGCAGGTAATGATAATTCCTATGGGTAATATATATATGGCACCTGAAGAAGTTGTAAATCTATATACAACTACAGGGGATCCATATTTATCATATACAGGGAAGAGCAAAAATTATGATACTTTAGTTTCTAAGATTTTAATCGAAACAGATCAAATCAAGAAGACAGAACTAATGAAAGATGCACTCACTGAATTAAAAAACAATTATCTTTTGGTTCCGCTTTTTGAAGTATCTGAAGCAATAGCTTATAGAAGTAGACTAGAAAATGTCAAAGCCATAGCAGGAAATCTAGATGTTAAGAAGTGGATAATAAAGTAATCAGTTGGTGCATAAAATATTCATTATATGAGTAAATATTAAACTTACTAAAAACTTTTGATTTCATTAATATTAAACGGTGTATTATGCAAATATTTAAATAATTATGCATAATAGCCGTTTTTTTTGTTAATGTAAAATTTGTTTTAAGAAATTATTAAACGAAACAAATAATTTTGATGTATATATATACGAAATAAATGTATAATTTACTTTTTGTTATATCGCTAGGCAGCTAATAGCCCTGCAACAATGTATAAGAAAAAATACATAATTTTTTTCAAATAATCATTGCATATTAATACATTTGCTATTATAATTACTTCATTGTATAAAAACGATATATAAATTTGAAAGTAGGGGTCTGATAATGAAAAAAATTACTGAAATTAAGGGTGGAATTACAGCAGCTAAAGGTTTTAAAGCTTCTGGAGTTCGAGCAGGTATAAAAAAGTTTAAACCAGATATGGCACTTGTGGTTTCTGATGTAATGGCAACGGCTGCCGCATGTTTCACAAAGAATTCTTTTAAAGCCGCTCCAGTATTGTTATCAATGGATAATGTAGAAGATGGAAAGGCAAAAGCTATTATAATTAATAGCGGAAATGCGAATGCATGTACTGGTGAACAAGGAATGCAAGATGCACAGAAAATGATTTCTATGACTGCGGAATTTCTAAATATTAATACATCAGATGTATTAGTTTCTTCAACTGGAATAATAGGTGTTGAATTGCCTATGGATAAGGTTGAAAAAGGAATAAAAATGACTGTGTTAGAGCTCACAAATAGTGGCGGAACAGCAGCAGCTACAGCTATTATGACGACTGACACATTTAAGAAAGAAATTGCAATTTCTTTCACAATATCAGGGAAGAAAATTATCATTGGCGGTATGGCGAAAGGTTCGGGCATGATTCATCCAAATATGGCAACTATGCTCTCCTTCATCACCACCGATGCTAATATTGAACATAAATTACTTTTAAATGCACTTAAAGATTCTGTTAGTGATACATATAATATGATTACTGTTGATGGCGATACAAGCACTAACGATATGGTTATTTGTTTAGCAAATGGTTTAGCAGAAAACCCAGTAATCGATGACTATGGCGATTCATATGACATATTTTATAAAGGGTTGCACCATGTAAATACCGCACTCGCAAAATTGATTATTAAGGATGGCGAAGGTGCCACAAAGTTCCTGGAAGTTGAAGTAAAGAATGCACCTAGTAAAGAAGATGCAAAAATTGCAGCAAAATCTGTTGCGGGTTCAAGCCTTGTTAAATCTGCATTCTTTGGGGAAGATGCTAACTGGGGTAGAATTATAGCTGCGCTGGGATATTCAGGCGCTGACCTAGGTCATAAAGAAATTGATATTGATTTTGTGAGTTTTGCCGGAAGAATGGCGATATGCAGAGACAGTTCTGGTGTCCATTTTAACGAAGAAGAAGCTAGAGAAATACTATCATGTACAGAAATCAAAATTGAGATTGACTTAAAAAGTGGACGTTATGAAGCGAAAGCTTGGGGCTGTGACCTTTCTTTCGATTACGTAAAAATTAATGCAAGTTATAGAACTTGATAAATTTGATAAGAATTGCTAACAATTGATAACAATTGTAAAAAAGAATTGCTGAGAGAAGAAAATAGGATTAAAATATGAAAAAAATATTAATAAAAATTGGTGGAAGTGTTGAACAAGACAAAGCTCAGATAAAAGCACTAATTTCGCAGATAATTAAGCTTCAGGATTCTGGTTTTAGTATAGTTCTCGTTCACGGTGGCGGAAAAGAAATTAATAAATGGCTCTCGAAAATTGATAAAGAAGGAAAGTTTCTTGATGGGCTGAGAGTTACCGATGACGAAACGATGGAACTTGTTGAAATGGTTCTCAGCGGAAAAGTTAATCCAGATTTAGTAATGGAAATTAATAAATTTGGAGACAAAGCTATTGGCCTTTCAGGAAGATCTGCTGGAATTATTAAAGGGAAGATTTTGGATCAAGAAAAGTATGGCAGAGTCGGTACTGTCCAGAAAATTGATTCTGAAATTATTATGAAAGTTCTTTATGAAAACCTTATTCCAGTTATTGCTCCAATTGGTTTTGATTCTGATAATAAATCATTAAACATAAATGCAGATTTCGCAGCAGCTGCAATAGCGGCAGAAATAAAAGCTGATGTTTTTGTTTTCGTAACTGATGTTGACGGTTTATATGAGAATTTTGGTAAAGAAAATCAAATGCTTATTGAATCTATAACTATTGATAAAATTGAAAACGGAATCAGTAGCGGAGAATTTGAAGGTGGAATGATACCAAAACTCGATAGTTGTCTGAAAGCAGTTAAAAATGGGTGCGATTCAGCAATAATATGTAATGCAAAAACTGAAAATGTCTTGATCAATTGGATGAATAATGATAATGCTTTGGGAACATTAGTAACAAAATAGATATTTTTAGAAAGTGAATTTTAGGAGGTTAAATTTTGAAAGAAGATAAAAAAATGAACGAAGATAAAAACCTAGATCAAGATAAAAAAATAGACGAAGATAAAAATAAGACTCAAGACAAAAATATAATGAGCACATATAAACGTTTTAACATAAAACTAGTAGAAGGAAAAGGCAACAGAGTAACTGATTCAAATGGCAAAGAATATCTAGATTTTGTGGCTGGAATAGCAGTAATGAATTTAGGTCATGGAAACAAGAAGGTTCTTGACGCAATAAAAAACCAATCCGAAAAGCTTATGCAATGCTCTAACCTATTCTATTCAGATCCACAAATGGAATTTGCAAGTATACTAATTGATAATTCCTTCGGAGACAAAGTTTTTTTCTGTAATAGTGGAGCAGAAGCTAATGAAGCAGCTCTTAAACTATCCAGGAAGTATGCACAAAGCAAATATAATATCGAGAAGTATAAGATCATTACTATGAAGAATTCTTTCCACGGACGAACTGTAGCGACTCTGACAGCAACTGGACAAGATAAGTATCATCAGGGATTTGGGCCGCTCTGGACAGGATTCGAATATGTGGAATTTAATAATGTAGCAGAGTTAGAATCAAGCTTCAATGATGAGGTTTGCGCGCTAGTTATTGAACCAATACAAGGCGAAGGCGGAGTCGTTGAAGTTAAAGAAGCTTTCATGAAGAAAGCAAGAGAATTATGTGACAAATATGATGCACTTTTGATTTTTGATGAAATTCAATGCGGTTTAGGAAGAAGCGGAAAACTTTTTGCACATGAGCATTATGGTGTTAAGCCTGATATTATGACACTCTCCAAAGCACTTGGAGGTGGCCTACCGATGGGTTGTTGTATTGCTACGGAGGTTGCAGCATCAGCGTTTAAGTTTGGTGACCATGGATCAACATTTGGTGGAAATCCTATCTCCGCAGCTGCGGGAAAAGCAGCCTTTGAAGTTTTGTTAGAAGAAAATCTTACAGAAAATGCTCATAAAGCGGGTTTGAGTTTTAATAAAAAACTAAACGATTTGAAATCAGTTCATTCTGAAATCACAGAAGTTAGAGGAAAAGGACTAATGGTTGGCCTTCAACTAAATGTTCCAGCTGAAGCATACGTTAACAAATGTCATGAACTTGGACTTTTGGTTTGTCAAGCGGGACCTAATGTAATAAGATTTTTACCGCCACTAACTGTGACAGAAAATGAAATTATTGAAGCAGTTGGAATTTTGAACAAAGCTTTCTATGAAGTTTCGAAAGTGGGCTAAGCTAAACAAGCGATTTGTGCGATTATAGCAATTATTTAAAAATGTAAAGCAAACTAAAATATAAATAGAAGAAGATATGAAAACATAGGAGAAAAAATATGTGGGTTTCAATAGTTGGTGCATCGGGCTATACCGGCGCAATTCTAACAAATTTTATAAATAAACATCCGTATGCAAAAATTAGAGCATTAATTTCTAGCGGAAGAGAAGGAACTGCGATTTCGGATTTATATCCTGGACTTGAGATTGATGACAAAACTACTTTTAGCGGTATGCTCGATGAATACTCAGTTTCAGAGGCTATTGAAAAATCAGATTTGATTTTTACTGCATTACCACACTGTAAAAGTGCCGATGTTGCTGCTGAAGCAATAAAAAAAGGAAAAAAAGTCATTGATTTGAGTGCTGATTTTAGACTGAATCAAACTTCAATGTATGAAGAATGGTACGGATTCACTCATGGTTATCCGGAATTATTAAACAAAGCCGTTTATGGTCTTTGTGAGCTAAATAAAGAAAAGATAATTAATGCAAATTTAATCGCAAATCCAGGATGTTATCCTACTAGCATTATTCTTGGACTCGCGCCATTACTTAAAAATGGCTTGATTGATGAAAAAGATATTATTGCTAATTCATTGTCTGGCGTATCAGGAGCCGGTAGAGGAGCAAATTTAGGAACTTCTTTTGTGGAAGTTAACGAAAGTGTTAAGGCATATAGTATAGGAAGTCACAGACATTCTCCTGAAATTACACAGGAAGTTAGTAAACTCGCAGGAAGCGAAGCTAGAGTAACATTCTCACCTCACCTTATACCAGTAAACAGAGGGATTTTGTCTACAATCTACACAAATCCTAAGAATAACATCACATTAGAGGAAGTCAAAGCATTATATGATGAATTCTATAAGGATTCATATTTTGTAAAAATCGAAAAAAATGGCATTCTTCCTCAAACAAAGTGGGTGTACGACTCAAACTATTGCAGAATTGGTTTTGCACAAGATAAAAGAACAAATAAATTAGTAATTGTTTCTGTTATTGATAATTTGATAAAAGGCGCTTCTGGACAGGCGGTTCAAAACATGAACTTAATGTTTGGATTCCCTGAAAACACAGGCTTAGAGGCAAATAGGCTTATTCCGTAGGAATATAGCCACGCTTATTCCGTAAGGGATATAGCCACGCTTATACCGTGAGGAATATTGTCACTTCTGAAGTTTTAATTAATGAGGAGGGTATTGAAAATGAATGAGTCAAAAGAAATGAAAGAAATTCATGAAATTAGAGCAAAAAACTATGAAGAAACTAAAGATATGACTAATGAAGAATTTATAAAGCATATCAAAGAAAAAGCTTCAAAATCAAACCTGAAGTTTCCTATTTTAAAGAAAACAGCAGTTTAAATTATTTAGTTTTCTATATAACTCAGCATACCTTAATCAGGTTCGCTGGGTTATTTTTTTTGTATATTAAATTTTTCAGAGGCAAAATAGGTTATTATTCGTTTATAAAGACGCTTTAAAAATTACATATATATTCTATATTCATTGTTTCGTATGACCTCAATCTAATTAGCAAGTAAAGTATTTTTTAGATTGAAAAAAGCGAAACCACCTTTGTTTTTTTAATAATTTTGTTTAGATGTTTCGAAAAGCTACATTTTTGTTATAATTAAGTAGATATAAATCTTTTAAAAAAGATTATTCGATAATTTGTGTTAACTGGAGGACAAAATGACAGTAAGAACAAGCGAAAATGAATTGAAAATCCTAAAAGTAATAGAAATACTGGACACTCTTATGATTAAATATGAACGATTTGATCACCCAGCTGTTTACACGGTGGCTGAAGCGAAGGCAGTATGTGACTTTAAGGAGCATGGTTGTAAAAATCTTTTTCTTAAAGACAGAAAGACAAAGAAATACTTTTTAGTTATTCTCCCAGATGATAAAAAAGCAAATATCAAGAGTATAGAGACTTTTCTAGGACAAAAGAACATGACTTTTGCAAATGAGTCAGAAATGCTTGAGTATTTAAATTTAACACCTGGAGCTGTTTCACCTTTTGGTCTAATAAATGATAAAAACAAAATTGTTACTGCAGTTATAGATGAGGATATATCAAACAGCGGAAGTGTCTCATTCCATCCTAATGTGAATACATGTTCAGTTTTACTTAGTTATGAAGACTTTATGAAATTTATAGATTCGACGGGAAACACGGTTGTAAAAGTAAATTTTTAGGCAATGAATACTGGAGGTATTAAACTAATGGCAGCTTTAGAAATTGAATTAGTTAGCGAATCAGAGAAAATGGTTAAGATTAAAGTGTTAGGGGTAGGCGGCGGCGGAAATAATGCGGTAAATCGTATGATTCTTGCAGGGGTCAATGGAGTTGAGTTTTTCGCGCTTAACACAGATAAGCCAGCCCTTGATCAGTCATTGGCACAAAATAAGATCCAGATAGGGGCAAAGCTCACTAAAGGTAGAGGTTGCGGCGCAAATCCAGAAATCGGAAAACGTGCAGCGGAAGAAAGCTATGGTGATATCAAAAAAATACTAGAAGGTACTGATATGGTATTTATCACAGCAGGTATGGGTGGTGGAACCGGTACTGGAGCTGCTCCAGTTGTTGCAAAACTAGCTAAAGAGATGGGCGTTTTGACAGTTGGGGTTATAACAAAACCATTTGCTTTTGAGGGGAAGAGAAGACAAGAACAGGCAGAATTAGGTCTTCAAGAATTAATGGGAAAGGTAGATACCTTGGTAACTATCTCAAATGATCGACTCTTACAGATTATTGATAAAAAAACATCATTAATGGAGGCTTTTAGAATAGCTGATGATGTTCTACGCTTAGCTATACAAGGAATTACAGAAATTATTATGGTTCCTGGATTAGTAAATCACGATTTTGCAGATGTGAAGACTATTATGACTGAGCAAGGGGTTGCACATATGAGTATTGGAAGAGCTTCAGGAGAAGATAAAGCATCGAATGCTATGAAGCAGGCGATTAATTCACCTCTTCTCGAAACAAGTATTAACGGGGCCAAGAGTATCTTACTACACTTTTCAGGGAATAAAGATATGGGTATTATTGAAGTTAGTGAAGCAGCTGATTTGATTCGGAATCTAGCGGATCCCAATGTGAATATAATTTGGGGAGCTGGGTTTGATGAAACGTTAATGGATGAGATAAAGATTACAGTAATTGCGACTGGATTTGATAAAAGTGAAGAACTTGGAGCAATAAGTGGAATTGAGCTAAAGGGTGGAGAAAAGGAAAAGGGTAAAACAATTTTAAATTCGAATATGCTGGATGATGAGGACCTAGATAGCCACACAAAGCCAAACCCGAGTGTTGGATTTATGGATGATTTAAATGCCAACGATTTAGATGTTGAAGATGATTTTGAAATTCCGGTTTTCTTAAATAAAAGAAAATATTAAAAATATGAAAAGAGGATTACGTAAGATGACAAGGAATAATTTGTTTAGATTTGCGACTAGTGAGTTATCTCAAGATGCATTTATTTGTTGGTTATTGAGTTTTGCCATGCAAGCTCACTATGAAGAGGATAAGGTACTTACTAGATGCGCGAAAGAGCTACTTTCCAAAATTCTGAAAACTGATGAAGAATTAATAGTATCAGAAATTCAAA
>CAYZED010000009.1:58283-64440 GCA_964477445.1 uncultured Clostridiaceae bacterium | reverse complement strand
TCATGAATATAGATATATATGTTGTTGTTAATAAAAGATATCATATCATTATTGAAGACAAAACATTTACTTGTCAACATCATGAACAAATAGAAAAATATAAAAGCAAACTCTTCGAAGCAAATAAAGAGAATATAGTATGTCTCGATAATATAGTCTGTGCATATTATAAAATAGTGGAACAGGCATATGAAGAAGAAAAAGTTGTAAATATTACAAGGAATGACCTGATTGATATTTTTAGTAAGTATGTTGTTGAGACAAGAAATAATATTTTTAAAGATTATTATGATTATCTTTTAGAAATCGACGTGGCAGTAAATGCATATAAAAATAAATCAATTTCAGAATGGGGAGAATCAAAAGGTCATGCTTACAAAGGTTTCTTTACACATTTAGTCAAAGATCAAATAATTGATGTCAGCAGAGGATATAATTGGTATTATGTACCAAATCAATCGAATGGATTTTGGGGATTACATTGGTACCATATAACCAAAATAGAATTGGCTTCTTGTAAATTAACAAAACCTGATATTGAGGAAATTTACCTTCAAATCGAAAATAATATAATTGCAGTTAAAATAACTGGAAATGGTAAATACACTAGAGAGATTCGTTGGGATTTGTTTGAGCATTTAAAAAAAGAAGTTCTAGGTTTTAAGAAAAAAACATTTAAACAAGGGTTTTGGATGACAGTAGGGTATATCGAGTATGATGAAAAAAACTATTCAGATAAAATCAACGAAATGCAGAATGCCTTAAATACTATTATCAACGGAGAATATACTTTTGTTAGATCGGATGAATAAGTTAAGCAAATTTTTTTCAAGGAGGACTAAAAAATGATTTCTGAGAATTTTTCGTTTAAATCGGACGATGGAACTAATATTTTCGTAAGCAAATGGTCTCCTAATATCGAAATTGAATTAAAAGGAATCGTACAAATAGCTCATGGAATGGCTGAAAAAGCTTCTAGATATGAGCGATTTGCTGAATTCCTAACCAGTAAAGGATTTTGTGTTTACGCAAATGACCATAGGGGACATGGGAGAACAGCTGTTACTGTAGATAAATTGGGAATACTGGCTGACTCGGATGGGTTTGATTGGATGGTTCGTGATGTGCACCAACTCACTGACATAATAAAAAAGGATAATCCAAAACTACCATTATTTTTGTTTGGTCACAGTATGGGATCTTTTATATGCCAAAAGTACATACAACTTTTCGGAAAAGAGGTCGATGGAGTTATTTTAAGTGGCACCAATGGTAAACAAGGACCAATTTTGTACTTTGGAATTGTAATAGCAAAGCTAATTTCATTATTTTCTGGTCGAAATAAAGTAAGTCCATTTTTAAATGAGCTGTCATTTGGGGCTTTTAACAATTCATTTAAACCTAATCGCACTAGTTTTGACTGGCTATCTCGAGATAACAATGAAGTTGATAAATATATAAATGATGAATTTTGTGGAACAGTTTTTACAGCAGGCTTCTTTTTTGACTTTTTACAAGGTCTAAGCAAACTTCACCAACCTGGCATGGCTTCATTCATACCAAAGAATTTACCTATTTATATATTCACCGGAGAAAAAGATCCAGTTGGGAATTTTGGCAAAGGTGTCCTTAATCAATATAATTTTTACAAAAAAATTGGAATTGAAGATCTGAGATACAAACTTTATAAAGATGGTAGGCATGAAATGTTAAACGAGATTAATCGCGACGAGGTTATGAACGACATTGTTGAATGGATAAAGGAGCATAATAACTAATGAGTAAAGACAAGAAGAAGAAAACTTTTCCTAAATCTGTTACTAAAAACAATCACACAAAAGGAATTCAACCTTTGCCGCAAGTTAAACAAATGCAGCAGATGTTAAAACGCGACTCGATTTTTTGGGAATCATTGACAGAGTACAATAAATTGGATACACGTCAAAGAACAGAAGGCTTAAAAGCTTTAGGAATGAATGTAGAAGATGAAGAAGTTTTAAGAGTCTTAACAAAAAGTCATTTCGTAGTTCCGGGCATTACCCGTCTGGAATGTCAAAATTGTGGTGAATGTTGCAGATATGCTAAAAAAATTGCAACTTTTACTTATGAAAGTTGCGCATTTCTTAACGAAAAAAATATGTGTAGCAAACATGATAGTCGCTATCTTGTATGTAGGTGGTTTCCATTTTGGGTTTTTAACGACGAAAAAATAGGTCCGCTTTTAACAATTAAGCCATATTGTGCAGGATATGGGCACGGTGAGTTAGTTGACTATAATAAAACCATGGCCGAAATGCTCGAATTATCTTTAAAGAATGAGAATGAAGACGATGGGGCTTTTGTGATTCATGAACTTATTCATTTGCCAAGTTCTAAAGAATGGGCGTTTCCTTCAAAAGAAAAGGTTGATGAATTGTTAAATCTTATCTCGAAAAATGGTATTAGACAGGCAAAAAATGTAGTTAATAGTTCGGAGTTCAAAGGTGAGTTAAATTATGCGCACCAATATACATCAGGACTTCTAGGTAGTATTTTTGACCCGCATTTGACAATTAATGAAGTTGGTTTAATAACTGATGTCAATGATGCATTTTGTAAACTCAGTGGAATAGAAAAAAGTTCATTAAAAGGAAGAACGTTATCTAGTCTTTTTGTAAATTATGAAGGATTAGAAAATGACATTCAAACTTGTTTTTTACGAGGCAAAATCACTGCAATTCCGAATAGAATTAGATTAAATAATGGCAAAACACTAGCAGTTTTGATCAATGCAATGACTTATCGCGACAGTGTTGATGGCCTCGTACATGGCAGCATTGTGTGTATTAAAGAAATATCGGACATCGTTCACAGCGAGATGGCACAGTCAAAAAATTATGTTAGAGGCTTAATTGAGGCAAGTCTTGATGCTTTTATGGTAATTAATTTAGATGGAACACTTATGGATGTAAATCAAGCATTTATCAAAATCACTGGATGCTCAAGAGAAGAATTGATTGGTAGCTTTTTTAAACAACATTTTGTGAGTCCTGAGAAAGCTCAAAGCGGTGTTTTGCTCACATTTAAAGATGGAGAGGTCAAAAATTATGAACTTGACTTAAAAACATCCAGTAATGATATAGTCGCAGTTTCATTTAATGCCACCGTTTTTTATAATCAAGAAAATATTGCTCAAGGAATCTTTGCAGTTGCAAGAGATATAAGCGAAACGCGTCGGATTGTAAAAGAGTTAGAAGAATTAAAAAATTATGCCAGAGGCTTGATTGAAAGTAGTATTGATCTTATGGTTACAATAAACTGCGAAGGCATTATAACAGATGTAAATGAAGCAGCTGTAGAATTAACAGGGTATTCGAGAGAAAAATTAGTTAATTCAAAATTCGAAAATTATTTTTCAGAACCTAGTCGAGCGTTTCAGGGAGTTACAAAAACTTTCAATGAAGGCAAGGTAAAGGGATATGAACTGGAACTAGTTAATTCAAGTGGTGGAAGAATACCGGTTTCTTTCAACGCTAATGTATATAAAAACAGTGAAGGTACTATTATGGGAGTGTTTGCAATTGCGAGAGATATGAGGTAAATCGCGACGATGTTACGTAAGACGTGGCCGGATGGATTGGGATTTGTAAAGGAGCGAGATGATGTGCGAAAATATTCATACGCAGACTACTTGACATGGGATGAAAATGAAAGATGGGAAATAATAGATGGTATTCCACTTATGCAAGCTGCACCATCAAGAATACATCAAGAAATTCTCATGGAAATATCAAAGCAATTTGCTGTGTACCTCACTGGGAAACCATGTAAAGTTTATCCATCACCTTTTGCTGTAAGACTAGATATTGAACTAAATGATAATGACGTGAAAAACGTAGTCGAACCAGATATAACGATAGTTTGTGATAAAAATAAACTTGATGATAGAGGCTGCAAAGGTGCACCAGATATGATTATAGAAATCGTATCGCCTTCTACAAGTAAAAATGATAAACTTGTGAAATTCAATAAATATGAAAAAGCAGGAGTTAAAACTTACTGGTTAGTAGAGCCTGAGCCAAAGCTTGTAAGTGTATTTACTTTGACAAATGGTAAATATGGAAGACCAGAAATATATAATGACGATGACAAAACTAAAGTTACAATTTTCTCGGATCTTGAAATAGATTTGAAGTCAGTTTTTGATGTGATAGATTTATAGTCTGTTTTCGTAAATATTGTGATTATTACTGGAGTAAGTTATATAAAATGTGGAGGATAGTATGCGTAATATAACTGTTGTACCGTATGACGAAAAATGGATAATTGAATTCGAAAGAATCAAAAATGAAATTTTATCAGTTCTTTATAACGATATTGTTTCCATTGAACATATAGGGAGTACCTCAGTTCCAGGCTTATGGGCAAAGCCGATTATTGACATGAACATTATAGTTGAAAATTATATGTTACCAGTAGTAATTGAAAAGTTAGCAAGTATTGGTTATATACAGGAGGGTAATTTAGGCGTTGAAAGTCGGGAAGCATTTAAGTATGTTGATAAACCATATTTAATGGCGCACTATTTATATATGTGCCCAAAGGATTCAGCAGAACATAAAAGGCAAATAACTTTCAGAGACTATTTAAGGTCACATCCTTTAGACTGCAAAAAATATAGTGAAATAAAAATCGAAAAGTCTAATAAATTTCCACATGATATTGACAGTTATATTAAAGGAAAAGAACCTGTTGTGATGGAAATATATCAGAAATGCGGAATTAAACCTTGGAAATAATAAAGTGTTACAAGATAATTTGAAGAATTTGAAATAATCCTTCCTCTATCAATATACTTTTTATACGATAGATCTACAAAATATACGAAAATGGCCTAATTTTACAAAACGACTTATAACATGAGGAGATAATACATGAACATTAGAGACAATATAATAAAAAAATATTTAAAGAATGTTTACTTTGTAACGGGTACACCATGCGGTGGGAAAACGACAATTTCTCGTGCCTTAGCTGAAAAACATTGTTTTATTGTTTATGATGTTGATGAAAAATTTGCAAGTCATAAGAAATTGTCGAATAGTATTGATCAACCAACTATGAATAAAAGGTTTGCTAATGCGGATGAATTCTTTTTAAGACCATACAGGGAATATGGTAAGTGGCTTTTAGATAACACAAGGGAACAATTAGACTTCATTATCATGGATCTAATCAGATTATCAGAAAAACAAATCGTAATATGTGATTTGCACTTAACATTAAATGAAGTTACTATGATTACCGATTCAAAGAATATAGTTTTTCTGCTTAGAAATCCTAAAAACGTGATTGATGATTATTGCAACAGACCAGATCATGATGACTTTAACCAATTTATTAATAGTGCTACAAACCCATGCCTTGCTAAAGAAAATTGTAATAAGACACTTGAGTATATTAATATAGAAAAATATGAAGCCATAAAAAAGAGTCCGTATTTTTGGGTAGAAAGAGATGAAAATAGTACAGTTGAAAATACTTTGTTTGTTGTGGAGAAACATTTTGGGCTTTAAGGCTATTACATAGATAAATCAAAATCAAAAGTTTACTATTCAACAGACTAGCTTATGAAGTAGTCTGTTTTCTTTTAATAAATCAAGACCTGCAAGAAAAAAACAGGAGAAAAAGTCGCAAAACGTTCTCTCCTGTTTTTCTTCTAGACCTTACCTATTATTATAAACCTTGATTCCTTCAGCTAGTATTTCCATAGCTGCTTTTAAATCTTCTTCGCATAAAACATATGCTATTCTTATTTCATCTTTTCCAAGTCCTTGTGTCGCGTAGAAACCAGCTCCAGGCGCTACCATAGTTGTTGCACCGTTTAGAGAGAAATCAGTCAGCATCCATTTTGCAAATTCTTCAGAGTCAACTACAGGTAATTTTGCCATTACATAGAACGCTCCTGTAGGTTTTTCGCAAACTACACCAGGGATTTTTGACAAAGCGTTACAAACAATATCACGTCTTTTTTGGTATTCTTCATTTACTTCAACAAAGTAAGATTTTGGCGTGCTAGCGAGTTTAGCGGCGGCAACCATTTCAATAGTAGGGACACAAAGTCTGGCTTGTGCAAATCTGAGAACGATATGCATGAGTTCTTTATTTTTTGAGGCAA
>CAYZED010000009.1:55985-58273 GCA_964477445.1 uncultured Clostridiaceae bacterium | reverse complement strand
AATAATAACTCTATCTGAAATCCCTTCGATATCCATAAGTGATGTAAACTTTAATCCATCATAAACAAATTCTCTATAAACTTCATCGCCAATTAAAAACAAATCATATTTTTTAGCGATATCGCCAAGCATCACTAATTCTTCACGGGTATAAATGCAACCTGTAGGATTTCCCGGATTAGAAATCGCAATAGCTCGTGTTTTTGTGTTTATTAAACGCTCAATGCTTTCTTGAGATGGGAGATGGAAACCGTTTTCAGCTCTTGTGGTAATCGGTTTAACATGCATTCCGGCTTCTATTGCAAATCCATTATAGTTTGCATAAAAAGGTTCAGGAACTAATATCTCATCACCAGGATCTCCAATGCAACAAAACGCTATAATAAGTGCTTCTGAACCTCCATTAGTAATAATAATTTCATCTTCATCAAAGCTCCAACCCCAGTCTTGGTAATAGCTTCTGAAAGAATCGATTAGTTCTGTATTTCCTTGTGAAAGTGCATATTCTAAAACTGGAACCGAGAAATTCCTTAATGATTCATAGAATATTTCAGGTGTCTTAACATCTGGCTGCCCGATATTAAGGTGATACACTTTTGTACCTTTTTGTTTCGCAGCCTGAGCAAATGGAACTAATTTTCTTATAGGTGATGCTGGCATTTCGCTAGCTCTTTTTGATAAAAAGACCAATTTTTATTCCTCCTTAGTGTTTTTTCTGATTAGTAAAGCTAATTTAAATGATATCATAGGAAATTTGAATTTTAAACACATAGAAGACCAATATATCGAAATGCATTGTTCTATTTTAAAACATTGTCGAAAAGGCGAGCTCACCGATTTATTATCATATACAGATTAATTGAATTCATTCCAGCAATATACTAATAATAACTTTTAGTTGACAACGATTCTCAATTAGCATATAATCTAAAGTGAGTAGAATAATCAAAGTTAAAACTATGAAAAAAACTTGATTTCGGAGGTGGTCTAAATGACTTTGTTTAAATCAAAAAAGGGAAAAAAGATTAGAATAACGAAAATAAACAATAAAGACCTAAAGACACAAGCCATTAGACTTGGTATTTATGAAGGTGCTGTGTTTACTATGTCTGAGCGCTTGCCAGGTGGACCAGTAATTCTCAAGAATATGATGCAAGAAATCGCTATAGGAAAAGGTTTTGCCGAAAAAATAGATGTTGAGGAATGTGAATAGTTATGGGACATGATCATAATAATACTGCTTTTTTTAAGAAAAAATCAGAAAAAAATTCTTCAGAAAAAACTCTCGTGCTCGTTGGAAATCCTAACGTTGGCAAGTCAGTTTTTTTTAATGCTTTAACCGGAATTTATGTTGAGGTATCGAATTTTCCTGGAACTACTGTAGATATAAGCAGAGGGAAATATAAAGACTTTCAAGTGTTAGATACGCCTGGCATTTATGGAGTTTCTTCATTTAACGAAGAAGAAACGGTTGCGAGAGATGTAATTTTGTATGCCGATGTTATTTTGAACGTAGTAGATGCGAATCACTTGAATAGAGATCTTTTTTTGACAAAACAATTAATCGATATGGGGAAGCCTATGTTAATTGTGCTAAATATGATGGACGAGATAGAAAAAAATGGTATTGTCATTGATCATGAAGAACTATCAAGACTTCTTGGGGTACCGGTTGTTTTGGCTTCAGCGGTAAATAATCGCGGAGTTAAAGAAACACTTGAAATGATTGATAATGCAAAAATCGGTAATAGAGATAAATTCATAACAAATATAATGGAGTTCTATGTTGATAAAGTTGATGAAGACGCAGAGGCACTCCTAATTGTGGAAGACGATGAGATAATCGCGGAAAGACATGGACAAAAAATTTCTGGTAGAAGAGATGATATTTACTTGAAACGTCGAGAATCAGTCGACAAAATTGTACAAAAAATCATGAGTTATAACTACAAAACTGGCACTTTAAGTTCAAAAATTGGTGCATTAATGCTAAATCCTTTTACAGGGATTCCAATGCTCATTTTAACATTATTACTAATGTATGAATTCATTGGCGTATTTGTGGCTGGAACTGTTGTTGGATTTACGGAAACGACTATTATGGTGGAGAAATATGTACCGTTTATAACAGGAATTTTTTCAGGCTTATTTAAAACTGGAACCTTTGGTTATGAACTGTTAATTGGTGAATTTGGAATACTAACAATGGCACCAGTTTATATACTAGGTCTTTTATTACCTTTGGTAATTGGCTTTTATTTCTTAATGTCAATATTAGAGGATAGTGG
>CAYZED010000009.1:29343-55963 GCA_964477445.1 uncultured Clostridiaceae bacterium | reverse complement strand
AATAATCGCTACATTTCTGCTTGGCTTAGCAATCCCGTGTTCCGCTCAGTTAGGAGTAATAGTGGGTTTAATCAGTAAGCTAGGATGGAAGCTCACTTTGATATATGGAGTAACAATCTTACTTGTGTTTGGTATAGCGGGTAAGTTAATGGATAAATTTTTGGTTGGAGAATCATCGCCATTACTTATAGATTTGCCGACTATTCGTATACCAGTTCTAAAAAATGTTTTGACAAAGACGTACCAAAAAACTTGGATGTTTATCAAAGAAGCTACCCCGCTATTTTTTATAGGCGCAATTTTGATAACTGTAATGAATTACTCAGGCTTTTTAGTAGTTCTCCAAAATATTTTTTCACCATTGACAGTTGGACTTCTTAAATTGCCAGCCGAGACCACCACAGCGTTTATCATGGGCATTATAAGGCGGGACTTTGGCGCTGCTGGATTGACTGCGATAAATATGACCCATGTTCAAACTACAATTGCTCTTGTTGTTATGACGCTCTTTGTGCCATGTCTCGCGGCTATTATGGTTTTGTTTAAAGAAAGAGGCGTTAAAGATGCGCTACTTATTTGGCTTGGAAGTTTCGCGATAGCGTTCACTGTAGGTGGGATTTTAGCTAGGATTTTGTGAGGATAATATAATGAAAAATGTAAAATCAATTGAGAATGAGAGTAAAATAGATGCTACTAAGAAAACTGACTCTTGCTCTGTGAATAATATTTGTAAGACATGTGGTTTAGATTTTAAAGATAATAAATATCTTAGGTGTCCTAGGTGTGGGACTAACCAAAAGCAGAATCTTGAGTGTAATGGCAACTGTAGCAAGTGCCAACACAAGCACTAAATTAATACCAACACAAACACTAAAATCATATATTTCTTGACAAAAGAGGCAATTTAGCTTAAAATTCATATATTAATTATCATTCTCAATTAATAATAGAGGAGTAAAACACATGAATCATACGAAATATAATGTGGAAAGTCTAAAAGAGAGACTTAAAGAAAAAAGCTGTAAATTAACTCCGCAGAGAAGATTTGTGTTAGAAACTGTTATCGAGAATGAAGGCAGGCATTTATCAGCTGAAGAAATTTATGAACTTGTTAGAGAAAAATGTCCTGAAATTGGGCTTGCGACTGTATATAGAACAGTCCAAATGTTTGAAGAAATTGGCATTGTATATAAACAAAATTTTGTAGATGGAAAGAGTAGGTACGAAATTAGCAAAGGCGATGATCACCAGCATCACCACTTGGTTTGTCAAAAATGTAATAAGGTAATCGAAGTTGAAGAGGATCTTCTCGACCAAATGGAGGAGAAAATATCAACAAAGTATAACTTCAAAATTACAAACCATACACTAAAATTCGTCGGGCTCTGTGAAAACTGCAAGGAATGTTAGTATCAATGAACAAATAAATAAAATTTAAAATAATATAAAACGATGGGCACAAAAAGTGTCCTTATGTTTTCATGTTAAAAAGGAGATGAAATTACTTGGCAAAAGCGAAAGCAAAGCTAAAACTAATTCCACTAGGTGGAATGAATGAAATCGGAAAAAATATTATGGCTGTTGAATACAAAGACACTATAGTAGTTATTGATTGTGGGTTAATGTTCCCAGATGAAGAGATGTTCGGAATAGATTTGGTTATTCCAGATGTAACTTACCTAATAAAAAACAAAGATAAATTTAAAGCGATTGTCCTTACACATGGTCATGAAGATCATATTGGGGCATTACCATTTATTCTTAAGCAAATTAACGTGCCAGTTTATGGAACTAGACTTACCCTCGGTATTTTAGAAAATAAACTAAGTGAACATGGTATTTTAAATGATGTGGAACTGGTAGTAGTAAAAGCAAAAGACATAGTGAAAATTGGAATGCTAGAAGTTGAATTCATAAAAACAAGCCATAGCATAGCCGATTCTGTTGCTATTGCAGTACATTCACCTATTGGAACTATTATTCATACTGGTGATTTTAAAGTTGATTATCAGCCGATAGACGGCGAACTTATGGATTTTCAGAGATTTGCCGAGCTTGGAAAACAAGGTGTTTTAGCTTTATTAAGTGATAGCACAAATGTTGAGAGGCCTGGTTATACTATGTCAGAGAGCACGGTTGGAAAGAGCTTCATGGATATTTTTGGTCAAGCGACTGGAAGAATTCTTGTTGCATCGTTTGCTTCTAATGTTCACAGAATACAACAAGCGGTTAATGCTGCTGAAAGGTATGGCAGGAAAGTCGCAATTTGTGGAAGAAGCATGGTTAACATTGCGAAAACTGCTGGTGAATTGGGATATCTAAATATTCCTGAGAGTACATTGATTGATATAGATAGTATTAATAAATATCCACCTGAAAAAATCGTTATCCTAACGACTGGTAGCCAAGGTGAACCGATGTCAGCTCTAGCAAGAATGGCTGTTTCTGAGCATAGAAAAGTTAACATTATGCCAGGGGATTTAGTAGTACTTTCAGCAACTCCAATACCAGGAAATGAAAAACTGGTATCTCGAGTAATAGATCAATTGTTTAAAAAGGGAGCCGATGTAGTATATGAGCATTTAGCTGAAATTCACGTTTCAGGACATGCTTGTCAAGAAGAGTTAAAACTAATGTTAGCATTGACTAAGCCAAAATTCTTTATTCCTATACATGGAGAGTTTCGACATCTAAAACAGCATGCTAAGCTAGGTGAAAATATGGGCATTCCTAAAGAAGACATTTTCATTATCGAGAATGGTAATGTTGTTGAATTAAATAGGGACGCTTGTAAAATAAATGGCAGCGTAACTACTGGAAGAATTCTTGTTGACGGACTAGGTGTTGGCGATGTAGGTAATGTTGTATTAAGAGATCGTAAACACTTATCAGAAGACGGATTAATAGTAGTTGTTCTCACAATAGAAAAAGAATCCGGACAGTTGATTTCAGGTCCAGATCTTGTTTCAAGAGGTTTTGTATATGTACGAGAGAACGAAGATTTAATGGACAAAGCCAAAGAAGTCGTTCAAAACACTCTAGACTATTGTAATGAACGAAATATTGTTGAATGGAATGCTATAAAAAACAAATGTAAAGATTCACTAAGAAACTTCATATATGAAAAAACAAAGAGAAATCCAATGATACTCCCTATAATTATGGAAGTATGATAATTGAAGTATGATAATTGAAGTATGATAATTGAAGTATGATAATTGAAGTTTAATAGTTGATGTGTAATAATTGATGTGTAATAACTGAAATATAAATATAAAAATTCATATGGTATATCATTCTATATTTGTGCTAAAATATACATAAAATAAGATAAGGAGTGTGAAGAGCATGTCAAATAAAAAACTTATCCGGTTTGATTGGGCAATGAAATATATATTGAGGAATAAAGCTAACTTTGATGTTCTTGAAGCCTTCTTGTCAAACCTTTTAAAGGAAGAAATTAAGGTTCTCGATATACTTGAAAGTGAGAGTAATATCGAGGCAGAAAACAGGAAGTTTAATAGAGTTGACTTAAAATGCAAAGATTCACAAGGACGACAAATAATAATTGAGATTCAGAATCAGAGAGAAGCTGATTACCTCCAAAGACTTTTGTGGGGAACGTCGAAAGCGGTTGTTGAAAGCATCGAACTTGGAAACAGATACAATGAAGTAGCAAAGGTAATTTCGATTAGCATTCTTTACCATACTATGAGAGTTGACGAAAAAGAAAATACTGATTTTATTTATTATGGTACGACTGAACTAGTAGGAATTCATTCTCATAAGCCTCTGATTTTGCATGAAACAGAAGCAAAAGAGAACACAGTTTCAGTTATAACTAGTAAAGGTGTATTTCCTGAATATTATATGATTTATGCCGAAAAATTTCAGGATGTTATAAATGACGCTATTGATGAATGGGTGTATTTTTTTAAGCATGGAGCTATACGAGATGATTTTAAATCACCTGGTATATTATTGGCCGCTAAAAAACTTGATTACTTGATGATGCCAGAAGATGAAAGACGAGCATATGATGCTTACCTTGCCTATCTAGGTCAAGAAATAGGTATTCTTGAATCAGCAAAAGAAGAGGCTATTATTGAGGTGGCCAAAGAAATGCTTATAAGAAATATGAATGTTAATACTGTGAGTGAAATAACGAAACTTCCACTTGAGACTATAGAAAAATTAGCTTTAGAACTTCATCTTTAAAAATTACGACTTCGTCGTATTCTTTCGTAACAGCTCCATGCCCTCTTCATAGTGGGCTGGGGCTGAATTTTTTGACCAACTAATAATATAAAGACCATTATAGATTTCATAAAAAGCTTCTTTAGCAAATAAGAACTCCGATGGCTGGCGTAAGCTCTTATAGCCACTTAGTAGTGCTGCTGCCGATTCAGGAGACTTCATTTTGGCGTGATATAGTGCATATAACAAATCTTTGTCGGGGTCTGAAGGCAAACATTGTTCAAAATCAATAATACTAGACAAAAAGTATTTACCAGTAGTGGACTCTCTATTAATAATTACGTTTCTACTGCTGAAATCGTTATGACAAAGTTTTGGCTCGATAACACTATCAATAATGGCCATATTGTGCCATATATAGTTAATCGATGAATCAATGAGTTCTTGTTCAGTGTGGCTTGTTCCATTAATACAAAACTCAATAGAGCGGAATAGCGTTGAAAAATAATCCCTAAAAGATCTATAACAATCAATCCCGTTTCCATTTCTGTCCCAATTCCCAAAGAAATCAAACTGTCTGCTTTCATGGATTTTTGCAAGTTCTATTCCCATATCATAGTAGATAGATTCAATTTCTTCAGATGATAGCTGATTGGAGATGTTTTCAAAAGCTATGCCTTCAAAAAATTCAATTAAAGTCCATTCGACTCCATCATCAAAAATCCCAAAATCAAGCATTCTAGGGGTTTGAATAGAAGAACCCCTGAATGTTTTTAGAGCTGCAACTTCTCTATTCCATCTATTTTTTTTATTAAATATTTTAAAAATCGCGTTGAATCCCCAGTTATCATAGAGGTGGAAAACATAATTTCTTTCTAAATCGTGATTCCCTACAGGTCTAGAAATAAGCCTTCTATTAAGGTGACGTTCTAACTGGGAAATATAATACTCAATCTCTTGAATTTTATCCAATAATTCTTCCTCCAATATTTTCACTATGGTATAATAATTAGATATAAATATTCGAAAATGCGAGGTGCTTTATGTTCGATACTGGTTATGTTGCGTTTAAGAAAAGAATAAGTGACATCTATTTAAAATATAATATAGCATTATGGACTGACAATGGCAACGAAACTTTAGAGGAATCTCATAGTTTTAGAATTTATGAAAACATACTAAATAATAAGGAAACAGCCGAAAATCTGTTTCTATTTATCAGCACTATTAATTGGGGCTTGATTAAGGAACATGATTATTTCACAGAGAACCCTAAAGAATTTTTCTCCGATTTATATTTTTATAGATTGAGCGTTTTATTTCCATATTTAGAAATAGAAAAAAAGAGTGAAAATGATGAGCAAGTGAAAGCTTTTTTTGACGCCTTTATTGAATCTTTGACTTACATTAATTTGTTAATACAAGAAAAAATGAGTGGCGTTGATAAGTATAAAAACTTCATTCTTCCTCTTAAGAATGATGAAGAAAGTTTACTCGAAAAAGATAGCGAATATAGAATTTTTATTAATAAATTTAATGAACTTAAAGTGTTTGAGACAATGCAAATATATGAAGAAATGTCTGGATACAAGATTCTAGAGCACATTACAGGCGTTTATTATCTTGCGCTATCTATCGCAAGGCAACTAAGATTTACTTCGTTAGAGGTCGATTTAGGAGTTGTGTTGGCCATCTCATCAGGGCATGACATTGGTAAACTTGCATGTTTAGGAAGTGAAGAAAAGCTAGAACCTTTTTTGCACTATTATTATACAGATTTATGGTTTGTGAAAAATAATATGCCCAAGCTCGCTAGTATAGCTTCAAACCACTCGACCTGGGATTTAGACCTTGAAAATCTTTCCATTGAGAATCTCCTTTTGATTTATTCAGATTTTCGTATGAAAACCCCAAAATTAGAAATAGACGTAAAAGTTTTTATGAAAATTAAAGACTTTGAGAACTATTTAATTTCACTTGGAGTTGATGTAAATAATAATACTTCAGGATACTTTGAATCGAAACCAAAAAAACACCCTGAAATGCTACAAGGTAAGGAATTAGTTGATTTCTTTAAGAATATGGCTATAGATCACAACATTCGTATGATGTACTTCTTTAGAAATGAAAATAGTTTAAAAAGTTTCCTTGAAGTACTTTCGAATGAACAAGATCCAAGTCGTATGAGAGAAAACATTAATATTATAAAAGAATTCCATAAATATTTAAGTAGAAATCAAAAGATAATGGTTGTTGATTTTTTAGTTACTAGATTTTCGAGCTCAGAAGATGATATAAGAAGAAATAGCGCAGAACTTGCTGTAATGGTTTTACTTAGTAGTTTTGAAAAGTATAGAAAGCATATACCTGAAAATATAACTTTGACGGATAGTGAATTTGATATTTCAAATTACATTAGAAATATTGTGTTTACTCTTTTTGACACAAGTCTGACTCTGCCTCTTGCAGCGTCCGAATGGCAGATGGAGAGCGGTGAAGTCTTTTTAACAACATTACTCCAAAACAATTATTCAAATTTTAGCCGAAGCTTAGCCATAGAAATAATTTTGGATTTAATAAATATTAAAAGTAATTTGAATGAAAATGATAAAAAACTTTCGCTTCTTAGAATGAGAATTGTTTTATTGATAAAAAAATTCTTTTGTGATATTAACTTTGAGAATATTAATATTAAGAAAGAATCTTGGGACGGAATAATTAATTTCATTTCAGAGGCTACAATTTCTAATGAGCTTTGGGTGAGGTTAGCGGCTATTGATACATTGGCGAAATTTTATACACTTAATTTTATAAGTTTTGAAAAAGTGATAAGCAAAGGGTTTGCTTATTATATAAGCGATTCCATAATTGAAGGAAAAGCATTAACGTTAGAAGAAATGGAAGAATTGGTAAATAGCGATAAGTTACTCGTATCAGAGCGCTATGTATTGGCATCAGTTTTAAATCTTATATCGGAAAATGTTGACTTTAGCAAATTAGAAATACTAAAGAAGGATCCTATGGCACTTCAACACATTTTTCTAGCAAATCTAAAAACTGACACACATTGGTATATTAAAAAAATCCATCTCGAATTACTTGAACTATATGGTAAATCTTGGGGCGGTGAAAATCTTTTCTATTTGGCTCTTCATTTATGCAATATTTTAAAGGTTAGCGAAGTTGAAAATATAAGACGGAGCGCAGGATTTACTCTGTTAAAGCTAGTTAAGGGCTTAAAAAAAGAAGGACTAAATGATATTGCTATTGAATTAATTAGAGCGTTAGAAATAAATGATTTTAAGTTTGTTTATAACATTCCTTTCTTTTTATCAAATATTTTTGTATTACTAGACGAAAAAGAAGCTAATGAAATGCTCGAGGACTTATCAGATAAAATAAGAAGAAAAACTCATGGAATTACAATACTACATATACAAACTACAGCATTATCACTATCCTTTCTGTTAGAAAAACTTGAGAAAGATAATATATTAAATGTGTTAAGCGATATCAGAATAGAAAAGTTACTTAGAATGCTTGTTTCAGCCACATATGACTCAAATAATAATATTAGAATGTCAGCGTTTCACAATCTTGGGCTAACTATATTTGATTATGAACGAATTGAAAGTATATTTGATAATAAAAATATTAGTGACACATTAAAATATGAAGTTCTAAATAAAATAATTAAAAAGCTTAATATTCTTTTGTCAAATAAGATGGAGAACAACTTCGTTCTTTCGCAGAATTCAGTCGCATATAACTATATTTATCGATTTATAAATGATTTTGAAACAAAGAATGGATCTATTCAAATTACAAAAAAAGATAAAATAGCTTTTTTCTTTGGTGCGTTTTCTCCGTTTTCTCTCGCTCATAAAGAAGTAGCAATAAAAGTTCGTGATAGTGGATGCGAGGTCATGTTAATGCTCGACGATTTCATGTGGAAGAGAAGTCTATTACCTAGCAAAATAAGGGGAGAAATAGCGGCTCTTTCTGTTTCGGATCAATTAGAGATTAATGTTTACCCTCTAGAATTACCTATTAACAGAGGAAATGATAATGATATAAGAAAACTAAATGATTTATTTCAAGGAATGGATAAATGGATTATTGTAGCTGAAGAAGCCATTCTCAAAGATGATTTTTATTCATTAGAAAATAAATCGATGGAACTTTTTAATATGAACCACTTCATTTTCGAGAGACGATTGTCTTGTGAGAGTAGCGAAGAATTACCAGAAAAAATTTCTAGGATTAATGGCAAAATTATCAGACTTAAAATAGATAATGATAAAATGAGATTTTCCTCAAAAGCTATAAGTAACTTAATAAGCACCCAAGGCGATCTTTCTTCAGTAATTGATTCTTCCGCTGAAAAATATATATCTTCATTTGGCTTTAATGATGACGTTAATAGGTATAAAGAAGCGTTTGAGGATATATCGATGGATGTGGAGACGCATGATGTATATAAAAATGACTTGATAACAGAAATAAAGACGATTTTTTTCAATGGAGATAATTCCTTTGGGGAATACATCGAAAAGCATTATAAAAAACCAGAAGCAGGAATTCTTACTATTAGAAAGACGTTGACTGGTGATCTAATGGGATTTAGTGTGTATAGCAAACTTAAGAATGACTTAGTGTACGACCATTTTAGAGATAGAGAAATTTCTTCTTTTGTTTATGATAATTCAACAGGAAGCATATTGTTAATTAATGGTATTTTTTATGATGAAAAAGACAAAACAAAGATTGACAGATTATTGCTAACAGAGACTTTAGCTAATGCACTTGCTCATGATTACGAGTATTGCCTTTATCACGATAATATTATAAGAAGAGATATTAGTTTGATTAGCAAAGCTTTAACTCTATATGGCTTTATTAAATTAAGAATAAACGGTGCCGAATTTCCAGTTTTTCATGTTTCTATGAAAAATGTTAGCACACTTTATCTTGACATCAAGCCTTTGATTAAGAGCCCATATAGCGGTATGAAAGAAGTTACAGACATGATTTCATTAAATCGAGAAAGATTACAGTTTGCGCTTACGAGACTTTCACCAGGTCAACTTTTACTCTCTTTTGATAGAAAAATGTTATATGCGTCCCTTATAAAAAAAATATGCAAAGAGAACGATGTTTCATATATAACTGAAGATAGTAGTTCAGCGATAAGTGATGGAAATAGTTCAGCAATAAGTGAAGGAAATAGTTCAGCAGTAAGTGAAGGAAATAGTTCAGCAATAAGTGAAGGAAGTGTTTATTCTAAAAAACATAAATATGGAGATGCCGTTTGTGCACCTTTTGGAAATATGTTGTTTAAGCAAATGGTTCCGAACTGTATTACGAAAAGTCTCCATACTGAAAAGATTTTTCATTCAGATTTAGTAGGTTTCAGAATAGGGGCTTCTCCATTTTACCTTGATCTTGAAACTCAGATTAAAATACTTGCATCTATGGACAAGCCGGTTATACTAATAGATGATTTGCTCGACAAAGGTTACAGGCTTAATGCACTTAACCCACTACTATGGAAGCATAAAGTGAATGTTAAAAAAATTATTGTTGGAATTTTGTCAAACAAAGGAAAAGAATTGATGGACATTCAAGGGCATAAAGTTGAGGGAGCCTATATTGTTCCAAAATTAAAGACTTGGTTCAATGAAAGTATGCTGATACCTTTCCTTGGAGGCGACAGCATCGAAAAACTCCAATTTTCGATGGATAACAGAAAATTAATTCCAAGTGTAGAAGAAAATCATAGTGAAATCTCAAATTTAATACCTTCTATAAATATGCTGTTACCATATGCGAAACCTACATTTGTAAAAGATTCTGGTATAGGAAAAGTAGAAGAACTCTCTAAAGTTTGTCTTGAAGGAGCAATAGAAATATTTAGAACTCTTGAAAAGATATATGAGGAAATTAATGGTAAAGGGCTCTATATTGAGAAATTAGGAGATGTTCTTATGATTCCGAGAATACCAGACATTGGCGTTGCGGCATCATATAAAAAAGGAATTAGAGTTTCTGAGGCACTTGAATCGGAACTAGAAAGGCTCATAAGAATAACTGGGAAAGCATGAATGAAAGTATGACCACTTATTAAAAAAAAATATTTAAAATAAAACATTTGGAGGCAACATGCATAAATACGCTTTTATTGTGAATCCGGCTTCAGCCGATGGAACTACGGGAAAAAATTGGCCGCTTCACGAAATTGAACTGAGAAAACATTTTGATAATATGGAGGTTTTTTTGACCAAAGAACCTTTTCATGCCTCTGAACTAACAAAAGCTGCAATTGCTAATGGCTTCGATACAATTGTCTCAGTTGGTGGTGATGGCACAATGAATGAAGTAGCAAATGGTTTTTTTAATGAAGAGTTATCTTTAATAAATGAAAAAGTAAGACTAGCTGTGTTTTCATTGGGAACTGGATGCGATTTCATAAAAACTATTGGTCAAAAAAAAGGTGTTGAAAGTTTCATTGAAAACTTGAAAAAGAATGAGACAAAAATTATTGATGTAGGATGGGTTGCTAATACTGATTCCGAAATTTCATACAAAAAAAAGAGAATTTTTCTCAACATTGGAGATTGTGGAATGGGCGCACAAACTACTGAGAGCGTTAACAAAAAGTCAAAACACTTAAAAGGATTTCTTTCATTTCTCATCGGAGCACTGAGTACAATGTTGGTGTATAAAGACCTTCCAGTTGAAGTTATTATTGATGATGTAGTAGTTGCTAATGAAAAGATAAACAGTGTCATAGTCGCAAACGGGAAATACTTTGGCGGTGGAATGATGATATCACCTAATTCAGTAATAAACGATGGTGAATTTGACGTAGTAGTTATCAAGCATATGATTAAGCCTGTGCTATTTAAAAGTTTTTTTTCGATTTACAGTGGTAAACATTTAAATAATCCAAAATGCTCTTTTTATAAAGGCAAAAATATCAAAGTTAACGTGGGTCTGACATTAATAAGAAAAAAGTTTTGGTTCAGGCACGATATGCTTACAGAACTCGATGGAGAACAAGTAGGAACTACACCTTCAGAATTTGGAATATTGCCAAACTGCTTAAAAATCATATGTTAATACGTTCGAAATCAACTAAATATAAAGTATTTTAACAAAAAGATGACAAAAAACAAAGAATTAACCTTAACTATGTTGTATTATTCACAATAAACGCATATAATCTTAAAGGTATCTTACACACGGAACACAATTCGTATCATTTTTGGGAGGATTTATGTTATTTAATGAAAAACTAAGGAACATCGCCATTATTGCACACGTTGATCATGGCAAAACAACACTTGTAGATTGTATGCTTAAACAAAGCGGAACATTCAGAATAAATGAACAAGTTGCGGAAAGAATTATGGACTCTAATGATCTAGAAAAAGAGAGAGGCATAACGATTCTTGCGAAAAATACAGCTATTCATTATGGTGAAATGAAAATTAATATTGTTGATACACCAGGACACGCAGACTTCGGCGGTGAAGTCGAACGCGTATTAAAAATGGTTAATGGTGTACTTTTAGTTATAGATGCAGCTGAAGGCCCTATGCCTCAGACTAGATTTGTACTTAAGAAAGCTTTAGAGCTTCATTTAAAACCAATAGTAGTAATTAACAAAGTTGACAGACCAGATCAAAGACTCGGCGAAGTTGAAGACGAAATATTGGATTTATTTATTGACCTTGGAGCCGATGAAGATTTATTGGATTATCCTGTAATTTACACTTCCGCAAAACAAGGATTTGCAACTACTGACATGTCAAAAAAGACAGATAATATGGATGATTTATTCGATGCGATTGTGAAAAATGTTGATGCGCCCGAATGTCCTGCAGCAGATCCATTTCAAATGCTTGTAACTACCATTGAATATGATGAATATGTTGGAAGAATAGCTATTGGTAAAGTTGAACGCGGAGTTCTTAAATCGGGCACAAACTTAGCTGTTTGCAGACCTGGTGAAGTTTTATACACAGGAAAAACTGGACGCGTTTACGCCTTCATGGGACTAAAAAGAGTTGAAACAGATGAAACATTACCAGGAGATATTATAGCTATAGCTGGTTTTGAGAATATTAATATTGGAGATACTTTAGCGGATGCTAACGTGCCTGAAGGTCTTGAATTTGTAAATATTGACGAACCAACTATTTCTATGGAATTTAGCGTTAATAATAGTCCTTTTGCTGGAAAAGAAGGCGATTTCGTAACCTCACGTCACATCAGAGGACGACTTTTCAAAGAACTTGAAACAAACGTTTCTATGAGAGTTAATGAAACTGATTCAGCTGATACTTTTGAGGTAATGGGAAGAGGCGAACTTCATATATCGATATTAATTGAAACTATGAGAAGACAGGGTTATGAATTCCAGGTTAGTCGACCACGTGTTATTATGAAAGAAAAAAATGGTGCTATTTACGAACCAATCGAAGATCTCACTATCGATATTCCTGAAGAATATATGGGAGTGGTAATGGATCGCTTAGGTGTCAGAAAAGCTGAAATGAAAGATATGACTACTACATCTGATGGAAGATTAAGAATTGTTTTTAGAATTCCTTCAAGAGGACTCATTGGATATAGATCACAATTCTTAACTGACACGAAGGGTAACGGCACATTGAATCATATTTTCCATGGCTATGAACCTTTCAGAGGCGAAGTTCCTGAAAGACAGAGAGGATCGCTTGTAGCTTTCGAGGGTGGACTTACAACAGCTTATGGACTATTTAATGCACAAGATAGAGGAGATTTATTCTTGAATGCTGGCTACGAAGTATATGCAGGCATGGTAGTTGGTGTAAATGCGAAATCTGATGATATTGAAGTTAACATTTGTAGAAAAAAACACGTATCGAATATGCGTGCTTCTGGCTCAGATGATGCATTAAAATTAATTCCGCCGCTTGGATATTCACTTGAACAGTTCCTTGAATTCATTTCAAATGATGAATTGTTAGAAGTTACACCAAAAAATCTCAGAGTACGAAAAAGATTGCTTAATGCCACAGACAGAGCAAAGGCAAGAAAACAGACTTTAGCTAGCTTGTAGAGAATAATGGTAGCTTTGCTGAATATTTAATTTTAGAGGACTAATTCCGATTTTTCGGTTTTTAGTCCTTTTGTTTTTGTGTTAATATATTAGAGTAGAATTTTTATAAGGGAGTGATATAAATGCGAGAAATAATCAAGACAACTTTAAATAG
The DNA here is from genome assembly GCA_964477445.1 of uncultured Clostridiaceae bacterium. GTDB lineage: Bacteria > Bacillota > Clostridia > Lutisporales > Lutisporaceae > CAYZED01. The sequence continues at coordinate 42,503 of CAYZED010000009.1, read as the reverse complement.
TGAAGAAGGCTTTGTAACTGTTATCGGAGGCAAAGTATGGTACAAGATTGTCGGAAAAGAAAAAGCAGGAATACCAATAATCATGATTCATGGTGGACCCGGTTTTGCCTACGATTATCTTGAACCACTTGAATATCTGTCAGACGAGAGACCAGTAATTTTTTATGATCAATTAGGATGTGGTAATTCAGAAAAATCAGATGATTTACCACTTTGGCGAATTGAACGATTTCGCGAAGAACTTCATGAGTTAAGAAATGCTCTCAAGTTAGAAGAGTTGATATTTTTTGGTCAATCATGGGGGACAATGCTCAGTGTCGACTATTTATTAAATAAAACTCAAATTGGAATTAAGGGTGTAATTCTTAGCTCGCCAGTAATGAGTTCAAAAATGTTTGAAAATGATACCGTTCGACTAATAAGTGAACTACCGGAAGAACACAGAGTAGCTTTGAATGTTTCTATAGATACTGGAATAACTGATACCGCGGAGTATTTAGCCGCTAAGGACGAATTCTATAATAGACATTTATGTAGAATGAATCCATTGCCAGAGAGTTATTTGCGTAGCAGCGAGAAAATGAGTTTAACAGTTTATAATGAAATGTGGGGAAATAGCGAGTTCGAAGTATCAGGAAATTTGAAGGATTTTGATGTGATGGATAGGTTAAATGAAATCGAAGTTCCCTTGCTTTATACATGTGGAGAATATGATGAGTGCACACCTCAAACAGTTTTAAAATATCACGAAAGTACTCCTAACTCAAAATATGTTGTTATAGAAGATGCATCACACTTACATCATGTTGAAAAAATAAGGGAATACGAAACTATTATCAGAGAATTTATAAAAGAATGCGAAAGATAAATAAGTTTATACTATTAAAGTTAAAATTTTCGTTATACCCTCAGTGATCCTCTAAACCCTCTAGCAGAGTAGTACGACTCCACCCCATTATGATAGATGAAGACGTGTCCGTATCTATAATCAGCAAAAATTGAACCGTTGAGTTTCCTTATGTCAGAAGGGGTTTTTATCCAACTTGATGTTTTCAAATCAAACTTTCCAAGTGTTTGTAGTTTTCGATACTCTTCTTCAGTTAATATCTCAATTCCCATTTCAGAACACATATCAATAGCATTGTTTTCAGGAATATTCTCTTTCCTAGACATCTGACCTTCGCGATCGTAACAAGTACCTCTTCGTCCAATTGGACTTTCAGGTGAGCAATCATAAAATATGAATTCGCCGGTATTCTCATCAAAACCAACAACATCAGGTTCCCCACCGGTCCTTTCCATTTCTGATAGTGACCAAAGTTTTTCAGGATTTAACTCGAGTTTTTTTTCAACCTTTGACCAATCACTGTCGCTATGTCTCAATGAATTTTTTTCAAATCGGGATTTCAAGAGATCAAGTATTTCTGTTTTTTGACTTTGTAATAAATCATGACTCATAATTATCAACTCCTAAATTAATTTAAATTATTACTATTTATTTCACTTTCTAATATAAATATACCTCTCATAGTTTCTATTAACAAGATTTTAATAAAGCATACTTATAGATTTTATGTTTTTCTATTTTCCTTTACTATCAAGAGCTTAGATAATATAATGAATAAGGAAAGTATTGAGCGCTATTATAAATGACTATAGCAATACTTTTATTGAATTAGAGGTGTAACTTTGGCAAGAAGAGTAACTTCAACTGGCAGAAGAATAATTAGGAAGAAATCTAAGGTGAACAAGCCATTAATTGCTTTAATAACAGTCTTAGTATTAGGATTGTTTTCGTTTTTATTTAGTAATTCGTACTATCAAAACAGTATTAATCCAGTTGATAAAAATGATAATAAAGAATATTCGGTTATAATTCCAGTAGGAGCATCAACTTTAAAGATTGCTTCTATTTTAAAGGAGAATGATCTGATAAAGAATGAAAACGTTTTCAGATTATATTGTCGACTAAACAAACTTGATGGAAAATTCAAAGCTGGAGAGTATATTTTTACAAAAAAAATGGATGTAAAGAGCATAGTAAAAGATATAACAAACGGAAATACCCATGTAGAAATAATTAGAATTACCATACCTGAAGGATATGAAATGAGAATGATTGCTAATAAATTTGAAACCCTCGGATTATGTAGCAGTGAGGCTTTTATGAAAGCTGCTAACTCCCTCGATTATAATTTTGATTTTCTTAAAGAATTACCAAAGAGAGATAATCAACTTGAAGGGTATCTGTTTCCCGACACTTATGATTTTCTAAAGACGTCGACACCTAAAGATATTGTAAATCGTTTGTTGGCGCGCTTTAATGATATATATATTAAGAAATACAAGTCAGTTGCTGATAAAAAAGGACTGTCTATGGACAAAGTCATTACTATGGCATCTTTGATTGAACGTGAAGCGAAAAAAGATAACGAAAGAGCGGAAGTATCTGCAGTTTTTTATAATAGACTAAATATAAAGATGCGATTACAATCTTGCGCTACAGTGCAGTACATTTTAAAAAGTCGTAAGGACGTTCTTTTGTATAAAGATCTAGAAATCGACTCGCCTTATAATACATATAAAAATTCTGGGTTACCACCGGGACCAATCGCATCACCTGGTGAAAAATCAATAATCTCAGCTCTCTATCCAGATAAAACAGATTACTTATATTTTGTTGCAAAAAAAGATGGCTCCCACATATTCTCAAAGACATATGCTGAGCATTTAACAGCTAAGAATTCAATAGAAAATGGAAGATAAGTCAAACGAAGACTAGGAGAAGTTAATGAACGAAATTACTGAAAATGATAATGTTTCCGAAAATCTTGAAATGAAGTTTATCATCGATTTAATCAAAGATGAAAAAGAGCCTGCTTTCACTATCAGAAAGTATGGCGAGGCTCATAATATACCTATTATTCCGAAAGATACCGCTAGTATTTTAAGAACAATTCTCGAAATAAATAAACCTGTCAGAATTTTAGAAATAGGAACAGCAATTGGTTATTCAGCTGCAGTATTGGCCGAAACAGAAAGTGTTAAAGAAATCGTATCACTCGAAAAATATGAGCCATGGGCAAAAATCGCCAGAGAGAATTTTGACGAATATAATTTAAATGAAAAAGTCACACTCGTTATGGGTGATGCTAAAGATACAATACAATCGCTTGAAGGACAATTTGATTTGATATTTATTGATGCCGCTAAAGGACACTATTTAGAGTTTTTAAAACTGTCAGAAAAGAAACTCAGAGTAGGTGGTGTTTTTATATGTGATAATGTTTTATTCAAGGGAATGTTAGCTGATAAATCAAAATTTGTAAAAAGAAAAATAACAATTGTAAAAAGATTAAAAAAGTTCTTAACTTTTATTTGTAATTCCGATGCCATACAGACCTCAATACTGAGCGTTGGCGATGGTCTTTCGATATCTGTTAAACTTAAGGAAATTGGAGATTTTGAAGAGTGATGGATAACCAAATCAAAAAAAAAGAAAATAATAGAAAGATCAAATTGTTAGTCCCCAAAGAATTAGAACTATTAGCGCCAGCTGGCGATTACGAAAAACTAGAATTTGCAATATTTTATGGTGCAGATGCAGTTTATATGGGTGGACCAAAGTATGGTTTAAGAGCAAAAGCTGGAAATTTCGACATGCTTGAATTAAAGAAAGCGTCAAAATTTGTACACCAGTATAATAAAAAGATTTATGTAACTGTTAATATTGTTGCCCATAATGAAGATTTAACCGATTTGCCGGAGTATCTTAAGGCATTAGAAGCGTTGGAAATTGATGCGATAATCGTTACTGATCCAGGCATCATTACTATGGCAAAAGAGATAATACCTAATATGGAAATTCATCTAAGTACTCAGGCAAATACTACTAACTATTTAGCAGCTAAATTTTGGCATAGTATGGGTGTTAAAAGAATTGTTTTAGCACGCGAACTATCTCTAACAGAGATCAAAGAAATTAGAAATAAAACAAAGGATGAATTGGAACTAGAGGGTTTTGTACATGGTGCTATGTGTATTATTCTGGTAGATGCTTGCTCAGTAATTTCATGACAGGCAGAGACGCAAACAAAGGTGAATGTGCTCATCCGTGTAGATATAAATATCACTTAGTTGAAGAAAAAAGACCAAATGAGTTTTTTCCTATTGAGGAAGATGATCGTGGCAGCTATATTATGAACTCAAAGGATATGTCAATGATTCGATATATTCCCGAACTTGTTGACGCAGGTATTACGAGTTTTAAAATTGAAGGTAGAATGAAAAGCGCAAGCTACGTAGCTTCAGTCGTCTCAGCATATAGAAAAGCAATTGATTTATATATTATGAGCCCTGAAACTTGGAGTTTTGATGAAGCATGGCAAGAAGAATTAAACAAAGCTAGTCATAGGGAGTTTTCTACTGGTTTTTATTTTAACAAAATGGGTAGAGATGGACATGTGTATGAAACATCACATTATGTTAGAGATTATATGTTTGTTGGAATTGTAAGAGAATTTGATAAAACTACTGGTCTCGCAAAAATTGAGCAGAGAAACAAGGTTGTTAAAGGCGACGTAATTGAAATTATGAACCCAGGAGAGAGCGATGTAGTTTTAACAATTAATGAAATGTTTAATGAAAACATGGAATTGATTGAAAGTGCACCTCACCCACAAATGACTTTTTATTTAAAAACGGATTTAACACTAAAACCAATGGGCCTTATGCGAAGAGAACGCCGTGAAGGTGAGTGACTATTTAAAATAATTTTGTGGCAATATAAATTACTTTAAAAGATTTGTAAAAACAAAAAAACTAATGTAAAATTTAAATATAAATCTTGCACTAAATTTCAATTGCATAATTTGTATGAAAAGAGGAAAATAAATGCTAAAATTAAAAAATTATATGGAAATAGTGGTAGAGCATAAGTTAAATGATATTCTGAGTTATGTAAATATATGCAAGTGCAATAAATGTAGACTTGATATTATGGCTATTGCGCTGAATGATTTACCACCTAAATATGTAGTTACAGATATGGGTGAACTGTTCGCTAAGGTAGGAGAACTTGCTAGCCAGTTTGAAGTCGACGCAGAAACTGCGCTAATTAAAGCAGCTTTATTTGTTGGAAAAAATCCAAAACATGCTCCTGATCAGCCGATATACGATTAAAGGAGAAAAATATTGCATAAATTAATTATAATTAATGGTCCAAATTTGAATATGCTTGGTATTCGAAAAAAAGAAATATATGGTAAATATACCCTGAAAGACATTGAAGAACTTTGTAAAATAGTTGCTAAGAAGAATGAAATTGAAATTGAGTTTTTTCAATCAAATCATGAAGGTGAAATTATTGACAAAATTCATAATTGTTATGATAGACTAGATGGAATAATTATTAATCCTGGAGCTTTCACACATTATAGCTATGCTATTAGAGATGCGCTTGAAGCTGTTCAATTGCCAGTAATTGAAGTACATATGTCTAATGTACATAAACGAGAAGAATTCAGACATAAATCAGTAATTAGCGCTATAGCAAATGGGGTAATTATTGGATTTGGAATAAATGGATATGTTATGGCTCTTGATGCATTGTGTAAAATTTTAGATACGTCTGAATGCTAGTTGTGTTTTAGCTCTATTTATGGTTTAATGTACTAGGTATGAAATTAATATTTATGGAGGAATTAACTTAATGATATCAGCAGGAGATTTTAGAAAAGGTGTTACCTTTGAGTTTGACGGAAATGTTTATAAAATAATAGACTTCCAGCATGTTAAACCAGGAAAAGGCGCTGCCTTTGTTAGAACAAAGATAAAGAATGTAATATCAGGATCGGTTGTTGAAAGAACATTTAACCCTTCTGATAAATTCCCTAAAGCTCTTATAGAAAGAAAAAGTATGGAATTCTTATATGAAGATGGGGGCTTATACTATTTCATGGATAAAGAATCTTTTGAACAGATTCCTTTAAACCATGATCAAGTAGAAGATGCTATACAGTACCTGAAACCAAATGATTCAGCATATATTAATTTCTTTAAAGGTGAGGCTTTTATGGTTGAAGCTGAGAATTTTGTAGACCTAGAAATTGTCCAAACAGATCCTGGTTTTAAAGGGGATACTGCTACTGGAGCTAGTAAACCAGCTACTATGGAAACAGGGATTGTTGTTTATGTACCGTTGTTCATAAATACCGGTGATAGAATCAGAATTGATACTAGAACTGGCGAATATATGGAAAGATTATAATATAGGAGGGAAAAAAACATGGAGTATTTATTCGAGAGAGTGTCTTATCTAAAAGGTCTTGCAGAGGGTATGAAAATTGACGAGAACACAAACGAAGGTAAACTGATGATGAAAATCATTGACGTGCTCGATGACATGGCGATTGCTATTAACGAGTTGGCTGAAACACAGGACGAGCTCGATGAATATGTTGATATCATTGACGAAGATCTCTCCGCTGTTGAAGATGACCTCTATGGCGACTTAGACGAGGAAGATGAAGATTGCGATTGTGACTGTGATTGCGATTGTGACGATGAGGATGAAGATACTGATTTTATCGAAATCGAATGCCCACACTGCAAAGAATATGTTTACTTTGATGAAGAAATAATTCTTAACAGTGAAGAGGTTACATGTCCGAACTGCCACAAAACTATTCCTATAGAAGTGGAAGTACAAAGTTGTGGATGCGGTTGTACTGACTGCGAATAGACAAGACTGACTTTTTAACTAATGGGTGTGCAGTAAGTTTACTGTACATCCTTTTCAATTTTATTGACTTTTTCTTTTTTAGAAAATCTGTTATAATATTGTTACGATTTGTACTGATACTGAATAATGATTCAATTTGTATACTAGTTATTCATAGAAAATATTATATTAATTGCTAGGAGGATTTTAAGTGGAAGAGAATAAATTAATTGATAATGTTGGTGAGATAAAAATCTCAGATGAAGTAATAGCCATTATCGCAGATATTGCTTCTAAAGAAATACATGGTGTTATTGGCTTAAGTGGCGGTCTCTCTGATGTTATATCAAAAAAACATTCTGCAAAGGGAGTTAAGTTAGAAATCAATGATAGAAATGTAAAAGTTGATTTATTTTTGAATGTAGAATATGGCATTAGAATCCCTGATGTTGCATGGAAAATACAAGAAAATGTTAAAAGATCAATAGAGGTTATGACAGGAATGAAAGTCGAAAATGTCGATATTCATATACAGGGCATTCAATCAGCAAGAAAAGAAAAGAGCGAAAAGAGCGAAAAGAACGAAAAGCGTGATTTTGTGGAGCTTGTTGAGAACTAGAAATTAGAATCGAGGAAATATATGAGTAGAAGAGCGTCCAGAGAATTTGCCCTCCAATTTATATTTAGCTTTAGCTTTAATCAAGATGAAAACGTAATAGAACTTCTTAAAGAATTTCAAGAATCTGAGACTGCTTTTTTTGATAGAACTGATTATAGGAAGGAAGATGATGAGTTCGCCCAAAGATTAGTCTTATCAACAATCTCAAATCTAAACGAAATTGATGAAGTAATAAAAAGATGTGCCGTTGATTGGAGTTTTGATAGAATAAGTAAAGTCGATCTTGCTATATTGAGAATCGCGATAAATGAAATATATTTCCTTAGTGATATTCCCGAAGGTGTTTCAGCGAATGAAGCCGTGGAAATATCGAAAAAATTCTCATCTAGCGATTCAAGTGGTTTTATTAATGGAATTATAGGTAAAGCGATTAAAGATAAACATGAAAAAGAAATTTAGAGCGACTTGTTTGCTCTTTTTTTTAAGAGGGTGAAAATATGCTAAAAGTGTATACAATAAGCGAACTTACTGCGCATATTAAGCAATTATTTGATAAAGATTTTGTACTAAACGGAGTAAGTATTAAGGGTGAAATATCAAATTTTAAACTGCATAGTAGTGGGCATGCGTATTTCACGCTAAAAGATAAAAATTCAATTATTCGCTGCGTAATGTTTAAAGGTAGTTTTAGTAGATTAAAATTTAAACCTTCAGATGGTATGGAAATTTTAGCGAACGGAAGAGTCTCACTATATGAAAAAGATGGGTCCTATCAATTCTACGTTGATTTTATGGGAAACTCAGGGGTAGGAGCTTTATCAATTGCTTTTGAAAAACTAAAAAACAAACTTAATATCGAAGGTTTGTTTAACGAAGAATTTAAGAAAGAATTACCTTATTTCCCAAAAAACATTGCAGTAATCACTTCAGAAACAGGCGCAGTGGTTAAGGATATAATAAAAATTATAAGAAATCGAAATAAGCAAATAAATATTGTTTTGTTCCCAATTCATGTTCAGGGAGAACAGAGCAAATATGATATTGTTGAATCTATAAAATTCATTAATACTGATTATATTGCTCAAAATGGCAAGAAAGTAGATATTATTATTCTTGGCAGAGGCGGTGGTTCAACTGAAGAATTATGGAGTTTCAATGAAGAAATTGTGGCGAGATCAATATTTGAATCTGAAATACCGATTATTTCAGCGGTAGGTCACGAAACAGATTTCACTATTGCGGATTTTGTGGCCGATAGAAGAGCTTCTACTCCATCAAATGCAGCAGAGATTGCAGTTCCTGAGCTCAATGTGATGCTTAGATCTATAAAGAGCAATGCCTACCGATTGGATGGTTTGATAAATCGAAGATTTGAGCAAGAAAAAAGTTCATTAATTAATATAAACAAAAAGATTAATAGAGAAATTGAACGTCAAATTATAAATAAACAAATGACTATTACCGAAAACGCTTTTTTGCTCGATAGAATAATTAAAGAAAAACTAAATAAACACGAAAAGAAATTGTTACAACTAAGCGGAGCGCTAAATTCTCTTAATCCTGAAGAAATTCTCAAATTAGGCTATGCCTTAATTGAAAAAAATGGTAAAATACTTAGGAGTGTAAATCTTGTAAGTTTGGATGAAAACATTGATATAAAGTTTTTTGATGGAAAAATAACAACAAAAGTAATTGAGGTGAAATCTGATGGCAGTTAAAAAGAAAATTGATTATGAAACGGCATCAAAAAGGTTGGAGGAAATTGTAACAACGCTAGAAAGGAATCCTTCAACTTTAGAAGAAGCAGTCAATCTCTATAAAGAAGGAAAAGAAATGCTCGATATTTGCCAAGAACGCTTGAATGCCGCTGAAGGTGAAGTAAAAAAATATACAAAAGATGGTCTAGTTGATATAGTTACAGAGGAGGCCGCTCCATGGAATTAAAGGATTATCTTGATTTATATAAAAATAAATTTGAAAAAGAATATAAGGATTTTATTGAAATTGAAGAGCATATTCCTGTAATTTATGAAGCGATGGATTACAGCCTTAAGGCTGGAGGAAAAAGAATTAGATCCGCTTTATTTGAAATGACTTCTGATTTTCTTGGATATCATGGAGTTGAAAGTTTGTCTTTCGAAGTTGCGTTTGAAATGATTCACACATATTCATTGATACATGATGATTTACCTTCAATGGATAATGACTCACTTAGACGTGGAATACCCACGAATCATGTTGTTTATGGAGAAAACTTTGCGATTCTAGCAGGTGATGGGTTATTGAATAAAGCTTATGAAATACTTTTCAAAGCTGTTCTTGACTCAGATAATAAACAAACAGCCAAAGCGGCTAATTATGTTGCTATGTGCGCAGGTACTAAAGGAATGATTGGCGGACAGGCTTTGGACCTATATTATGAAAACAAAAAAGCCGATTTTAACATTATCAAAGAAATGCACAAGCGGAAAACTGGTGCACTAATAAAAGCTCCGATAATTTCTGCATGTATATTATCAGGAAAAGAAAACATATATTTAGAGAAGCTAGAAGCTTACGGTGATGCGATAGGACTAGCTTTCCAAATTACAGATGATATTCTTGATTCTATTGGCACTGAAGATAAATTAGGAAAAACTATAGGTAAAGATTCGAAAAATAAAAAGATGACTTATGTTACTGAGTTTGGACTTGAAGAATCAAAAAAACTCGCAAATGAACAAAATGAAAAAGCACTTGAAGCTCTTAGTGAATTTGGGAATGAAGCGGATATGTTAAGAGAGCTTGCTTATTTCATAATAAATAGAGAAAGCTAGAGAAAAAAATGGAGTATAAATACCTTGATAAAATAAACACTCCGGACGATATAAAATTGCTGAATTACAGTGAACTTGAGGTTTTAAGCCAAGAAATAAGAGATTACATCATAAAAGTCGTTTCTTTAAACGGTGGGCATCTCGCTTCGAATTTAGGCGTAGTTGAACTTACAATAGCACTACACAGGGTTTTTGACTCGCCAACTGATAAATTCATTTGGGACGTTGGTCATCAGTCATATGTCCACAAAATTCTCACAGGACGAAGACTAGACTTTAAAAGTATAAGACTATACGAGGGGCTGAGCGGATTCCCGAAAAGGTGCGAATCAGAACATGATATTTTTGAAACGGGGCATAGTAGTACTTCAATTTCAGCAGGACTAGGAATAGCCGCAGCTAGAGATCTAAAAAAAGAAAATTATTCAGTAGTATCAATTATCGGCGATGGTGCTATGAGCGGTGGTATGTCATTTGAAGGTTTAAATCATGCAGGACATCTTAAATCAAAATTTATCGTAATACTAAATGATAATGAAATGTCTATAAGTACAAATATTGGTGGTATGTCAAAATACCTAAGTAGAATAAGAACAGGAAAGACATATTTTAAGTTTAAAAATAAATTTGGTCATTTACTTAAAGCTATACCTTTTATTGGGAAAAGTTTATTCGATTTTGCTGAAAAAGTTCGAGATTACGTAAAATATATAATGATAAACGGAATTATATTTGAAAAGCTAGGTTTTAAATATTTTGGGCCAGTCGATGGACATGATCTTAAAACACTTGAGAAAGTTATGAACCAAATAAAGCAATACGAAGGGCATCCAATACTTTTACATGTAGTAACTAAGAAGGGCAAAGGATATGACGCTGCTGAAAAAAATCCCGAAAAATATCATGGAATTTCCCCAAAATCACAAACTTGCGTAAAAGAAAATACCCAATGTAGCGAATTAACCTTCGAAGAAACAGACATTCCTTTTTCAAATGTTCTAGGAAATAAATTATCAAGCATGTCTATTGAAAACAACAGAATTATCGCTATTACAGCTGCAATGCCTGAAGGAACAGGATTGAAAGATTTTAGTATAAAGTATCCTGATAGATTCTTTGATGTTGCCATTGCGGAGCAGCATGCAGTAACATTTGGGGCAGGTCTTTCTAGCCAAGGATTCATACCAGTTTTTGCAGTATATTCAACTTTCCTTCAAAGAGCTTATGATCAAATTGTTCATGATGTAGCAATGCAAAAATTGCCTTTTGTCTTCGCAATTGATAGAGCTGGACTTGTTGGCGCAGATGGGGAAACTCACCACGGTATTTTTGACATTTCATATACTTCACATATACCAAATCTAACTGTATTATCACCAAAAGATAAAACAGAACTCGAGGATATGCTTGAATTCTCAATAAATAATAAATTAACTTGCGCTATTAGATACCCTAGAGGTTTATCTTATGATTTTGTATATGATAACAGGGATGAACGAAAGCAAATATCAATTAATTTAATGGAAACCATTCGAAAGGGCGAAAAGATTGCTATTATTTCTGAAGGGTGTTCTTTCAGAAAATCTGCCGAAATTATAAACTATTTGATTCGTGATGGATTCAATCCAGCATTATATAATGCAAGATTTATAAGTCCTTTTGATGAAGAGACACTCCTCGAAATAGCTGATAAATACAGTTTTTTATTTAGTATTGAAGAAAACATAGGTCAAGGTGGCATGGGCGAACGAATAGCAAAAATTTTGACAGAAAACAAAAAAAATATCGATTTTACTTCTTTTGCATATCCAAAAGACTTTATAAAGCATGGTGATGTATATTTGCTTGAGAAAGAATGTAAAATGGATAGTGAATCCATATATGAACAAATAATAAGCCGGAGGATTTAATGCCAAAAGAACGCTTAGATGTACTAATATTTAAAAAAGGGTTAGCTGAATCAAGAGAAAAAGCAGCAGGGCTTATTATGTCAGGGAATATTTTCGTAAAAGGTATTCGTGCCGATAAAGCTGGGAATAAATACGATATAGACACTGAATTTGAAGTTAAAGGCCAAACTTTGGCGTACGTTTCCAGAGGTGGACTAAAACTTGAGAAAGCATTAAAGAAATTTAAAATAGATTTAAACGGAAAAATTTGTATGGATGTTGGTGCTTCGACGGGTGGTTTCACTGACTGTATGCTCCAAAACGGTGCCAAAAAAGTTTTTTCTGTTGATGTTGGGTATGGACAACTTGCATGGAAATTAAGGACTGATGAAAGAGTAGTGAATCTTGAAAGAACAAATGTCAGATATTTAACCCATGAAGCGGTTCCAGAACTTGTTGATTTTATATCAATTGATGTTGCTTTTATATCATTGAAACTTGTTTTGCCCAAATTAATGGAATTTGTTCATGAGGATTCAATTATTATGTGTCTTATTAAGCCTCAGTTTGAAGCAGGAAAAGAAAAAGTGGGAAAAAAAGGTGTGGTAAGAGATATTTCCGTACATGAAGAAGTAGTTTTAGATATATCAAGATTTACAAAGGAATTACTCCAACTGAATCGTCTTGGAATTGACTATTCTCCTATAAAGGGGCCAGAAGGAAATATTGAATATTTATTGCTTATTGGCATTAACGGAATCGAAGACGAAAACTTCGAAAGCCTTTGCGTTGAAGCGATAAGTAAATCACATGAAATTTTATAAAACGACAATATTCATCTAGATAATATTTATGCAATGATATACAATATTCTTATCGTGAAATTTTATGCGAATTTGAGTTAATAATATACTTTTACTCTAATAATTTTAAATAAAGTTAATCGCAAATTTGTGTATACGAGGTGAAAAAAATGAAAATCGGTATATTTCCGAATGAAATAAAAGATAAAGAACTTCAAACTACTAAGATGGCGTGTGATTATCTTAAGAATAAAAATATTGATGTCTTGTTGCAAGAGCATATATCTCATAAAATTGGTATTCAAAGTAACA
>CAYZED010000009.1:27311-29333 GCA_964477445.1 uncultured Clostridiaceae bacterium | reverse complement strand
ATTCTTTCCGATTGTGATATTGCAATTACTTTAGGTGGAGACGGAACATTGCTAAATATCGCGCGTCTTGCGGGTCAATATAACGTGCCTATTTGTGGAATTAATCTTGGCGATTTAGGTTTTATGGCGGAAATAGAATTGAAAAAACTTGAATCAAGTCTAGATCGATTGATTTCTGGTGAATATGAAGTAAGTGAAAGAAGTATGCTAGAAGCTATTATCGAAAAAGATGGAAGTATTGTTGATAAGTATGTCGCTCTTAATGATTTTGCAATAACTAGCGGAAGTTTTTCTCGAGTTATGTCATATTCACTAACTGTTAATAACAGTTTTATAGATGTCCAAGTTGCGGATGGAGTTGTTATCAGTACTCCGACAGGTTCTACTGCATATTCGTTATCCGCCGGCGGACCAGTAATCAGTCCAAATGTAAACGCTATAGTTATAACGCCTATATGCGCACATACTCTTCATGCGCGTTCAATTGTTGTAGCAGATAGAGATATTATAAAAATAGGTATTTGTGATAAAAACAACGAGGTAACTATTGCATATGATGGTCAAAAAGGATGCACACTTAATCCAGGTAATGAAATTTCAATATATCTCTCAAAAAGTACTACTAAATTAATTAGACTAAGCAAAAATAATTTCTTTGATATTTTAAGAAAAAAAATGAACCAACGAGTAGTATGTAATACAAACGTAAATATATAGTCTAATTTATACGAGGAGGAACCGAAATGAAAATCTCAAGGCATTCCAAAATTCTTGAAATCATCGATACCAAAACCATTGAAACCCAAGAGGATTTAGCAGAAGAGCTAAAAAAGTCTGGTTTTAATGTGACACAAGCCACAGTTTCTAGAGATATCAAGGAATTAAAGCTCGTAAAGGTACTAGATGAGCATGGTTTTTATAAGTATTCAGCGTTAAGAGAGCAAGATAGTATATTGAACGAAAGACTAGTCAGGGTTTTTTCGGAGTCAGTACTACAAATTGATTATGCTGGGAATATGGTTGTCATAAAGACTTTTTCAGGTGCGGGGGGAGCCGCGGGAGAAGCGTTAGATGCGTTTGATTTGAAAGAAATAGTTGGTTCTATTGCAGGTGATAATACTATATTTTTGCTTGTTAGAAGAGAAGAGGCAGTTCCACAAGTAGTTGAGAAGCTGCGAAAAATAATGAGATGATGCGGTGGTAGTTTATGCTACAAGAACTTAATATTAGAAATTTTGCGATTATTGAAAAAGCAAACATTGAATTTTCTGAAGGATTGAATATTTTGAGTGGAGAAACAGGGGCTGGGAAGTCTCTAGTTTTTGATGCTATCTTAGCCGTTTTGGGTGGAAAGTTAACCAAAGAAGATATACGCTTTGGATCCGACAAATTAATAATCGAAGCTTTGTTTATTAATATTTTAGATGAAACTAGAAATATGCTTAATAATTTTGGAATAGAAATTGAAGAAGATGGAATTATTATTACGCGTGAATATTCATTTAATGGTAAATCTGTTTGTCGTGTCAATGGTAGAATTGTTTCTCTTTCAATACTAAAAGATATTTCGTCAAGTTTAGTAGACTTAATCGGTCAGCATGATCACCAAAAATTATTAAGTAACGAAAAGCATTTAGAGCTTCTTGATAGTCTGGGAAATAAAGAAATTAAAGAAAGTCTCGAAAATATAGAGAACATAGTAACAAAACATTCAGAAATAGTTTTGATGAGAAAAAAACATCTTGGTAGTCCTGAAGAACGCGCACGAGCTGCAGATTTGCTGAGTTTCCAAATTGAAGAAATTGAGAATGCTTCACTATTCGAGTTTGAAGAAGATGAACTCAAAGAACGAAGGATTCTTGTTTTAAATGGAGAAAAGATATTTAATTCTGTCACATGTGTGTTCTCGGGAATCTATGAAAATGAGAATAATGGTATTCGTGACTTGTTAGCTACTAATATAAAAACTCTTAGTAATGTGAGTATATACGACAGGGAAATTGAGAGATTTAGTACAACTTT
>CAYZED010000009.1:0-27301 GCA_964477445.1 uncultured Clostridiaceae bacterium | reverse complement strand
ATATGAACTTAAGAAACATACCGATAATCTTAAGTTTGACCCAGCAGATTTAGAACTTATTGAAGAAAGACTTGATTTGTGGAACAAACTAAAAAGAAAATACGGTAAGACGTTTGAAGAAATTGTTAAATTTAGCGATTCTTCGAAAAAACAACTTGAATTAATTGAACATGCAGAAGAGTCTATCCAAATACTTGAACGAGATAAACGGAAAGTAGAGGAGGAATACTTTGAATTAGCAAATAAATTATCAAAAACAAGACGTGAAATCGCCGAAAAACTTATGATAAAAATTGTTAGTGAACTAGAACGTCTAAATATGAAAGGTGCTAACTTTAAAGTAGATATTGAAAGCAACAGTAACAAAATTTCAATAAAAGGTATTGATGATGTGTCATTTTTACTTTCATCAAATCAAGGTGAACCATTGAAACCACTTGAAAGAATTGCTTCTGGTGGTGAAATTTCCAGAGTTATGCTTGCCCTGAAGACTTCAGTGCATGAAGCATTTAAGACATCTACCATGGTCTTTGATGAAATTGATGCAGGTATTGGAGGAAGAACCGCTCTACTTGTAGCAGATAAAATCAAAGAGGTTTCTAAAGAGTGTCAAATCATTTGTATAACTCATCTTGCTCAAATTGCATCATTACCAGGGGTTCACATTAAGGTTATTAAAGATAGCGATGGGGAGAGAACCACAGCAGAAGTTATAACAATAGATAAGAATGATAAATTAAAAGAAATTGCCCGAATGTTATCTGGCGATGAAAATAATACAGAATCACTACAAACTGCCGAAAAAATGATAAAGGATCACCTAACCACGGAGGAAGAGTAATGAGAGTAAAAGCAATCACCCTTGTAATAGCAGATGACAATCAAGAATTTGCTGCTATATTAAACGCTTTTTTAAGTAAAGATCCAAGTTTTAGAATTTTAGGAATTGCTCATGATGGAGAATCTGCTTTAAAATTAATTAATCAATATAAGCCTGATGTTATTGTACTAGATATTATTATGCCATACTTAGATGGAATTGGAGTACTTGAGAGAGTAAGAAATATATTTAATGGATATAAACCTAAAGTTATTATGTTTTCAGCTGTGGGACAAGATCACTATATTTCACAAGCTATCAAATTAGGTGCGGATTATTATTTTATGAAACCATTTGATATGACTCAACTAACAAGAAAAATCAATGAGCTATCATTAAGCAAAGAATCACATGATGAATCAAAAAACAAAAGTTTTTTAAGACAAAGGAATAATTTAATTGATGAAATCTTACATGAAATGGGAATAAATGAAAGACTCAAAGGTTTTGTATATATAAAAGATGCTATCTCGATAGTTATAGAAGACCCATCATTAAAAAGAAAATATACAACAGAATTGTACCCATTTATTGCTAAATCACATGACACAAAACCAAAAAATGTTGAAAGATCAATTAGAAATTGCATTGATATAGCTTATAAATGCATGCCGATTGTCACTGACGAAAGCATTGAAAATCAAAATGCTGAAAGACCGGTTAAACTTTCAAACAGTAAGTTTATTGAAAATGTATTACAAAGATATAATGAACGAAGGGTGTCAGACGGAAATGAAAAATAGCATCGAAAACTCAAGTTCAGAAAAAACTATCAAATCTAAAGTGGCTTTTAATGGGAAAATTATAAATGTAGAACAACTAACCGTTACTTTTGATAATGGAAGAGAAGCATATAGAGAAATTGCCAGACATAATGGGGGCGTTGGAATTTTAGCGATTGATAATGATGATAATATAATGCTAGTAAGACAGTATCGAAAAGCTTATGAAGAGTTCGTATTGGAAATACCCGCTGGAAAATTGGAAAAAGAAGAAGACCCATACACTTGTGCAAAAAGAGAACTTGAAGAGGAAACTGGAAATGTTGCTGAAGAGCTAGTCAAACTTTTTGAGATTTACCCATCACCGGGTTTTCTCGATGAAAAACTTTATATTTATAAAGCAACAAAGTTTCACTCAAATGGAAATTTCAAGCCAGATCTTGACGAATATTTAGATTTTATTAAGCTACCATTTTCTAATGCTTATAAAATGGTTTTAAACGGCGAAATCAAGGACGCAAAAACAATCATTGCAATTATGAGAGAATCACTATATAGAGTTAAAAAAATTGAAGGAGGTTTGTTATGAGCGGTTCAAACGTTAGACTAAAAAAAATTCATGAAAGTTTCGAGTTCATAAAAAGTAAAATCGATTCCACTCCTGAAGTCGGTCTAATTCTTGGCTCTGGGTTAGGTGTTTTAGCAGATGAGATAAAAAATCCTGTTAAAATAGACTATAAAGATATTCCGAACTTCCCAATTTCAACTGTTGAAGGGCATGCTGGGTGTCTAGTATTTGGCGAATTGAATGGCAAGAAAGTCCTCGCGATGAATGGAAGATTTCATTATTATGAAGGATATTCGCTTAATGAAGTTGTCTTTCCTGTTCATGTTATGAATTTACTAGGAATCAGGAAACTTCTTGTAACTAATGCCGCTGGTGGAATAAATACGAATTTTGATAAAGGCTCATTAATGATTATAAAAGATCACATTAATTTTACAGGTAACAACGCATTGATAGGAGCAAATATCAATGAATTCGGAAGAAGATTCCCTGATATGTCAGAAGCCTATTCCAAAGAATTAATTAAACTTGCGAAACTGATCGCTCTTGAGAATAATATTAAGATAGAAGAGGGCATTTATTATCAAATGACAGGCCCGTGTTATGAAACACCTGCCGAAATTCGAGCATTAAGATTACTTGGCGCTGACGCAGTTGGAATGAGCACTGTTCCAGAAGTAACAGTAGCAAACCATTGCGGAATAAAAGTTCTTGGGATTTCTTGCATAACTAATATGGCAGCAGGAATATTGGATCAACCTTTGAATCATGAAGAAGTAATGGAAACAGCCGAAAGAGTTAGACACGATTTTTTAACCTTAGTTAAAGGTATTATCGAAAAAATTTAGTTTTCGGAGGGTAGTTTATATGAGAATGTATGATATCATTTTTAAAAAAAGAAATGGCCAAGAATTATCTACCAAAGAGATTGAATATTTTATTAATGGTTATACTAATGGGGCTATACCAGATTATCAAGCATCAGCTTTATTAATGGCAATATATTTTAAAGGAATGAATAGAAGAGAAACAGCTGATTTAACTATGTGTATGGTTAAATCAGGAAACACTTTGGATCTTTCAGCTATTGAAGGTATTAAAGTTGATAAACACAGTACTGGTGGTGTTGGTGATAAAACAACTTTAGTTCTTGCACCACTAGTTGCTTCAGCAGGCGTAAAAGTCGCTAAAATGAGTGGAAGAGGGCTTGGGCACACTGGTGGAACTTTAGACAAGCTGGAATCCATTGCAGGCTTCAATGTAAATTTGGATATAAACGATTTTATTGACAATGTTAACAAAATCGGAATTGCAATAATCGGACAAACAGAAAATTTGGCTCCTGCTGATAAAAAACTTTATGCTTTAAGAGACGTGACCGCCACGGTTGATAACATTTCACTTATTGCAGGTAGTATAATGAGCAAAAAAATTGCTTCTGGCGCTGACGCTATAGTTCTTGATGTAAAAACTGGGTCTGGTGCATTCATGAAGACTCCCGATGATTCATTTAGACTCGCAAAGGAAATGGTCGATATTGGAGAGAGTCTTGGTAAAAAAGTGACAGCGTTTATTACAGAAATGAATGAACCACTGGGATATGCCATTGGAAACTCACTTGAGCTAATCGAAGCTATTGAAACACTTAAAGGAAATGGACCTAAGGATTTATTTGAATTATCCCTTGAACTTGGAGCAGCTATGCTAATAATGGCTGAGAAAGCAAAAACATACGAAGAAGCAATAGAAATTTTAAAAGGATGCATTGCTTCAGGCGAAGCACTGAATAAATTAGTGGAAATGGTTGACGCACAAGGCGGTAATTCAGATGAAATAAAAAGCACTGAACTTTTACCAAGAGCAAAATATATTGTTGAAGTTAGATCAGATCAATCTGGATACATTAAGTATATTAATGCTGAATCCCTTGGTTTAGCAGCTTTAGTTTTGGGTGCAGGACGTGAAACTAAAGAATCAACCATTGATTTTTCTGTCGGTATAGTATTAAATAAGAAAGTAGGCGAAGAGGTCTTAAAAGGTGATGTTTTAGCCTATATGCATTTAAACGACTTAAGTAAATCTATTGAGTGCAGTCATAAAATTCATGATGCATATCATTTCACAAAAATGGAAGTAGAAAAAAGACCTATTATATTTGGCAAAATTGATGAAAATGGTACAAATAGAGCACCAAAATATCTTTCGGAGGAATAGAGTTAATGAAAAAAAGAATTATGAGTGGTATGCGACCGACTGGTAGCTTGCATTTAGGCAACTATTTCGGTGCATTAGAGAACTGGGTAAGGCTTCAGCACGAATATGAGAGCTATTTTTCAATAGTCGACTGGCATGCTTTAACTACTGGATATGAAGATACTAAGGATCTTGAAAATAACTCTCTTGAAATTGCAGCAGATTGGATTAGTGCAGGAATAGATCCCAATAAATCTACGATTTTTTTACAATCCGGTATAAAAGAAATTGCAGAATTACACTTACTTCTTAGCATGATAGTTCCACTTTCTTGGTTAGAGCGAAATCCAACATATAAAGACCAACTTAATAATTTAGATACAAAGAATATAGCTACTTACGGCTTTTTGGGATATCCGAATTTACAAGCAGCAGATATACTTGTTGTTCGAGCTGAAGTCGTTCCGGTTGGAGAGGATCAGATACCACATTTAGAATTATCAAGAGAAATTGCGAGGCGATTTAACCATATTTACGGAAATGTTTTCCCAGAGCCACAAGCAAGAATGAATCAAATTAAGC
This sequence comes from uncultured Clostridiaceae bacterium, assembly GCA_964477445.1. GTDB lineage: Bacteria > Bacillota > Clostridia > Lutisporales > Lutisporaceae > CAYZED01. The sequence goes on along the minus strand of CAYZED010000009.1, from coordinate 22,356 downwards.
TTCTAACTGGTACAGATGGAAGAAAAATGAGCAAGAGTTACGATAACTCAATTTCTTTGTCAGATTCACCAGAAATCATTAATGGAAAAATCATGCAAATGATTACTGATACATTAAAAATCAAAAAAGATGACCCAGGCCATCCTAATTCTTGTTCAGTATATGGAATGCACAAAATTTTCAATATTAGTGAAACACAAGAAATATTTGAAACGTGTGAAGCTGGAAAAATTGGTTGTGTTGCATGCAAGAGAAATCTAGCGAAAAAAGTAAATGAATTTATGGCACCAATTTACGAAAAACGCTGTAAATTGATTGAGGACAAAAGTAGCTTAAAGGAAATTATTCATGAAGGTACAAAAAAGGTATCTAAAGAAGCAGCTATTACAATGGAAATTGTACGAGAAAAAATGAAAATGCCGAGGCTCTGGTAAAATGTCAGTCCAGATTAAGTTAGAAACATTTGCAGGTCCAATGGATTTGCTTCTACACCTTATCGAAAAGGCTGAAGTTGATATTTATGATATTCCTATTTCAGAAATAACGGATCAATATATAAATATAATAAATGAATTCAAAGAATTGAATATGGAAACTGTGAGTGAATTTTTACTTATGGCAGCGACTCTTATAGAAATCAAATCAAAAATGTTGTTACCAGTACATAAAAAGAAGAATTCTGATGAGGAAGATATTGATCCAAGGGAAGAGCTTGTAAGAAGATTGATTGAATACAAACAGTACAAGTTAGCTTCAGAAGATTTAAAAGATCGTTTTGCTATATATGAAAAAGCTTTCTTCAAAGAAGCGGAGCCCTTCGAAAACTATATACTTTCTAAGGATCCATTAAAAGAGATGGAACTATCTATTCTCATGGAAGGTGTATCGCGAATTCTTACGAAACTAAATAAGAAGAAAAAATATAATGCAGTTAAAGAAATACGAAGAGACAGATCCACAGTTGAAGAACAATTGAGATTTCTTGAAAGTTTCCTTATGAGAAATAGAAAAATATTTTTTGATGAGATTTTTGAGGAATGCGAAAACAAATACGAAATTGTAGTAACTTTTTTAGCAATGCTGGAAATGATGAAGCGAAAAAAAATTCATGTAATTCAAGAAAACACATTTGATAGAATTAAACTTGAATATTTAGGGTAGGAGGAACCATGGAGTTAAAAGAAATAAGAGCAGTAATTGAAGCACTTCTTTTTGTTTCAGGTGAACCTCTTTCAGTTAGAGATGTTTCTAATGTACTTGAAATCGATGAAAATACAGTAAAAAAAATAATGAACCAAATGATAGATATATTTAATGACGAAAAGCGAGGAATTGTAATAATTGAAGTCAATGGTTCATATCAATTCTCAACAAGGCCAGATTTATTTTCATATATCGAAAAACATGTTAAACCAAATACGAAACAGGGATTATCTCAAGCCGCTCTTGAAGCATTAGCTGTAGTCGCCTATAAACAGCCAGTTACAAGATCTGAGATAGAAAGTATACGAGGCGTAAAATGTGATACTTGTATAGCTAAACTTGTTGAAAAAGATTTAATTATTGAATCCGGAAGAGCAGAGGGTCCTGGTAGACCGATTCTTTATAGTACTACAAATAATTTTTTAAGATTATTTGGCCTTAAATCCATTAGTGAGCTACCACCTGTAAATATGTTTTCGAAAAATGATATCGACGAATTAGAAGATTTTGAACAAGAAGATTTATTCAGTAAAAGATAAGTAAGAAGATTTATTTTGTAAAAGAAGAGCAAGAAGACTTGTTTTGTATAAATTTAAAAAAAGAAGTAGATTGTTTTAATAAAATGCAATTAAACTTGCAAAAAAAAATTAGAACGCAACTAATTGTTCAAAATTGCTTTGACACTACCAAGTTATTATTATAGAATTATATCAAAATCGTATAAATTTTTGGAGGGAAAAATGGGTAAAATAAAAATCACTGAAACCGTCTTAAGAGATGGACATCAGTCATTAATTGCAACTAGAATGAGAACAGATGAAATGCTTCCGATTCTAGAAAAATTAGATCAAGTTGGTTATCATTCATTAGAAATGTGGGGAGGCGCCACTTTTGATTCGTGTCTGAGATATTTGGACGAAGACCCATGGGAAAGACTTAGAAAGATACGTTCTGTAGTTAAGAATACTAAATTACAGATGCTTTTGAGAGGTCAAAACATACTTGGTTATAAAAATTACGCTGATGATGTTGTTGATGAATTTGTTAGACTTTCAATAAAAAATGGTATAGATATAATTAGAGTTTTTGATGCTTTGAATGATCTCAGAAATATTGAGACTGCTATTAAAGCTACCAAAAAATACGGCGGACATGCTCAAGGTACAGTAGTGTACACTATTAGTCCAATACATAACATTGATCTCTATGTTAAATTAGCCAAACAAGTTGAAGATATGGGTGCTGACTCACTTTGCATAAAAGATATGTCAGGTATTCTTACACCTTATATGGGATATGATTTAATAAAAGCTCTTAAAGAAAATATAAAAATTCCGATACAGCTTCACACTCATTATACAAGCGGAATGACTTGTATGACATATTTGAAAGCCGCTGAAGCAGGCGTAGACATTATTGATACTGCTATGTCACCATTTGGAATGGGCACATCACAGCCAGCCACAGAGCCTATGGTTGCGACTTTTAAGGGTACAGAGTATGATACAGGACTTGATCTTGATTTACTCTGTGAAATAGCAAATCACTTTAAAGTGATTAAAGAAAAATATATAAAAAGTGGAATTTTAAATCCTAGAGTATATGATGTTGATACGAATGTTTTATCATATCAAGTGCCTGGTGGAATGCTATCAAATCTTATGTCACAGTTGGAAACTCAGAATGCAGCTGATAAATATCAAGAAGTTCTTATGGAAGTACCAAGAGTTAGAGCTGACCTAGGTTTCCCGCCACTTGTTACACCTTCCAGTCAATTTGTTGGAACTCAAGCAGTATTTAATGTGGTTTCAGGAGAGCGATATAAGATTATACCTAATGAAATTAAAGAATACGTTAGAGGCAAATATGGAAAGTCCAGCGTTCCTATTTCTGAAGAAATAAAACAAAAAATAATAGGAGACGAAGAAGTTATTACATGCAGACCAGCAGATCTTCTTGAACCGATGCTTGAATCCGTAAAAAATGAAATGAAAGAATACTATGAACAAGAGGAAGATGTTCTCTCTTATGCACTTTTCCCACAAGTAGCTGTAAAATTCTTCAAAGATAGAGCTGCCAGAAAATATGGTATAGATTCTAATTTGGTTAACAATGAAGATAAAACATATCCAGTATAAATTATAATTATTATTGAGCCATGGGAATGATGTATTTCCATGGCTTTTTTCAAAGACCTGCCGATGGACTAATAGGGTTCCTTAGCGGGAAAAGTGGCGAAGCCGCATATAATCTAAAGGACGTGAAAAAATGAAAATTTTACTTACAAATGATGACGGATTTGAATCAGAAGGACTTAAAGCATTATCAAAAGCACTTTCTTCCATCGGGGAAGTATATGTTATTGCCCCAGAAAGAGAACAGAGTGCAGTAAGTCATGCTATAACAATGCATAAACCACTAAGAACAAAAAAAATAACTGATTTTCCTTATGCAAAAGATGCCTGGTGGGTAAATGGAACGCCAGCTGATTGTGTCAAGTTAGGAATAGATTATCTATTGAATTTTATACCCGATCTCGTAATTTCAGGTATAAATAATGGTGAAAATTTAGGACAAGATGTTCTTTATTCAGGAACTGTTTCCGCTGCAGTAGAGGGATCTCTATATGGGATTAAGTCTTTTGCAGCTTCTTATTCTGGTAAAGATTTTATTAATATTGATATTGCATGTTCTGAGGCAGTAAGCTTAATATCTATTATTATTAATAACAAAGCTTTCACAAGCGAAATTGTAATGAACATAAACATACCAGAAGTAAAAGATGAAGATAATAAAATGAAAATTATGGTTACTACATTAGGTGATAAGAAATATATTAAGAATTTTGAAAAAAGAATCGATCCAAGAGGTCGAGAGTATTATTGGATGGCTGGCGATTTAGATAATTCTTTAAAACTAAAAGAAGGTTCGGATGTATTTGCTATCAGAAATGGGTTTATTTCGATAACTCCTATAAATTTATTTAGTACAGATATAAAAACAAAAAAGATATTAGAATCATTAGAACTATAAGTGATTAGTAACAAAGTATAAGGAAGGTGTTCTATGATAAAAAATGAAGAAATGAAAGTGAAATCACTAAAAGAATTTGTGGCTCGAGACGATATGTTTGAGATTGTTGATTTTTTGAATAAATCTTTTAAAGATACTGACTACATATTTGGACTAAAAAAAATAGGCGATAGAATGACCATGACAATTTATGACTCTAAATCGACTGATTAGATTAAATTAATCAGAGTGAATTGATTACAGATTTTTTGCTGGTTTGATAGCTAATTTGATTGGTAAATTGATAAAATTAATTACTGCAATTCATATTGCATCATGAAGGAATATGGTATATACTTTGAAATGACGGAAATGTTGCAGTAATTATTTGGAGTTAAATATTTTGAATTTTTAGTTGCAAAATTACCTATAATAACTTGGAGGTACTGTAATGGATAAAGTTATGCTTGAAAATGGAGAAATTAACTACGAAAAGCTTATCCTTAAACCAGATTGGTGTAAAGGCTGTGGCATTTGTGTTGCATTTTGTCCTACGAAAACTCTAACTCTTATTAATGAAAAAATTGATGTCATTGATATCGAAAAATGTATACAGTGTGGACAATGCGAATTGAGATGCCCTGACTATGCTATATATGTTGGGAGGAAAAAGAATGAAAAGAAAAGCTAGATTGATGCAAGGAAATGAAGCTTGTGTTGAAGGTGCAATTGCTGCTGGTATGCGATTTTACGCAGGTTATCCGATAACACCATCCACTGAGATTGCTGAATTATCCTCAGAAAAGCTTCCTAAAGTAGGCGGAAAATTTATTCAAATGGAAGATGAAATTGCAGGTATAGCTGCCACTATCGGTGCGGCTCTTACAGGCGTAAAAAGTATGACAGCGACAAGTGGTCCTGGGTTTTCATTGAAAATGGAGAATCTCGGATATGGATATATTACAGAAATACCATGTGTTTTAGTTGATGTACAAAGAGGTGGCCCTAGTACTGGACAGCCTACTTGTCCATCTCAAGGAGATGTAATGCAAGCAAAATGGGGGACTCATGGTGATCACCCAACTGTAGCACTAACTCCTTCATCTGTAAGGGAGACTTTTGACTTAACAATAAAAGCTTTTAATCTTGCAGAAAAACTCAGAATGCCAGTTCTTTTGATGCTTGATGAAGTTATTGGACATATGAGAGAGAAGGTTGAACTACCTGAACTAGATGAAATAGAAATTATTAATAGAAAAAGACCAACATGTGCTCCTGAAGACTATGTTGCGTTTAGACCTGATTCTGATTTGGTTCCACCGATGGCAGATTTCGGTACTGGATATAGATATCATGTTACTGGACTAGTTCATGATGAAGAAGGTTTCCCTAGCAATAGCTATGATGTTGCTGATAAATTGATAAGACGTCTAATAGATAAAGTTGAGTTACATAAAGAAGAAATCATCATGTATGATGAAGAATACACTGAAGATGCTGAAGTTCTTATATTAGCATATGGATGTTCTGCTAGATCATCTAGAGCCGCAGTTAAAACTCTTAGAAAAGAAGGCATAAAAGTTGGTTTGTTTAGACCAATAACTATTTGGCCTTTCCCAGAGGATAGATTAAGAGAATTAGCACCAAAAGTAAAATCAATTGTTGTTCCTGAAATGAATCTTGGACAATATGTTCTTGAAGTTGAGAGAGTAGTAGGCGATAAATGTAAAGTTTACAGAGTTAACAAAGTAAACGGCGAAATCATTTATCCTGAAGAAATAATGAAAAAGATTCGGGAGGTACTCTAATATGCCAAGTCAATTAATCGAAAAATATTTTAGAGCTGATAACCTTCCCCAAATATGGTGCCCAGGTTGTGGACATGGTATTGTAACCAGAGCCATAGCTCAAGCTATTGAGAAATCAGGATTAGATAAAGATAAAGTATGCGTTGTTTCAGGTATAGGTTGTTCATCCAGAGCACCAGGTTACCTTGATTTTAATACACTACATACTACTCACGGTAGAGCATTAGCTTTCGCAACTGGAATTAAGCTTGCAAATCCAGGTCTTAAAGTAATAGTAATAATGGGTGATGGAGATGCTACAGCAATAGGTGGAAATCATTTTATACATGCTTGCAGAAGAAACATTGGAATAACTACAATTGTATTTAATAATAATATTTATGGTATGACAGGTGGACAATATTCACCTACTACACCAAAAAATGATAAAGGCACAACTGCTCCATACGGAAATATTGATAAAGCTTTTGATGTTTGTAATCTTGCTTCTGCTGCAGGTGCCACATATGTTGGAAGAGGAACAGCTTATCATGCTACGTTGCTGGCTAGCCTAATCCAAAACGGACTTAATAATGATGGCTTTTCATTAATAGAAGCTCTATCAGGTTGTCCAACTTATTATGGCCGAAAGAATAAAAAAGGTGGACCAGTCGAAATGATGGAATACTTTAAAAACGCTGCCGTTAATGTTTCTGCTGCGGCTAAACTATCCCCTGACCAACTTGAAGGTAAATTCCTTATTGGTGAGTTCAAAAATAGTCCTGAACCGGAATATACAAGCGAATATCAAAAAATAATCGATAGACTGGCAAAGGAGAAATAGAATGGAAAAATACGAAGTAAGATTAAGCGGTTCTGGTGGTCAAGGATTATTACTCGCAGGAATTATTCTTGCTGAGGGTGCCATAAAAGACGGAAAGAACGCAGTCCAAACTCAGTCTTATGGCCCTGAAGCCAGAGGTGGGGCTAGTAAATCTGAAGTAATTATTAGCACTGAAGAAATTGACTTCCCAAAGGTACGTGTTTGCGACATTCTATTAGCTTTAACCCAAAAAGCATATGATCAATATAATGTTGGACTTAAAGATGACGGTATTCTTATTATTGATAATTCAGTTAAAGTTGGTAATACAGGAAATATAAAAGTTTATAGCGTTCCAATAATGGATACCGCTGCTAATGATTTAAAAAAACCTATGGTAACAAATATAGTTGCGCTTGGAGCAATTGTCCACATCTCTGGATTGATTACAAAAGAATCCCTTGAAAGTGCTGTATTAGACAGAGTTCCTAGAGGGACAGAGGAGTTAAATCGTCTCGCCTTAAACAAAGGATATGAAATTGCAGAAGATGCCAAAAAATAAACCGCAGGTGGCGTCGCTATAAAATTCTAAATTGAAATGCATAAAAACCGTACCATCCATTATAAGAGAGGTACGGTTTTTATTTCTTAGTAAAATAAACCCTCATGAAATGCTTTTTGCAAAAGAATATGAAAACATAAGATTTATTATCGTGTATACATAATGCAATGCGTAAAACAGCGAAAGCTTGTGAGAAAATTGACAAGCTATACGATAAATTGATATAATTGCGCTAGAATCAGATATTTGAGTGAATACACCATAATCCTTACCTTTTAGAAATTCAAAATGATGATATAATAGGGGTGGCATAAAAATGAATGGAACAGTTGATTTACTAAAGACAATACAGACATCTTTTTATTCGCTTAGTAAAGGTCAAAAGATTATTGCGCAATATCTTATTAATAACTATGACAAAGCGGCATTTTTAACTGCAGCAAAATTAGGTGAAATAGTTGGTGTGAGTGAATCTACAGTTGTTAGATTTGCTAATGCGATAGGTTTTTTAGGTTATCCCGATTTACAAAAACAGCTCCAAGAGATGGTTAAAACAAAACTAACCACAGTTCAAAGAATAGAAATGTCTAATGATTATAATAGCGATGAGAGTATACTAAAAAATATTCTTAAAGCGGATATGGATAATATTCATATGACTCTTGAAGGTATAGATCAAGATTCATTTGACGAAGTCGCAAGAAGTATAACAGAGGCTGATAGCATATATATAATAGGTTTAAGAAGTTCTACTGCACTTGCCGAATTTTTCGGATTCTATTTGAACTGGGTAAGAGATAACGTACATGTTGTTACTTATACACTTGGAGATATATTTGAGCAACTCTTCAGAGTTGAGGAAAATGACTTAGTTATTGGTATTGGTTTTCCTAGATATTCGAGTAGAACTATTATGGCGCTTGAATATTGTAAATTAAAAGGTGCTAAAGTTGTTGCCGTAACGGATAGCTTACTTTCACCACTTTGTAATAATGCTGATTACTCTATTATCGCGAAATCCAAGATGGAATCTTTTGTGGATTCCATAGTGGCACCAATGAGTGTTTTAAACGCATTAATAGTAGCAGTCGGAATGAAAGATAAAAAGAAATTGCAGTCATCGTTTGAAAGTTTGGAAGACATTTGGGATAGATTTAATATTTACTCAAATGAAAGTAAAAAGTAGCTAAATTTAATTATCATAAATAAAAATCTTTGGGGGAAATTCAATTTACAAATTAGGTATTTAATGCAAAAGATTACCTTAAGGAAAGCCTTGAAAGAGTTAAAGCTAGAAATGCCAATGAACCAGAATTTCTTCAAACAGTGGAAGAAGTTTTTGCATCATTAGAAAAGGTATTAGATAAAAACCCTGAATACATTAAAGATAATATCCTCGAGAGAATCACAGAACCAGAAAGACAAATAGTTTTTAGAGTTCCATGGGTTGACGATAATGGCGATGTTCAAGTTAACAGAGGGTTCAGAGTTCAGTTTAACGGAGCAATTGGCCCTTATAAAGGTGGACTCAGATTCCATCCTTCAGTTTATATCGGAATAGTAAAATTCCTTGGTTTTGAACAAATATTTAAAAATTCACTCACAGGACTTCCGATTGGCGGAGGAAAAGGTGGTTCAGATTTTGATCCAAGAGGTAAGTCAGATGCTGAAATCAGAAGATTCTGCGAAAGCTTCATGACTGAATTATACAGACACATTGGTCCAGACGTGGATGTTCCAGCTGGTGATATCGGTGTTGGCGGACGTGAAATCGGTTTCTTATACGGCCAATACAGAAGAATCAAAGGCGTATTTGAAAATGGAGTGCTCACAGGAAAAGGTAGATCTTATGGTGGTTCATTGATCAGACCAGAAGCTACAGGTTTTGGTGTAACATATTTCTGTCAAGAAATGTTGAAACATGAAGGCACAGATTTCAAAGGAAAAACAGTTGCTGTTTCAGGTTTCGGAAACGTTGCTTGGGGCGCATGTAAAAAAATCTCACAGCTAGGTGGTAAAGTTGTAACCCTTTCCGGTCCAGATGGATACATATATGATCCAGCTGGTGTTTCAGGCGAAAAAATTGATTACTTAGTAACAATGTTAAACGAAAACAAAGGCGCTAGAGTAAAAGATTATGCTGATAAATTTGGTGTTCAATTCGTTGCTGGCCAAAAACCATGGGGAGTAAAAGTTGATATTATTATGCCTTGCGCAGTACAAAATGACATTAGAATTGAAGATGCAAAGAATATTGTTGCAAACGGAATTAAGTTCGTAGCAGAAGGCGCTAATATGCCATGTACTAATGAAGCAGTTGATTACTTCCTCGAAAACAATGTAATTGTTGGACCTGCTAAAGCTGCTAATGCTGGCGGAGTTGCTACATCTGCATTAGAAATGAGCCAAAACAGTATGAGACTTTCATGGACAGCTGAAGAAGTAGATTCGAAATTACATCAAATCATGATTGATATCCATGAAAACTCAAGAAAAGCTGCTGAAGAATATGGCTTCGGTTATAATCTAGTTGCAGGAGCTAATATTGCAGGTTTCTTAAAAGTAGCTGACGCAATGAAAGCTCAAGGAATATACTAGATTTTAATAACATAAAATTTCATTTATAAATCATTATGATTACGTGAGTATAAGAAATGGAGGCTGCAATATGCTTTCATTTCTTTTTATATTATTTTTGTTTATAATATATACACAACTAAATTTTGGAGGAATAAATGTCAAAAATATATTTTGTTAGACACGGTGAGACTGCATGGAACGCAGATAGTAGACTACAGGGCCAATTGGATATTGAACTTAGTGAGTTTGGGAAAACTCAAGCTGATTACTTAGCCGAAAGGTTTCGTGAGATAAATTCGAAAGTTGATAATATAGACGGTATCTTTACTAGTAATTTATTAAGAGCAAAAGAAACCGCACAAATAATCAGTAATTCAATAAATATTGATGCTTTTGAGGATAAAGCTTTAGCTGAAATATATCTGGGCCAATGGCAAGGGAAACTAGTTTCTGAGGTTAAAGCGGAAGAGTCAGCACAATACGAAGTTTTTAGAAATAGACCAGCAGAATTTGTGTCGAAAGAAATGGAAACCTTAACTGATATAGGAGAACGTTTTTGTTCATTTATAAACAGATGTATTATTGGAAAACCAGGTGATAAAATAATAGTATCTCATGGAACCATTATGCGAGCTGGCATGGCAAGATTAATTTTCGGAGATGTTAAGTATATGAATAATCTCGTTTTCGAAAATGCTTCAATTACAGAAGTTGATTTTCATGAATATAATGGTGTTATTACACCTGTTATTTATACTCTTAACAATACAGATCATCTGAAAGAACTAAACAAAGATAGAAAATCATCAAAAATTCTAATGGGAGTAATTTAATGAAAACATATGATGTTATTGTAATAGGTGGCGGTCCTGCAGGAATGATAGCAGCTGGGAGTGCAGCAGCAAGAGGAAAAAAAGTGCTTCTGATTGAAGGCAATGAAAAACTTGGAAAGAAACTTTTCATTACTGGTAAAGGCAGATGTAATATCACAAATTCAGCAGAAAAAGAAGAGTTTTTTAGCAATATCACAAAGAACCCAAAATTCTTCTTTAGCGCTTTCAATTTTTTTTCGAACAACGACTTAATTGAATTTTTAAATAATTTAGGCTTAAAAACAAAAGTAGAACGAGGGGGACGAATATTCCCTGAAAGCGATAAATCCAATGATGTGATTAAAGCACTATCAAAATATTTAGATCAGACAGGTGTTAGTGTTTTATTAAATCAAAAAGTTAAAGAAATTACTTACATAAAATTATCAAGCCTAGATAATCATGAAAACAGGGTAAATCAAATTAAACATGAAGCTTTATATAGCAGTGTAAGTGGCGTTTGTCTTGAAAGCGGAGAGAAAATAGGTGCAACATCCGTTATTATTTGTACTGGTGGAGTTTCTTACCCGACCACTGGTTCGACTGGCGATGGATTCATTTTTGCGCGCGAAACGGGACACAAAATAATTGATCCTGAACCTAGTCTTATTCCATTAGTTACTGCTGGATCATTAGCGCAAGAACTTCAAGGTCTCTCACTAAAAAACGTAGAAACAAGAGTAATAATAAATGATAAGGTTGTCTTTAGCGAATTAGGAGAAATGCTTTTTACTCATTTTGGACTATCTGGACCCCTTATTTTGTCGTCAAGTTTCTTTATTGTACCTTATCTAAAAAAGACAAAAGAAATATATATTTATATTGATCTGAAGCCAGGACTCGATATAGAAATGCTAGATAAGAGGCTTTTGCGAGATTTTGAGAAAAATAACAATAAAAAATTTAAAAATTCGCTTGATGAAATTTTGCCCTCAAAATTAATCCCAGTTATTATTAAACTATCTGGAATTAATGGAGAAAAGACAGTTAATATTATCACTAAAGAGGAGCGAAAGAGATTAGTTGAACTACTAAAAGGGCTAAAGTTAAAAATAGTTGGAACACGACCAATTAGTGAAGCAATTATAACTTCAGGTGGAGTTTCAATAAAAGACATAAATCCAAAAACAATGGAATCTAAGATTGTTTCGAATTTATTTTTTGCTGGCGAGGTAATTGATCTAGATGCATATACTGGAGGCTTTAATTTACAAATAGCATTTTCAACTGGCAGAGTTGCTGGAAACAATGCTTAACAAATAAGAAATAAAAAGGAATGAAGGTTAATTCAAACTTTCATTTCTTTTTTTTATGTTTTTGCTTATAATACTATTAGAACTATATAAAATCTATACTAGATTTATAAATAGTTTTAATATCATAAAATATGAGGTGCCAGTATGACAAACTTTAAATCAGAATTAGACAGACTCAGAATACATATTCCCCTTTGGGCAATTGAAATTGTTGAAAGGCAGTACCAACTTGAACCCGCATTCCTAAAGTATGGATATAAAGGCAAGCTTCAATCTATCGAAGATGCAAAAAATAACTTAGATTATTTGTTTTCTTCAATAGAGGTTGATAGTAAAGCGCTTTTCTTAGAATATAATATTTGGGTGGACAATTTGTTTAAAAATTTAAATCTACCGACTAAAATATTAGAAGATTTTTATACGTGTTTGTTAGATTTATTAAAGAGAGAAAAGGCAAATATCGATATAACCGATGAGCTTTTTCGCGAGTTTGAAAGCTACATTGGTATTGCACTAAATAAAAACTTACAAACAAGCAAATTAAAAATAGCTTTTGATACTCAGGAAAATCCATTCGAAAATCTACTTGAAAAATACAAAAAGCAGTATTTTCTTATGATAGATCAGGAATAAATGGAGTCATAAAAGAAGCTTTATCCGAAGGAATTGAAGTTAAAGATATATATAAATATGTTTTTCAACCATTTCAACTTGAACTAGGTAATTCATGGCACGAAAATAAGATTACCGTTGCAGAAGAGCACTACGCTACGGCTCTTTCCCAATATGCGATGACCTTATTATATGAAAGAATATTTTCTGCGAAAAAAAATGGAAAGACACTACTAGCTACCTGTGTCCATGGAGAATTACATGAATTCGGAATCAGAATGATTTGTGATTACTTTGAAAGTTGTGGTTGGAACACTTATTATTTAGGTTCGAATATGCCTGAAAAAGCAATAGTGGATTTAATTAAAGAGAAAAATCCTGATATTGTTGCTATTTCTTGTACAATGACCTTTAATCTTTCTAAATTAACTAGTTTGATTCAAGCGATAAAAGATGCTGGGATTGAAAATCCAGTGATAGTAGGGGGTTATCCATTTATTTTAGATAAGGAACTTTATAAAAAAATCGGAGCAGGTGAATATTCAATTGATTTTGAGGGAGCATATAAATTAGCAGAAGAATATACGAAAGAAGTGAAGTAGAACTATGATTAACTCATTGAATAACAATTTCGTTCTTTTATGCGACAATAAATTTCACATAAAAGAGATTGTTTCTGTTAATAAATTCGAACTTGTAGTTTCTGAAGGGGATCTATTTACAAAAATGATTCTTGCTGAAGATTTATCCAGATTTTTTGATTTTAGAAACAAACTATTTTTAGGAAAATCAATATTTAATTTTGAAATAGCTGTTAACAACGGTGCAATAATGGAGATTTTTAGTATTGGCGGGTTGGAATATAAGGGCGACTATATAATTTTTGGATACAATAAAAGTGAGTCAACACCAACAGATATTAGTTCAGGTGATATTATTTCTAATAATCCAGATTTGCTTTCAAAGTTAAATAATGAGATAACTAATATGCACAGGGAAATGGCAAAAAAAAATGTAGAAATTAAGATACTACTACGTGAATCTGAAAGAATGAACCGCGAGTTAGAAATCTTAAACTCTACGAAAGATAGAATTTTTTCTATTATCGGACATGATTTAAGAAGCCCACTTGCAAGTATAATAAGTGTAATAAATTTGATTATGATAACTCAAGAAGATAACAAACTTGAGGTTATAGAAAGTTGTTTTCCAGAACTTAAATCACTTACTCTGAATTCAATGGAACTATTAGATAATTTATTGGATTGGGCTAAGAGTAATTTAGGTGTTTTGAAAGTTCACCCAACAATATTTTTAATAACTGATTTAGTTGAGGAAACTTTGAAATTATACGACCCCTTAATTAAAGAAAAGAAGATAGAAGTTATTAAGAAGTATGAAATTAATTCTTTAGCTTATGCAGATGTAAGAATGATAAGCACTGTAATACGAAATCTGATTTCTAACGCTTTAAAATACACCAATGAACTTGGAAAAATTGAAATTCATTTTTATCAAGAAACTAATCTATTAAAACTCTCAGTTCGTGATTATGGAATAGGAATCTCAAACGAAACAAAGACAAAGTTATTTAAAGAAGAAATTAAGAATTCCACTATAGGCACAAATGGAGAAAAAGGAAGTGGTTTTGGTTTGCTTTTGATTAAAAATCTAATAGAATTAAATAGTGGAAATATTTACTATGAAAGTGAATTAGGTAAGGGATCAGAGTTTACTATTACAATTCCAATTTCTGAATAATTAATTAAAACTATAAGTTGCATAAATACTTTAACAATATGAGGTTCAAATTATATATATAAATAGGAGCGATTATGAATTATAAAAGATTTAAAAGTCAGTTAGATTTTATTATAGAAATTGATAAAATTAAACAAATTTTTCGTAACACGTTACTCCTTGACAAATCCAGAAAAGAAAATGATGCTGAGCATACATGGCATATGGCCGTTTGTGCTCTTTTATTTGTCGAATATTCTGATGAAAAAGATTTGGATATTTTAGAAATTTTAAAAATGGTTTTGATTCACGATATCGTAGAGATTGATGCTGGAGATACTTTTGCATATGATGAAATTGCAAACATAGATAAATCGGAAAGCGAACAAAAATCAGCTGATAGAATCTTCGGTATATTGCCATATGAACAAGGAAATGAATTCAGAAGGTTATGGGATGAGTTTGAGGAATTAGTTACTCCTGAGGGCAAGTACGCGGTTGCAATCGATACTTTCATGCCAATACTACATAACTATTTAACTGAAGGAATTCAATGGCGCAAATTTAAGGTGCCAAGCTCAAAAGTTCGCATAAGAAACGAAAACAGAATAAAACCAGCTTCGAAAGAATTGTATGAATATGTCGAAGAGATGATAGATGAGTCAATAAAAAATGGCTTTTTTGAGGAGAAAGAGATTGACTAAGAATTCATAAAAGAAAGGAAGCATTATATGAATCTACTTGGCACAAAAACTCTAGAAACCGAGCGACTAATTCTTGGAAAATTAAAAATTGAAGATGCCGAAGACATGTTTAATAATTGGGCAAGTGATGAGAATGTGACAAAGTATTTAACATGGAAACCACATGAAAATATCGATGCAAGCTCGGTTTATTTAGCTTTTTGTATCAGTTGTTATGAAAAAGATTATACTTTTCAATGGGGAATTGAACTGAAAGAAAATAATTCATTAATCGGTTCCATTAGTGTTGTGGATTTAAATACTAATATAGATAGTGCCACTATCGGATATTGCATTTCAACGAAAGAATGGAATAAAGGAATAGTAACAGAAAGCCTTGTAGCAGTAATAAAATTTCTATTTAATGAAGTAGGCGTAAATCGAGTAGAGGCGTATCATGTAGTTGAAAATAGAGCTTCAGGTCGTGTCATGGAAAAATGCGGCATGAAATATGAAGGAATAAAAAGGGCAGGACTGAGAGATAGTTCAGGAAATTTAGTTGACCTAGCAGTATATGCGATTTTGCGTTCGGATTTTGAATAATTAATGACTTTACTTGAACAAAAAAATTTCTGATAGTATAATAAAATGAATGTTTAGACAAATTTATAATAAATCTTAAAACAATACTTAAACAAATTCTTAAATTTATTAACTTTGAGGTGGAGATACTATGTATACTATCAGGGGTGCTATAACTGTTGAAAACAATGATGAAAATGAAATACTTGAAGCGACTTCACACTTACTAAAAGAAATGATTCACGACAACAAAATTTCAGTTGAAGAAATTAGATGTGTTTATTTTACTGCGACTGTTGATTTAACTAAGGTTTATCCAGCTAGAGCCGCAAGAAATATGGGCATTCTAAATGCCGCTTTAATGTGTGTTCAAGAAATGTATGTAGAAAACAGCCTAATGAAATGTATTAGAATTTGTATGTTTTGTGATGGAGAAAAAAGCCAAACGTCAGTTAAACACGTTTATCGTCGAGGTGCTGAAATTCTAAGACCTGACTTTTTTTCTTCGAAAGTAATTGCTATTGATGGACCAGCAGGGGCTGGAAAAAGCACTGTTGCAAAATTAGTTGCTGAAGCACTAAACTTTATTTATCTTGATACTGGTGCCATGTACAGAGCCCTTACCTTCAAGGCTATTGAGTCGGGCGCGAACCTAGATGACGAAAACAATGTCTTCGATGCTGTAAACTCTTCGATTCTTGATTTTGATGAAACAGGAATTATATTAGATGGAAAATCAGTTGAAAAAGAAATCAGAAGCATTAATGTAACAAATAATGTTTCGAAAGTTTCTTCATATAAAAAAATCAGAGAGCAATTAGTTGATTTTCAAAGAAAAATTGCTATTGGTAAAAATTCAGTAGTAGATGGCAGAGACATTGGTACGGTTGTTTTCCCTAAAGCTTGGTTAAAAATATTTTTGACTGCTAGTGTAGACGAGAGAGCCGAACGACGTTTTAAAGAAATAAATGAAAACAAAAAAAATGAAACTAACGAAAAACTAAAAGAAACCTTAGAAGATGTAAAAAGAATGATTTCCGATCGTGATTATCAGGACATGAATCGTGAAATATCTCCACTTAAACAAGCTGAAGACGCTGTGCTTGTTGATACTACTTCAAAAAATATTGAAAAAGTTGTAAATGATATTTTAGTTTTAGCAAAGGAGAAAAATTAAATGTTCTACAAGCTAGCAAAAATAGTTTTATATGTATGGATTAAGTTCTATTATCGCTCTGTAATGATCGGTAAAGAGAATATCCCTAACAAAAAAAATGGCTACATTGTTTGTGCGAACCACTCTAGCGGACTTGATCCTGTAGCTCTTGGCGTTTTATTTCCTAAACGAATATATCCAATGGCTAAAGCTGAATTATTTAAGAAATGGTATTTTATTTTGCTTTTTCACAAACTTCTTGGCGCATATCCAGTAAAACGAGGGGAAGTTGATCTAAAAAGTATAAAAGTCAGTTTAAAATACTTAAAAGATGGAAAAACAATTGGTATTTTCCCTGAAGGAACTAGGAACAAAACAGATGAAATAATAGCTGAACCGGGTGTAGCAATGTTAGCAATAAAAGCAAAGGTTCCTGTCGTACCTGTTTCCATTACAGGAAAATATAAATTTTTAGGTGGACTAAAACTTATAATTGGAAAACCAATTTTACTCGATGAATATTTTGACAAGAAACTAAAAAGTGAAGATTATCATAATATTAGTATCGAAATAATGAGAAAAATAAAAGGAATGAATAATAATGTCTGATATAAACAAAATCATAAATTGTAAAGGTAAAATAATCACGATTGATAAGTTTGCTGGATTTTGTTTTGGAGTGAAGAACGCTTGTGACACTGCTTTTAAAAGAGCAGTAGAAGAATCAGAAAATGAAGAAAAATCACTTTTTTCACTTGGCCCTTTGATACATAATGAAGAAGTCACAAAGAAACTATCTGATCTTGGCGTCATAGAAGTTAATTCACTCGAAGAAGTGAATAATAAATCAGAAAGCAAAAATAAAAAAGAGCACATTGTCATTCTGCGGTCTCATGGAGTCGGCGAGGGCATCTATAAAGAATTATCAGAAAAAAATGTAGAAATTATCGACTGCACTTGTCCTTTTGTAAAAAAGATTCACAATATCGTAAAAGAGTATTATAACGATGGATATCATATAATTATAGTCGGAGATCCAGAGCATCCTGAGGTAATTGGTATACTAGGATGGTGTGGAGATAATGGATATGCCATAAAAAATCAAAAAGATGTAGACTTTATTCCTGTATATGATAAAATATGTTTAGTCGCACAAACTACAATCACAAAAAAGTTGTGGGATGAAGTGCGAAACGCGGTCGAGGAAAGATTTCCGGGAGCAGTAATTAAGAACACTATTTGTAGTGCCACGTCTGATCGTCAAAACTCAGCTATGACTTTGTCGAAAAAATCAGATTTAATGGTAATAATCGGTAGTAAAAAAAGTTCTAATACGAATAAACTTTTACAGGTTTGTCAGGAGTATTGTGAAAACACACTTCTTATATCTGGAAAGGGAGAATTAAATCCGGAAGCTCTTAAGGATAAATACAGCATAGGCGTAACAGCCGGCGCATCCACTCCCGACTGGATAATTAAGGAGGTAGTTTTAGAAATGGAAGAAAACATTGTTGAAATTGTTGAAGAAGAAATAGTTGAGGATCAAGCTAGTATGATGGAAGCGTATATGCGAACACTTCATACAGGTGAAATAGTTACTGGAAGCGTTCTTTCTGTGCAGGAAGACATGGTCATGGTAAACATAGGTTATAAACATGATGGGTTAATAAAAAAAGAGGAATTTACTTGGGATTCTACGATTGATCTCAGAACACTTATCAATGTTGGTGATGATATTGAAGTAAGTGTTTTAAGTATTAATGATGGTGATGGAAACGTCCTCTTATCTAAAAAGGCTGTTGACGCTGAAAAGAATTGGCATAAAATTGAATTTGCTTTCGATAATAAAATTCCTGTTGATGGAACAGTTCGTCAAATTGTTAAAGGTGGAGTTATCGCTGATGTATATGGAATCAAAGCTTTTGTTCCTGCATCACAGCTTGACCTAAGATTCAGTGACGACCTCTCAAAATTCATGAATCTTGAGTTTAAAGGTTATATCGTTGAGTTTATAAAAGAAAAAAGAAAAGTTGTTGTTAGCAGAAAAGAATTCCTTAAAGAAGAAAGAGAAGTTATTGAAACAAAGATTTGGAGTAATATCCTCGAAGGCCAAAAAATCAGTGGTGAAGTTAAACGTTTAGCTGATTTTGGAGCTTTTGTTGACATTGGTGGAATAGACGGGCTAGTTCATATTTCAGAATTATCTTGGTCTAGAGTTAAACATCCTTCTGAAATACTAAAAGTCGGAGAAAAGATTGATGTTATAGTTCTTTCATTAGATAGAGATAAGAAAAAAGTATCACTCGGATATAAATCTCTTACACCAGCTCCATGGACTAAAGTTAGTACAGAGTTTGCAGTTGACGACATTATCGATGTTAAAGTATTGAGAATGACTGATTTTGGAGCTTTTGTTGAGATTATTCCTGGTGTTGATGGACTTATACACGTTTCACAAATTGCTAATAAAAGAATAGGAAAACCTTCTGAAATTCTTAAAGTTGGCGAAATAGTAAAAGCAAAAATAATTGATATTAAACCTGAAGACAGAAAAATCTCACTAAGTATTAAGGCAACTCTTCCTGAAGAGGAAATTGTTATAGCTGATGCTAAACCTACTGAAGAAATCAAAGAAGAAGTTTCAGTTAAAGATGCTGTAGAAGTAGCAGCAACAATTGAACCTGTTGAACCAGTTACAGAACCGATAATAGAACTGGTAGTTGAACCAGTAGTTGAACCAGTTGCTGATGTTGAAACCACTAAAAAGGCAAAAAAAACCAAGTCCGTGGAAGAGTCTGACACAGAAGTTGTATTACCTGAAGAAAATGATACAACTTTTAGTGGAAGCTAATATCAATATAATAGTACTTAGATATTACATTTAGTACATAAAAAATAAGACTTAATATTTAGGCATGGCTCAATTCGCCATGCCTTTTGTTTGCGCTAATGTATATGCCGCTTTTGTTCTAAAGTATTGACATTCTAGCATAATTTGATATGATTTATATCATTGGTTAAATATAATAACCATATATCAGTAATTTACTGATATCAGTGTTAAACTGAAAAAAGGAGGAAGAAAAATGAACGCTTTAGGTCGTCATATTTTAGCCGAAATCTATGGTTGTGATTTCGAGATTCTTAACAATAAAGAAAAAATCCAGCAAATAATGGTGGATGCTTCTTTAGAAGCTGGAGCAGAAGTTAGAGAGGTAGCTTTTCATAAGTTTAGCCCCCAGGGAGTTAGTGGGGTAGTAGTTATTTCAGAGTCACATTTAACCATTCATACTTGGCCTGAATTGGGTTATTGTGCCGTCGATGTGTTTACATGTGGTGATCACGTTAATCCATGGGATGCATGTAACTATATGACCGAAAAATTTAATGCAAAACATATGACTGCTACAGAAGTAAAGCGTGGAATTTTTGAAGCTCCGGTTAATGTCAAAGAAATTGTATAGATAGAATAGAATATATTATATTTATTAGTCTTGTATTAGATAATTTCGAAATAAAATCGAGGTGTAACATGAATGACGTTTTGGACCCTAAATATGAAAACTTTAAAGCTAACGTGCTTAAACTAACGGGATTAAATCTTTCAAGCTATAAAGAACGACAAATGAAACGAAGAATTGACTCATTAATTAAACGTCACGAACATGAATCTTATGATACTTTTTTTATTGAGCTATCTAATAAAAAAGAATTATATAATGAATTTATGAACTATCTTACTATTAACGTTTCAGAATTTTATAGAAATCCTGGACAATGGGAAATTCTTGAGAAGGATATAATATCAGCATTTTTAAAACAAAAAAAATCACTTAAAATATGGAGTGCGGCTTGTTCTACAGGCGAAGAGCCTTATTCATTAGTTATGATGATGAGCAGATTGATTGATATTTCACAAATCAAAATTATAGCGACAGATATTGATGATGGCGCTACCGACAAAGCAAAAAAAGGAATATACTCTGCAAAAAGCTTGGTCAATCTACCTAAAGAATTTATTAGTAAGTTCTTTATAAAAAACGGTGAAAATTATGAAATTGTTCCTGAAGTTAAGAAATGTGTGGAATTTAAGAAGCATAATTTACTTGCAGACAAGTATCAGGAAAACTGTGATTTAATAGTGTGCAGAAATGTAATGATTTACTTTACAGAAGAGGCTAAGGCAGAGATGTACCAAAAATTTAGAGATTCATTAAATGACAATGGGATTTTATTTGTAGGAAGCACAGAACAAATCATTATGCCGAGTAGATACAAGTTAGAACCAATGAAGACATTCTTCTATAAAAGAGTATAAAAAAAAGCGGCTTGCCGCTTTTTTTATTTTACCAAATACTTTCCGATTCCTTTTTATCTAAATGATCATCTGGTTCTACATGAATTTGAATATTTACATTAGAAAGAGTTCTTTCTATTTCCTCTTCAATTTGCTCACAAATCACGTGAGACTCAGCAATAGTTAATTCCTTGTGCATCACTAAATGAAAATCTATTATTTTTATATTACCTGAACGTCTTGTTCGAAGGTTGTGAACATCCAAAACTTGTTCTTTATAGGTTAAAAGAACGCGTTTAATTTCATTTTCTTCTTCTTCACATAGCTTAGAATCTAATAAAGGACCGAATGCGTTTTTAACTAAATGTAGGGCTTCAGAAACGATTAAAAGAGCTACAAGAATAGCAGCTATCGGGTCGAGTATACTTATATTTGTGATCTTGATTAGTATTAAACCAGCTGCGACACCAAGCGAAGTATAAACATCTGTTTTGAGATGAAGAGCATCAGCTTCCAGAGCTACAGAATCTTCTTCCTTTGCAACTTTATAGAGAATCCTTGATACTATAACATTAACTACTGCAGATATAAGCATAACGATAATTGCAATACTAGTTTCTTTAATCTCTGTAGGATTAATTATTTTTGCTATAGCTTCCTTAATTATTAAAAACGCTGCAACAAATATTAATAAACCTTCAATGACGCCAGAAACATTCTCGATTTTTCCATGTCCATAAGGATGATCGCAATCTGCCGGGTTAGAAGAAACTTTAACAGAGAATAGGGCTATTAGTGAAGCCATAAGATCCATTCCTGAATGAATGGCTTCCGAAATAATACTTACTGAACCACTTAGGATTCCAGAAATAACTTTTAAGATTATTAGAGTAGTATTGGAGAGGACCGATAGCATTGCGACTCGCTCTTTTTTGATTTTGCTTGCTTTTAAATCTTCTTTCGTTTTTCGCATAATTCACTTCCTAAAATTAATATAAATGGTATAAGAATTGAAAAGATATAGTTTTTCTATATAAAAAAACCTGTGGAACTTAAAGAAAGTCCCGCAGGTTATATCTGCTGCCAGTGGCCCGGTTAGTATCAAACTAACCTGATCTTATTATATTCAGTTATTAAGTGGTGCCTTGGGGCGGAATCGAACCACCGACACGAGGATTTTCAGTCCTCTGC
>CAYZED010000008.1:96177-96684 GCA_964477445.1 uncultured Clostridiaceae bacterium | reverse complement strand
ACACGGAATATATTTTCGAAAAGTTGTTCCTCAAACTAGTTAATGATCAATTTCAAATTTTTGATGCTCTCAATTTATCAAATGATGGTCTGATGGTGCAACTCTCAATACATTCGATACTTGTGGACACAATAGAATTATACAAATTACGAGTTATAGGATATTGAAGGGTAGAGATTTTAGTATAGAATAGGGTAGAGTATAATTGGAAATGGAGCAAAAGGCTTAGCGTTGCTCATGAGCTCTTTAAAAGCAATAATTTAATTAATTACACATAGATAACTCAAACATAGGGGGTATGGAATTTGGATAGAAAAGAATACAGTGCAGGAATGGTTAAACTTTCCTTTTGGTTCTCTGAATTTCGTAAGGTTATTCAACTGCTGAATAAAGGAAAAAGCATGGAAGAAATAAAGACCTTGAATATAGAAGAAAATATCTTTGGTGCTCCAACGGCAGCAAGGTCGCAGCAGATTTTCACCACAGTATCAACTCGTGTGAAAAGCC
>CAYZED010000008.1:90712-96167 GCA_964477445.1 uncultured Clostridiaceae bacterium | reverse complement strand
AAACTTTTTGAAGACAGTGATATTTCAACACAAAAGTTCATAGCACTCATTGCCATCATGAATACTGACACGCTTTTCTTTGACTTTGTTTATGAAGTCTACAGAGAGAAGTTAATCCTTGGCAGTGTTACCCTTGCGGATAGCGATATAGGTGTGTTTTTTAAGAATAAGCAAGTTCAAAGCGATAAGGTGGCAGGTTGGACCGACTATACCTTAAAACGTCTTGGTGCATGTTATAAAACGCTATTAATGGAAGCAGGTATTATTGATAGAGCACTTGGAGAGAGAACGTTGCAAAAGCCTATATTAGACATTGGACTTGAAAGAAAACTTAAGGACATAGGGATGGAACTGGTTCTTAAGGCACTAACGGGGGTGAGATAGTGGCAAGCTTAGAAAAAAGGTTGGACCTAGTCGAGCGCAAAATTAAAGACAACCATTTCAGAGAGAACAAAGGTCTAGGCAATGAAGTTGGCTACTATGTCTTCGACTATCCTGCAGATAAGGAACTTTTAGTTAGGGAGCGCATAGATTATATGAAGTCAAAGAACTTAAAAGGTACAGATGGGTTTGAACTTAAAGTGTTTGATATCTACAACATCATTATAGATTTACTTGAGAAAGAAGGTTTCATAGAACAATGTTTCCGATTTGAGAAGAAACAGGGTATGGACAGAATCATTAAAGCCGTGGGTAATCTGTTACAAATAAACGATGATGACAGTCTAATCGTTAAATATATCAAGGAGAATACCCCTGAGGATGCAGTGATCTTTATAACAGGTGTAGGCAAATGCTACCCAATACTCAGATCTCATAAAGTACTCAATAACCTTCATCAAGCCATCGATAATGTACCGGTTGTGATGTTCTATCCAGGTAAATATGATGGTCAGGAATTGGTCCTGTTTGGTGAAATCAAAGATGATAACTATTATCGAGCATTTAAGCTCGTCGATTAATCGATTAAAGGAGACAGACAAAATGATAGTAAGAGATATGTTCGTAAAACCAATCGATAGAGACATCAAAGGCGTGATTAAAGTAGGTCAGGGCGATGATGAAAACATCCGGCAGGAACTTGAAGAGTATGTCGTAACTAGAGAGCTCCAAAAGCATTTTGCACTGTTTTTCACAAGTTATAAGAAGGGCATTCATGGTAATACAGACAAAATGGGTGTGTGGATCTCGGGCTTCTTTGGAAGCGGTAAATCGCACTTCTTAAAGATCTTGTCATATCTCCTTGAGAATAAAGAAGTTGGGGGAAAAAAAGCCCTTGATTACTTCCTTGAAGACAATAAAATCAACGATCCAATGGTACTTGCAGATATAAAGCTTGTGGCTGGTGCAGCGGCTTCAACGGATGTTGTACTTTTCAACATTGACTCAAAAAGTGATATGAGTAGTAAGCATAGCAAAGATGCTATAGTATCAGTCTTTCTAAAAGTGTTCAATGAAATGCAGGGCTACATTGGCTCAATGCCGTACCTTGCGGATCTTGAAATGCATCTTGACGAAGTTGGTAAATATGAAACCTTCATGAAAACATATGAAAGTATTTCGGGTAGTAAGTGGGTTGAAACACGCCATAAATTTGACTTCATTCAAGACGACATTGTAGATGCACTAGTTGAAATGAACTTCATGAGTGAACCTGCAGCCAGAAATTGGTGTGAAAAGTCCACTGAGAGATACAGCATTAGTATTGAAGACTTTGCTAAACGTGTTAAAGAGTACATAAAACGAAAAGGTGGCAATCATCGTGTGGTCTTCCTTGTAGATGAGGTGGGACAGTATATAGGGGATGACTCTAAACTTATGCTCAATCTTCAAACCCTCACAGAAGACCTTGGAATAGCGTGTCTTGGTAAGGCTTGGGTCATCGTGACCAGCCAACAGGATATTGATGCTATTGCTAAGGATATGGGGCTCAGAAGCAATGACTTCTCTAAGATTCAAGGCCGTTTTGATACAAGAATTTCTATGTCTTCAGCAAACGTTGATGAAGTCATTAAGAAGAGAATCCTTGAAAAGACCGAGACTGCAGACCAAACCCTCAGATTGGTTTATGAGCAAAAATCGACGCTCATTAAAAACTTGATACTTTTCACAGATAAAGCGGAAAAGAAGCTCTATCATAATGAGTATGAATTCTCTGGGATTTACCCATTTGTGCCGTATCAGTTTGATCTTCTTGGCAGTGTGCTAACGTCTATCAGAACCCATGGTGCTTCTGGTAAGCATTTATCTGAAGGTGAGCGTTCGATGATTGCCCTCTTCAAAGAATCAGCTATGAAGCTCATGAACCAAGAAACAGGAGCACTTATTCCGTTTAATGTGTTCTATGATGCGCTCCATCAGTTTTTGGATCATAGTCATAAGGGCGTCATTATCAAGGCTCATGATAATAGTTTCATCAATCCAGAGGACGATAATAATTGCTTTAATGTGAACGTGCTTAAAACTCTCTTCATGATCAAATACGTCAAGGAAATCACCGCCAATCTGGATAACATCACAAGTCTTATGGTGGACTCCATTGATATAGACCGCATTAGTTTAAAGAAAAAGGTTGAACAAGCCATTAGGGTCTTAGCAGATCAAACTCTGATTCAAAAACATGGCGAAATATATGTCTTCCTCACTAATGAGGAGCAAGAAATCAATAGAGAGATAGACAATCAAAACGTTGAAATGGGTGAGGTAATTGGCAAAGTATCTGAACTTATCTTTGAAGACATATTCAATGATAAGAAATACAGATACCCAACATTCAATGGCCGTTATAGCTTTGGATTCAATCAAATTGTAGATGACAGACCTTACAAAGCAAACCAAGGATTTGATATTGGAGTGCGTGTTTTAACGCCAAATTCAGAGTTTGCGACAGATGAAACTACACTTAGAATGATGGCAGGACAAGGCAGAGAGGTGCTTCTAGTTCTTCCGAACGATTCATCGTTCCTGGATGAGATCAGAAAGTCTCTAAAGATTGAAAAATACTTAAGACATGCTTCAACGACGACTTTAAGTAAGCTAGAACAAATCAAAGAAGCAAAAAGAACAGAAATGAGAGAGCGCAGTGCCAATGCGAAGCTCTTCCTTGTGGAGAACATGAAGTCTGCTGACATTTATGTCAATGGAGATAGAGCGCAAATTGGTTCAAAAGATGTGAGTGCAAGAATCAATGAAGCCATCGGCAAATTGGTGTCAGCAGTTTATCATAAACTTTATTACATTGATGCGGCAATGTCAGAAGCCAATATCAGAGCACTATTTAGCTCAAGTGCACAGCTCAGACTTACACTTGAAGGTGATAAAGAAGCCAATGAAAATGCCCTTTCAGATGTTTTAAAATACATCGAAACCAATTCAGCAGCACACATGAAGACTTCAATGAAAACCCTTCTGGATCGCTTTATGAAGGCACCTTATGGGTATGTAGAGGATGATGTGGAATGGCTCGTTGCCAAACTCTTTAAGAACGGACAGATCTCATTTACCGTCAATGGCAGTAGTGTCACCATGCTAAATAAGACGGAAGATGAGTTGGTACGTTATGTTACGAAGAAAGAGTTCGTAGACAAGATTCTTACAGAAAGAAGAGAGTCAACGCCGCAACCATGGAAGAAATCCGTAAGAGAAGTCATTAAGGAGCTCTTTGGTACGTCTGTTACAAGCGATGATGATGACTCGATGATGAACTCATTCAGAACTTATGCCAAGAGCCTCATTAGTGAACTGGACATCATGAATACACATCTGCAAAACAAACCAGCACTACCAGGTAAAAAAGTCATCAATAGTGGAAAAACTATTATTAGAGACGCTGTACAGATCCAGAATCCGTTTGAGTTCTTTGAAAAGTTACACAATGATCGTAATATGTTTTTTGAATTTGCTGAGGACTATGAACCTGTTAAGGCCTTCTATAATGGTGAACAAAAGACCATTTTTGAAAAGGCACTATTTGCTATGGGCATTTTTGATGACAGCAAGACCTTCATTGTAGATGACAAGGTTGAAAGTATTGTTGTTCTAATAAAGGAGATTTTAAAGAAGGAACTGCCCTATAAAGAGATCCACAAACTACCTGACCTTGTTGATAAATTCAATGGTGCCTATCTTAATATATTAAATGCCATGGAGGAGCCAGTACTCGCCTCCATTGATGATGCAAAGAAAAACGTATTAAAAGAACTGAATCAAAAAGTGTATAAAGACGAATTCAGCAGTCGTTATCATCAGCTATTTAATGAGATCACTAAAAAAGCCAAAGAGTGTAATAACGTGGCAGTCTTTCAGAACATTAAGATTGAAGCAGATGCATTGAAAGTAAGATTTCTCAATGAAATTTCTAAGAAAGATGAGGAAATTGCCAAAGCTAAAGAGAAGGAAAACAAAAAAGTTTATGAGGAAGGCAATGACAATGGTGGTAAGCCAGATACAGTGAAAGAACCACCAACACCCGTATTCAAGAAGCATAAGCATGTCAGTATTAAGTCCATCAATGTATCAAGTTCATGGCAAATCGAGACACACGAAGACATCGAAAAACACCTTCAGACTCTTAGAAGTAACCTCATGGAACAGCTTGAAGAGAATACAGTCATCAATATTGAATTCTAAGGAGAAGTGCTATGAATAAGACCGCTATAAAGAATTTTGCCATTTGGGCAAGGAAGAAGCTTATTGCAGACATTACCTATAAAGCGGGCCTGCTTGGAATCACTGAGAAGGGCATTCAAAATCCGCTTCCACAATCTACAAAGGGCGTGCAGTTCTTTAATATTGGGACAAAAGATCCCTATCAAATTACAGGTGAAGAAATCAAACAAAGAACCAAGCTTGTTGAAGCGATCAATCAAAAGGTGGTCGACTCTGCTGACAATAAAACGGCTTATAACGCTGTTGTTGAAGAAGTCGCGTATACTTGGTTCAACAGACTCATTGCAATCAGATTTATGGAAGTGAATGATTATTTGCCATCAAGAGTAAGAGTTCTCTCATCTGAAAGTGTAGCGAAAAAGGAACCTGATCTGGTTACAAGACCTTTTGAAGTTGAACTGGACTTCACTCAAATTGAAAAAGAGACCATTCTTAACCTCACTCATGACAATCAAATGGATGAGCTCTTTAGAATGCTCTTTATAAAGCAGTGTAATGCGTTGAATCAGATACTGCCGAACCTTTTTGAAGAAACAAGCCACTACACAGAGCTACTTCTCAATATCTCGTTTACCGATCAAGAAGGTGTAGTTTATCATCTTGTGAATGATATTGATGAGAACGATTTTAACGTTGAAAAAGAAGGACAAGTAGAGATAATCGGTTGGCTTTATCAGTATTATAATACTGAACCAAAGGATGAGGCATTCACACTGCTTAAGAAAAATGTCAAAATTACCAAAGAGAGAATACCCGCTGCGACACAACTATTTACCCCTGACTGGAT
>CAYZED010000008.1:89430-90702 GCA_964477445.1 uncultured Clostridiaceae bacterium | reverse complement strand
GACTGGATCGTAAGGTACATGGTTGAAAATAGTTTAGGCCGTTTATGGGTAGAAGGGCATCCAAACGAAGAGTTAAAGTCGAATTGGAAATACTACCTTGAAGAAGCTGAGCAAGAAGAAAATGTTAAAGCACAACTTGAGAAAATCAGGGAGGAATACAAAGCCATTAAGCCAGAGGACATTAAAGTCATAGACCCATGTATGGGTAGTGGGCATATCCTTGTATATGCTTTTGATGTATTAATGCAGATTTATGAAAACTATGGACATAACCAAAGAGAAGCTGCTAAGAGCATTTTAGAAAACAACATTTTTGGCCTTGATATTGATAACCGTGCCTACCAGCTTTCTTACTTTGCGCTCATGATGAAAGCAAGATTCTATAATAGAAGAATTCTCGATGGTATTCAAAAGTGCCATGTGTATTCTTTTATGGAGAGTAATAGCATTAACAAATCACAGTTAGGTTTCTTCGGTTCGAGCTTTAGCGATTTTGAGAGAAACACCTGCAAACTACAGATTCAGAAACTCATCGAGACATTTATCGATGCAAAAGAGTGGATCTATACTCAGTGTAGAACCTATGAATTGGGAGCTACTTATTAGATTTGTAGATGATGTGAATTTTGGAAACCAGATGTCAATTGAAGCTATTGGGATTGAAGAAACACAAGGCAGGCTAAAAGAGATAATTCAGATTGCTGAAGCGATGACAAGAAAATATGATGTTGTAATTACTAATCCACCATACATGGGACTAAGTAATGGTAACAGTAAGCTAAATGAGTATGTAAAGAAAGTTTTTCCTGATAGCAAATCAGATCTCTTTGCAGTATTTATTGAACGTTGCAATCAAATGGCTAATATAAATAGATTTAAAGCAATGATAACTCAACATTCATGGATGTTTCTTTCAAGTTTTGAAACATTGAGATTAAAGATGCTTAATAATACATTAATTAATATGGCTCATCTTGGAGCGAGAGCATTTGAAGAAATTGGTGGAGAAGTTGTTCAGACTTCATCATGGATTGAATTAAAATCGAAAATCGAATACAGAGGGGTATATTCCAGATTAGTTGATTTTAATAGTCAACAGGAGAAGGAAAGTGAATACTTGAGGAAGTTAAACTTATACTTTGCAGAAAGCGTAAATTTTTCGAAAATTCCTGGATCACCAATTGCATATTGGGTTAGTAATAGAATTTTTTCGGCATTTAAAATTGGCAAGAGTATAGATTCGTATATTGATTCCTTTCAAGGCATTATTAC
>CAYZED010000008.1:79769-89420 GCA_964477445.1 uncultured Clostridiaceae bacterium | reverse complement strand
CTGGTGATAATGAAAAATTTCTGAGATTTTGGTTTGAGTTATTTGTAAATAAAATTGCACTAAATGAAGATGAGATGCACAAAATAAACAAAGAAGAGAAATTTTGGATTCCTTATAATAAGGGAGGTGAATTTAGAAAATGGTATGGAAATCAAGATTATGTGGTGAATTGGAAGAATGGCCCAGAAGATAAGACTCGAGGTAAAAAAACTTTTCAAGAGTATTATTTGAAGGAGTATGTATCGTGGTCTTATATAGCAATGAGTACACTCGCATGTAGGTACTATCCACCAGGATTTTTATGGGATGTTGCAGGATCAGGGATATTTGATAAAAGTGGTCACCTATATTACTTACAAGCATTCATAGCAAGTAAGGTAGGGATTAGTATACTCAATATAATTAATCCAACAATAAATTATCAAGTTGAGAATATATTGCAGTTACCAGTTATAGAGAGTGAGTTTAAGGATAAAGTTGATGAATTAGTAAAGTTAAATATTCTTGGTGCGAAGAATGACTGGGATGCGTTCGAAACATCTTGGGACTTTAAAAGACATCCTCTTATTAAAGAGGTTTCTATAAAGATGGCATATAAAATGTGGGAAGATGATTGTGTAACTCGATTTAACCAATTGAAATTTAATGAAGAAGAGTTAAACAGGATCTTCATTGGCATTTATGATCTTCAAGATGAATTAACACCTGAAGTTGAAGACAAAGACGTAACCATCAAAAGGGCGGATCAAAAGCGCGATATTAAGAGTTTAATATCTTATGTTGTCGGTTGCATGCTTGGTCGTTATTCTCTTGATATTGAAGGGCTCGTCTATGCAGGCGGTGATTGGGATGATTCTAAATACTCAAAGTTCATTCCTGATAAGGATAATTGTATTCCAATTACAGATGAAGAGTATTTCAAAGATGACATCTTGACTCGTTTCATAGAATTTGTAAGAGGGGTTTATGGTCCGGAAACACTTGAGGAAAACCTTGACTTCATTGCTTATGCCCTTGAAGGCAAAGGAAATTCATCAAGAGAGATCATTCGAAACTATTTTGTGAAGGACTTCTATAAGGATCATGTAAAGACTTATCAAAAGAGACCTATCTATTGGCTCTATGACAGTGGTAAGCAAGATGGCTTTAAGGCACTAATCTATATGCACCGCTATACTGCTGATACAACTGGTATAGTACGTGTGGATTATCTTCATACGCTACAGAAGAATTATGTGACGGAAATCGAGAATTTTAAGGATTTTGCTGCAAAAACAGACAATGCACGTGAAGCAGCGCAAGCTCAAAAGCGTATTGATAAGATTAAGAAGCAGCTCAACGAAACAGAGGGCTATGATGAAAAGCTTGGTCACTTGGCACTTTCAAGAATTTCAATTGATTTGGATGATGGGGTTAAAGTGAATTATGAGAAAGTACAAACGGATGCTGAAGGGCATAAATACGAAATCTTGGCGAAGATATGAGGTGGTAATATGCCAACAATAAATCTCCCAAAACTCCAAAAGCAAATTGAGTGGGCAAATACTCTGGAAACTTCATTGATAACTAAAGATTCTCAAAATGAAATTTTGAAACTGCTGATCAATTTCAATTTGTTTGAAGCAAAACTATTCAAAGAGAGTAGAGCTCTTGTTCATGAGCGTCTGATGACAATTTGCAAAACACTAAAAGACGAAACTTGGTTTGATATAAAAGATTATGAAATGTTTGGGAAATACTTCTCCGAGAGATACGTCGACCCAGATGGAACTCAGAATTACAAATTTGATCAATTGAAACTTTCACGGGAAGTAAAACAAGAGACTTTTGAAACATTACTAAAATTCAAAACTGAGGGGAAACGATCATCGGATCAAATGTACTATTATTTGCTAATATCATATCGATTTAGAAATAATCTTTTCCACGGATCAAAAGATCCATTAGGCTTAAACAATTATACAGATTGCTTTGCTCAGATCAACACATTGATAAATAGGCTTCTTCTAGATATGTGCAAGCATGAGTTTAGTGGTCTAACACATAAGTTTTGAAATACATTAATGTAAGTAGGTGATATTGAATTGGCAGAACTAAACCTAAAACAGATAACAGATAAACTCAATGTTGAATTTGCTGGAGAGACCCGAAAACTGATCTTCTGGTACGATGATAAAGCGGAGTTTGATGAAGATATTGATACCCTTGAACTTATTGGTGCCAAGGTTTATAAGCTTGAGCAGGATAATCAGTTCTATACAAAGCACTTCTTAGAGAGACAAGACACCACAAACAGCTATCTCATTTATGCGCCATTTCCAAAACCACCCCTGAGGGAGAACCACTTGGAAGACACCTTGAGGTATTCCAAGCAGTTCTTTGCTGATCGTGCGTCATTACTCACCATTGATCTTGGAATTGATGAAAAGTATAAGCCAGTGGTTCAAAAGTATATCAAGTTCTTTGGCGCAAAAGAGAGAACTCAGAAGTTCTACGACCTTGAAATGCTAAGCTATACTGAGGAAAGTATAGAAATTGCGCTCATGAGTGTTCTTTGCAAAACCAGAACAGCTTCCTTTGATGAAGTTCTTCGTGTTGTGGTGATGGAAGATCATTTTGAGAATAATAAGTACTTAGCAGAGTTTGAGAAGTACGATCTCTTAGAAGCCTTCTGGAGGCTTTCTTCAGATCAATTCGGCTACTCGGATCCATCTCCAACCATTGAAAAATTAGTGATGTCGCTCTATGTTACTCATATGTCTAAGGCCGTTCATGGGGATATGCCAAGTGCTTGGAAGAACTACATGTCCTTTAAAGCAGGCAATATCATTGCATTCATCGACAATCTCATGAATTCGATTCTATACAGAGAAAGGTATGATGAACTTTCAACGGACATTTTCAACGCTCTTGGAGGCGTAAATACCTTTGGTTCTTATAGGCCTGAGGCCATGGTAGACTCAGATACGTTTGAAGTGGTAGACAGAATTCTCATCGAGTGGATTAGGGATAGACTCATTCATGAAGATATGGGTGCAAAACTGGGTGGATATGATATGCCATCTCTGTGTAATTATCGAATTAAGAAGCACTTTGGGAGCAAATACAAAGGCTTTTATAAAATGATGGAAAGTGCGTATGTCCTGATTGGAGCAGTAAAATATGCCACTTCATCAGATGTATCATCCATCATGAAAAAATACATTGAAGAAGACATTCTCTTTGATGCCAGCTATAGAAGATTCTACAGTGAGTATGACAAGCTTCTTGATGCTAGTGCCTTTGAAGACTTAAGAGATATTGTAGAAAACATATACAGCAATTGCTACCTCTCACGGTTACTGCCTGAGTGGAGCAAAAGCTATTCAGACCTTTCCAACTTTGGATCATTACCACAGCAAAAGAAATTCTTCGATAATCATGTTAAATCATCTAAAGATAGAACAGTGGTCATTATATCTGATGCTTTGCGTTATGAGGTTGGAGAAGAGCTACATCAAAGACTTCTAGATGATGCGAAATGCAACTCAAAAATTAGTCATATGATTAGTGTATTGCCATCGTATACACGCCTTGGCATGGCTGCGCTACTACCTAACAAGAGCCTTCAAATGACTGAAGACTACAAGGTTCTGTTGGATGGTCTGCCTTGTGATGATCTTAAGCAAAGAGAAGTCATTCTTAGGTCGCAAGTGCCTAATAGTAGATGCATCCAGTTTGATGACCTTAAGTCTATGAAACAAGCAGGACTTAGAGAAGTATTTACAGGGATGGATGTGGTCTATGTGTATCATAATCAAATTGATGCTCGTGGGGACAAATTGAATACGGAGAACGAAGTGTTTGATGCATCTAATGAAGCGATTGATGAGATATATACCTTGATCAAGAGACTCTCTGGGACTGCTAATACACAGCACTTTATTATTACTGCTGATCATGGATTCCTCTATAAAAGGGATAAACTAAACGAGAGTGACAAAATTGTTGGTGTGGCGGCAAAAGGGACCTTTATTAACCGTCGTTTTATCATTGCAGATGAGGCCATAAAAGAAGATGGTGTCTATAATACAAGATTAGGTCTTGTTCTTCGCAATGAAGATCAGCGTATGATTTCATATCCTGCTGGTTCGAACGTCTTTAAAGTGCAAGGTGGCGGTCAAAACTTCGTCCATGGGGGCGCTTCGCCTCAGGAAATGATCATCCCTGTTGTTGATGTAAAAGTGGAGAAAGGTCAAGTTGAAACGAGAGCGGTTCAAATAAACCTTGTGAGCATGATCCAGAAGATCACGAACTTGATTACATCCCTTGACTTCATTCAAACTGAACCAATTAGTGATGCGGTCAAGGCGACAAACTACAGAGTCTTCTTTGTGGATGATTTAGGCGAGAAAATTTCTAATGAATGCCTTTATGTAGCAGATCGTAAAGATGACGAGCCTGGTAAGCGAATCTTTAGACTCAAATTCAACTTCAAAAATAAACAATATGATAAAACCAAGAAATACTACTTGGTTGCATATGACGAAAAAAATGCACTCGAGGTCATTCGTCATGAATTACAAATGGATTTAGCATTTGCAGATGACTTTGGGTTCAATGTGTAAGGAGATTTTATTGATGGATACAATTGTAAAAAGAATGAGGGGTAATTTTATTATCGAAATGTATAACATACTAAGGTCAGTAATTGAATACAAACGAAATGTTGATAAGAATCCGCGAATTTATGATGAGTTTGAGCATATGGTAAAATCGATAAAATAAAAACTGCGGAGGAGTATAATTAATGGATATTCGATTGGATTTGAATTCAAAATTGAATGACCAATTTGCTGGTAAAATTGTTCGTAAAGATCTTACAAAGATGATTAAAGAAGGTGCAAATGTT
Source organism: uncultured Clostridiaceae bacterium (assembly GCA_964477445.1). GTDB lineage: Bacteria > Bacillota > Clostridia > Lutisporales > Lutisporaceae > CAYZED01. The sequence goes on along the minus strand of CAYZED010000008.1, from coordinate 84,529 downwards.
CCAGTATATGTTTTGGAATACCTGCTTGGGATGTATTGCGCGACGACAGATGAAGAGGGCATAAAATCTGGGATAGAGAGCGTTAAGCGTATTCTTGCAGAAAATTATGTAAGGCCTGACGAATCTGAAAAAGTTAAAAGCAAGGTTCGTGAGCTTGGGAATTATACTGTTATCGATAAAGTAACAGTCGCATTAAATGAGAGAAAAGATGTTTACGAAGCCGAATTTTCAAACTTAGGAATAAGAAATATAGCGGTCTCGCCAAATTATGTTAAAGAATATGAGAAACTACTTTGTGGTGGAATTTGGTGCATTGTGAAGTTGGATTATTTTTATGATGAAGAAATAAAAGGGGTTAGTCCTTTCAATATTGTTAAGATAACACCTATCCAAATGCCTAATCTTGATCTTGAAGAAATTTTTCAAGGCCGAAAAGCTTTCACGACAGAAGAATGGATCGATGTTTTACTTAGATCTGTGGGAATGGAGCCAACTCAATTTAAAGACAAAGTGAAGTGGCATCTTTTAGCTCGAATGATTCCACTAGTGGAGAATAATTACAATGTGTGTGAACTTGGCCCAAGAGGAACAGGAAAGTCACATATTTATAAGGAGATATCACCAAATAGTATTTTAGTATCCGGAGGCCAAACAACTGTAGCAAATCTATTTTACAATATGTCCAGTAGACAAATTGGACTCGTAGGGTTGTGGGATACGGTTGCGTTCGATGAAGTCGCAGGAATCACCTTTAAAGATAAAGATGGAATTCAAATTATGAAAGATTATATGGCTTCGGGGTCATTTGCAAGAGGGAAAGAAGAGAAACAGGCATCGGCTTCTATGGTTTTTGTGGGGAATATCAATCAAAGCATTGAGGTGTTATTAAAGACTTCACACTTGTTTGATCCATTTCCAGAGGCGATGGCATATGATGCAGCTTTCTTTGATAGAATGCATTACTATATTCCTGGCTGGGAAATTCCAAAGATGAGGCCGGAATATTTCACGAACGAATATGGATTGATAACTGATTATGTCTCAGAGTTCATGAGAGAGATGAGGAAGAGATCTTTTTCGGATTCCATTGATAAGTATTTCAAAATTGGAAATAACCTTAATCAACGTGATGTAATAGCGGTGCGTAAGACAGTATCCGGATTGGTAAAGCTTATCTATCCAGACGGTATTTATGAAAAAGCAGATATAGAAGAGATTTTAAAATATGCCCTTGAAGGAAGACGAAGAGTAAAGGAACAGTTGAAGAAAATTGGTGGCATGGAGTTCTATGACGTTCATTTCTCATACATTGACAATGAAACCCTGGAGGAGAAGTTTGTTTCGGTACCTGAGCAGGGTGGTAGTAAATTAATACCTGAAGGCATGGGGAAACCAGGTCATGTATATACAGTAGGACATGGTGATACTGGAATGCTAGGTGTATATAAAATTGAATTAGAAGTAGTTAGTGGATCTGGAAAACTTGAGAAGACAGGACTTGGTGGTGCGAGGGATGTAAAAGAAAGTATTGCGACGGCTTTTAATTACTTCAAAGCGAATAAGAAGAATATTTCCGGATCTATCTCGGTAGAGAATAATGATTTCTTGATGCACGTACAAGATTGTCAAGGCGTTGGGATGACAGATGAGCTGTCACTTACGGCGTTAATCGCATTATGTTCTGGAGTTCTTAAAAAGCCAGCACAGGGACAAATGGTAATTCTGGGCACAATGAGTATAGGGGGAACTATCATTAAGGTTGAAGAACTTGCAAATACTATGCAGGCGTGCTTGGATGCTGGAGGGAAGAAGCTTCTTTTGCCAATGTCCTCAGCAGCAGACATATCAACAGTTCCATCAGAACTTTTCTCGAAGTTCCAGATTTCGTTTTACTCAAGTCCGGAGGATGCTGTGTTTAAGGCGTTGGGTGTTGAGTAATCATATTAGAAAGTTAATATAGAATGGCAGATGTGCAAGTTACAATTGATGGAATTGAGAACATAACAATTCAGTACATGGGCTCTCGGTTGTATGATGACGTTGATTTATATTTTTTTTGTATTCATAAGAATCACTCTTATCAATTGCAATCTCCACAAATAACTACGGGTATTCGAATAACAGATAGCGATATGATGTGTGGTGAACAACTGGAAAACTATATGAATATTGAAATTATAACAAAATATTTAATCTTGATGAGACCGGTTATGCGGACATTCTAAATCAAGTGCGCAATGAGGCTTTTGATAAGGCATTAAATGAACGGTTACTTCTCGCCGAACAAGATAAAAAGGCCGCCATTGAACTTGCTGAGACAAAAATCGCCAGCGAAATGGAGAAGAAAGTCGCTAAGAAGGATGTTGAAATTGAGCGAATGAAGGTTGAACTCAAATCAAACGCAGAACTAATTCATGCCACAGTTACAGGAAATTTAAAGGATGAAGCAGCAAAGAAGGATACGGAAATAGCTCGCCTGACGGAAGAACTTAAGTCAGCTGACATTGTTAAACAGCTGGCGCTGAAGGTCGCACTCGGTAAAGTTGAGAAGGAACGCGATGATCTAAAACGCGACGTTGAGTCCAAAGAGTCAGAAAAGAAGCTGCTGGAATCATCTCTTAAGGAAAAATATGAAACACAGATAAAAGATCGTGATGACGCTATAGAGCGTTTGAAGGACATGAAAGCAAAATTATCCACAAAAATGGTCGGTGAAACACTTGAGCAACATTGTGAAATTGAATTTTCAAAAATCCGCTCTGCCGCATTTCCTATGGCGTATTTTGAGAAAGATAATGACTCAAAATCAGGAAGCAAGGGAGATTACATATTCCGTGAGGCTGACAGTGCTGGAACAGAGTTTATCTCGATTATGTTTGAGATGAAAAACGAAAATGATGAGACTGCAACCAAAAAGAAGAACGAGGACTTCCTTAAGGAACTTGATAAGGATCGGAAGGAAAAAGGCTGCGAGTACGCAGTGCTAGTTACTTTATTAGAGCCAAACAATGATCTTTATAATGGTGGTATTGTAGATGTTTCTTATCGCTACCCCAAGATGTATGTAGTAAGACCGCAATTTTTCATTCCAATGATTACTTTGCTACGCAATGCAGCACAGAACTCGCTGAAATATAAGACTGAACTTGCATTAATTAAGGCACAAAACATCGATATTGCGAATTTTGAGGATGAGCTTAATAAATTCAAAGATGCCTTCGGCAAGAACTATGACATTGCATCAAACAAGTTCAAAACAGCGATTGATGAAATAGACAAGTCAATCGATCATTTACAGAAAACTAAGGAAGCGTTGCTGGGAACAGACCGTAATCTACGCCTCGCAAACGACAAAGCACAGGATGTGACAATCAAAAAATTGACCCGCAGTAATCCGACAATGGCAGCAAAATTTGAAGAGCTTAATAAATCGGACTCCGAATAGGCTGGATAAGTAAGATAATAGAGTACATTTCAATCAAAAATGTATATAACAATGATAATGGCATAATAAATGAGTCAAATTCTAGATATGGAGTTTGACTTTTGTTTTTAAAATAATGATGATGCTAGCGGATAAATTGGTAGGGGTGGGTTGCTAAGTTGCAAATTGTTGATTGAAAACATAAAGTTTTTATGTTATTATAAACACATAAAAACATAATAAAATAGTAAAAAATAATAACAAAGGGGATTCAAATGAAACGCACTGGATATGGAATGTATATAACTGAATATATAAAAAATAAACAACCAGGAACTCCTATATACACAGATAATACCGTAAAGGAAGTTGCGAGTTATTTTGGGGTTACTCATGAAGAAGCAAAAAAAGTCGTAAATGTTAACCTTAAAAGACTGACTGATAAGAAGAAACTAGAAAGATATCAGAGAGGTGTGTACTTTATTCCTAAGATTACAGCATTTGGTTCGTCATTACTAAACCCCATGCAGGTTTTTTTGGAAACATATATACGGAATAGTTATGGAGAAATTGGATATGAAACGGGGCCGTCTTTGATGAATGCATTGGGGCTTACGACACAGGTTCCTAGATATAAATACTTCACTTCCAACCGATGTCATAAGTATGGAGATAACATAGATGAGAAGTTAAAAACGGTTCTTCGTAAACCAAAGACTTTGATTAATAAAGAAAACAAACCGTATATGCAATTGTTGGATATTTTAGAGAACAAGGATCAGATATCGTTTGATGAAGAAGATGCAAGAACGATCATAAATAATTTTATTGAACGAAATGAATTAGATTTTAAAAAGTTGGTTGGTTATGCTAAGAATTTTTATAGCAAGGAGGTAGTATGGCAGCTTGTTGAGATTGCTGCCTGAGAAAAATAAATGAAACTACATTTAGATAGGGATGCCTTTGAGGCGATTCTACTAGAAATACAAGAAAATACCGGAACAAGAGCAGATATATTGGAAAAGGATTATTATGTGACTCTTATACTTGAGGAATTATCAGATAAACAAGCAGAATTGCATGCTTATTTTAAGGGTGGTACGGCATTGTACAAAGCACTTGGAAGTGTTAGACGCTTTTCAGAAGATATAGATTTGACGGTTTCAATTGCAGACTGTAGTAAAACCAAAGCAGGGAAGCGGTTAAGGAGTGCATCAAAAGAATATGTAGTTCTTCCAAGACTGGCTGAAGAGGACGTAGATAAAAAGGGTGGCATAACATCTGTTTATATTTATGATTCTGTTGTAAGCGTGGATAAACAAGATTTGCTTCAACG
>CAYZED010000008.1:69961-79759 GCA_964477445.1 uncultured Clostridiaceae bacterium | reverse complement strand
TCAACGGTTCGAGAGAGTCAAGGTTGAAGCAACATCCTTCACTGTAAGTGAGCCAGTGACACCAATGGTCATTTCGGCAATTATTTATAAACTTGCTTCCCCGGATAGAAAAAGAATTTTGTCTGAGGAGTTCGAAGTTAAACCTTTTACTATATTGACACAAAAGCTTGAAAGAATTTTTGTGGATAAAATTTTCGCATCCGAATTTTACTTTGAAAGGAAGCTTTATTTTGATGTTGCAAAGCATGTATATGACATCGCGATTCTTCTAGAAAATGAAATTATATTAGATTTGATAAGAGACAAAGAAGTTTTTCAGCAGATGGTCGGATATAAGAGAAAAGAAGAACGCGAACGACTTGGTGGAGTGCTAGAAGAAATGATGATGAGAAAATTTGCATATTTATCAGAGTTAGAGGAAGATATGGAATTTGCTAAATCTTTTGAATTAATGCAGAGAACATATGTATTGGATGATAAAGATCAAATTAGCTTTGATAGTGCAATCAGTGCGTTAAAAAGAGTAAAAGAAATTCTAACTGTGTTTAATCTTTAAGAGAAAATTGGATGCTTCAATTTCAGTGTTACTAAAAACATATAGACATAGCTTGTCTAACCTTAGTGTTAATATATATTTGTCAGGTAAAAACGAATCAAACATTTGAGATTTCTCATTTTAACAATAAGGGGGCAAGTAAAGATGTCATACGATCTAAAAAGCAAGTTAGTAATTGCAGTAGCATCCAGAGCGCTTTTCAATCTGGAAAAAGAAAACGAAATATATGAGAATGAAGGGCTAGGAAGCTACATCAAATATCAAATTGAGCACGAAGCGGATTTGTTAGAAAAGGGAACTGCCTTTCCGCTTGTGGAAATGCTTTTGAATTTGAACAAAGAATTCGAAGAGCCAATTGTCGAGGTTATTGTTATGTCCAGAAATAGCCCAGAGACAGGCCTGAGAGTTTTTAATACTATAGAGACCTATGGGTTGAATGTTCGTAGAGCGGCGTTTACAGGCGGAGAAAAGATGGAGAGCTACCTTAAGCCTTTTGAGGTGGATTTATTTCTCTCAAAGAACCTGGCTGATGTACAAGATGCCATTGATGCTGGTTTTGCGGCCGCGCTTATATATAATCCGCCGAGTGATTACACTCCAGATAAAAAACAAATACGAATTGCCTTTGATGCGGATGCAGTTTTGTTTTCAGAGGAGTCAGAACTGATTTACAAAACTCAGGGACTCGAGGCATTTATAGAAAATGAGAAACTGAACGCTCAGAAGGCTTTGCCAGAAGGACCATTCGGGAAACTTTTGAAGACATTATCAAAAATTAAAGAAAAGGATCCGGAAATATTGAGGATTGCCATAGTTACTGCTAGAAATAGTCCAGCGCATAAGAGAATCATTTTGACACTAAGAGAGTGGGGAGTGAAAGTGGATGAGGCGTTCTTTCTAGGGGGAGTGAGTAAGGATCAGGTGCTGAAATCATTTAATGCACATATCTTTTTTGACGATCAGGATTCACATGTAGGATTAGCATCGGAGCAGGTGCCAGCAGGTAGGGTTCCGTATAGATCAGACTCGTTATTAAATACAAAAAATTTGATATAGTATAATTAAATTTGAGAATTAAATCCGAAGAGAAACCTTAGAGAAACTATGGGGGGAGATGTGACACTTGAAGGATAAGATAATTGACGGGATTATGGGGCTTGCTGTTGCGGACGCTTTGGGAGTGCCAGTAGAATTTCAAAGTAGGGAATCATTGCTGGAAAATCCTGTAGTTAACATGCGTTCTTACGGAACATACAACCAGCCGGCGGGCACATGGTCAGATGATTCCAGCATGACATTTTGCTTGATAGATAGCTTGTCAAAGGGTTTGGACTATATGGATATCATGAAGAAATTTATGAGTTGGTACAAAGATGGAGAATATACACCTCATGGATTGGCTTTTGACATTGGTGGGTCTACAAGAAATGCCTTGAAACGATTTGAAAAAGGTGTTAATCCATTTGAGTGCGGTGGAAAAGATGTTCGGGATAATGGGAATGGCGCGTTGATGCGGATTTTGCCAATGGTATTTTTTCTGGAGGGCTCATTTGGTAGGGAGAACTTGCCAAACAAAGAAGCGTTAGAACTTATACATAATGTGGCCGCCTTAACTCATGGTCATAAAAGATCAAAAATTGCCTGCGGAATATATTGCTGTATTGCACATAATCTTGTATATGATAATGATTTAAAAAATGCTATCCGAAAGGGAATCCAGGAAGCTAAGGACATTTATGAACGGACTGAGGAGTTCTCATTGGAGTGGGGATTCACGACGGAATTGAATTTCTATAAAAGAATCTTTGATATAGAAGAATTTGCTGAACTGGATATGAGCGAAATCCAGAGTAGCGGCTATGTTGTAGATACTTTGGAGGCAGCTATTTGGTGCCTGTTGAATTCAAACGATTATGCAGAATGCGTTTTGAAAGCTGTTAATTTGGGAGAGGATACAGATACAGTAGCTGCTGTTACAGGTGGGTTAGCAGGTATTTTTTACGGTGTAGACAGCATTCCGCGGGATTGGATAGATACGATTGTAAAAAAGGAATACATATATGAGTTGTGTGACAGATTTAGAAGATCCATTGAACTTAATGCAATAAGTCTATTGACCTCTTACATCCCATATTTCCGGGAGGCAATGAATAGAAAATTTTGTAAATACGAAGATAGTAAAAGGGATGAAAGAGGAGTGATTATAGCAGGTTTTCCAATCTATGAAGACGAGTTTAATTCCTTTCATAGCGATGTTTATCGGACTAATTTTATTGATTACAATTATGATAATACGATTGAGAAATATTTAGGGCGAGAAAAACGAACTATGAATGAAAATATTGAAAAGGCAGAAATTGACTTAGTAAAAGCGATTCTTACTTACCATTTACGGGCGGAGCACTTCGGCGATGGGAATTGGGAAGAGTCAATCAAGGATGGTGTATTTTTAAGATTACTGGAAAGGTTAGAGGTTATAGCTGTGATGGAAGATAAAAACTTTCAGGAGAACAATCAAACGATTTTGCTTAATGATATTTTAAAATTTACAGATTTTGAATTAGCGAATGTCAAAATTAGATTTAATAAAAGTAATAATGGTGATTATGATCCAATTAAGCTCTTTAAAGAAAAGGATGAAGGCTTATACACTGGTCAGTTTTGGAACTATTCGAAGAATAAATCATTCCAAGTGGGGCAAATTGCTTTTGGGTTTATTAAGATAGATAGTGATAAATGGCTGTTGTTTGATATTAGCAAAATAACCAAGGATCTAGATAAGTTTGATGGAGTAGGATATGAACACCAAACGTTGGAAAAATACAGTAAATATTTTGGTCGTTTGATTATCAGATATAAAAATAAGTCACAGAATATGATTCGAAAAGCTGACAGCGTTATTGGAGAGTGTGAGGTTTATGAAATAATCAATGATACATTCTCAGATGATGACTTTCCAGGATACGAAAATGTTGATCTTTCTTGGAAAGAACTAAAAAGGGTCTTGGATAGAAAAGATTGGAAAACAGCATTGGAAAATCAAAAGGGTGTATACTTGATTACGGATATAAACACGGGCAGGCGATATGTCGGTTCTGCTTATGGCGAGAATATGATATTGGGTCGTTGGAAAAGCTATATTCATAATGGACACGGTGGAAATAAAGATTTTACTCAAATTGAATTTGAATACATTAAAGAAAACTTTCGATTTTCGATTTTGGAGATATACAAGTCAACTACAGAGGACAGAATTATAATTAATAGAGAGCACTTTTGGATGAGGATATTATTAACAAGAGATAAGCGTTTTGGCTATAATAATTGAATTGTAGGGGCGAATAACTTATAGAGGAGCACACTGAAAAATTAAGAGCTAAAAGATATAGAGAAAATTATGAAAAGAGGAACGAAAATGAGTAAAGCTGGAGTAGAATTTTTAAAGCTTAAAGAAGAACTTATGAAGGATCCTGAATTTAAAGAAGAATATGAAGAGTTAAAACCACGATATGAATTAATTTCAGAGATAATTAAAGCAAGAAGAGAGCAGAATATTACGCAAGAAGAATTAGCGCTTCGTATTGGAACACAAAAATCAAATATTAGCCGGATTGAGAGTGGGACATATAATCCATCATTAAATTTTTTAAGTAAGTTAGCTAAAGGGTTGGGTAAAGAGATTCATATAGAACTACGATGAAACATTTTATTAAGGAAATTTTTATTGAATATAAAACACTAAAGCCAGCAATCCATCCAGATTGCTGGCTTTTCCAAACTCTAAATGGCCTGGGTGACAGGAATTGAACCTGCGACCTCTTGAACCCCATTCAAGCGCGCTACCAAGCTGCGCCACACCCAGATATAGAAGGATTTCTAAGACAAAATCCGCTAATTATGTTATGAATACCAGTCTTAGTGAATTAGCTGAAACATTCGCGAAGTGCACTAATGATAATTTGCGTTCAAATTGAAAGTTTTCCATTAAAAACTTTATTCATTATAGCAAATTATCATAAAGTGTGTATGAGCTTAGAGTTTCTAAGACAAAATCCGCTAATTATTATTAGAGTAAAATTCTTAGTGAATTAGCTGAAACTTTCGCGAAGTGCGCTAATGATAATTTGCGTTCATGTTAATAGTTTTTAGCTGAAACTTTCTTTACTTATCTGTAATTATAATTAACCCAACTTAAATAATCAAGCCGTCGTTTTTACTCGCTTTCACCAATCCATTTTCATAAAATATTTGTAAAAAACAAGAATTTGAATTAAAATGGTAATGGCAAATAATAATAACAACAAAGAAATGAATACTTGAATTCATAACTCTCGCTCTTTGCTTTTCTCCTAAAAAATTATATAATAGTATAGGTCAAAAAATATAGTAACAATGTGTGTCGCGATAAGAGGTATTTATTTGAAGAACAAAAAGAATAATAAAACAGTCGCGCCTACTGATTTAAGGAAGCGCAGAAGAAAAGAACAAGATGGCAAAAGTTTGCTTTTCGTTATAATAGTCTTTATTGCAATTATAATAATCTCTAGCTTATATAAACAGATCTTCATTAATGTTGGAAGAAGTCTTGTCGAATATGGAAACATGAATGATTCCTATAAAACAGATTTGATCGTTTTTAGAAATGAATATACTGTTCCAGTTCCAGACAAAACAAAGATTTCTCTCAACGCCAAAGAAGGCGAGAGAGTACCGTTAGGCTTTAGAGTTGCTGAACTTGAAAAGGGTGCTGGCTTTGATAAAGCACTTTCTCTGAAAATTACAGAGATTGACAATCAAATTGATTTGCTAAAAAAGATCAACTCAAAAGGCGGATTGTTTTCTCAGGAGCTAGAAGATTTGCAAGCGAATATAAATAAAGATGTTGATTACTTAAGGCAGATGGCGGAAAATGGAGATTTGTCCGATTCTTCAGATGTTGTGAAGGATTTATCAGCAAAAGTCTACAGGAAAAATCTTATTATAGGCAAAGATGGCAGAGCGCTAACTATTGAAGAGCTAAACACTGAGAAATCGGCGCTGCAAATGATTTATATAAAAAGCACAGATGCAGTTATAGCAGTAAATTCTGGATTAGTTGCTTATAGTCTCGATGGATTTGAGAAGATTTTGACTCCAGAAAACGGAATGAAATTAACACCCTTGAGACTACAAGAGCTTTCTTCTCAGTTGCGAAAAAGCAACGAATTATCAAAGGGAATTAGAATAGTTGATAACTTTGAGTGGTATGGAGCTATGCTTATACCGGAACACAAAGCTGAAACCATGAAAGTAAATGAACGCCATTCAATACTTTTATCAGATGGGAATACTCTTAAAAGTTATATCGCTTATATTTCAGCCCCAGATAATGGCTTTTGCGTGGTGTTTGTGAGGATTAATGACAGTGCAAATAATTTTTGGAAGACTAGAATTATGAATGCTGATTTTGTTATTAAAAGTCATGATGGATTTATACTGCCAGACAGCGCACTAACAACTTTAAATAATACTAAGGGTGTTTATATAATTAGAAAAAGCACAGTAAGATTTGTTCCGGTGACTACGATCATGTTTAAAGACGGCAAAGTTGTCGTAGATAATGTTAAATCGACCGAGGATGCATATATACTAAGAGTATTTGATGAAGTCATTACAACTCCAGAGAGGGCACATGATAAGCAGTTTTTGGACGGGTACTAACTAATTCTTCAATAAAGGAACAGGTGATTTATGAATAATATTTCAGAAAACCTATCATACATAAACAATAAAATAAAAATCTTCTGCGAGAGTAGGAGCATTGACCCTTCGACCATAACACTTATAGCAGTTACTAAAACTGTCGATACCGAACGCATAAACCACGCTATTGATTGTGGTGTAACAGATGTAGGCGAAAATAAAGTGCAAGAAGTCGTTAATAAGTTTGATCAAATTAAAAAGGGAGTCAGGTGGCATTTAATCGGGCATCTCCAATCAAACAAAGTTAAATATATAATAGATAAAGTTGATTTGATTCATTCGGTTGATAGTGTTTCGCTCGCTAAAGAAATTAGTTTAAGAGCTGAAAAAATTGGTCGAATTATTGATGTGTTGGTACAGGTTAACCCTGCCGATGAAGAGAGTAAGTTTGGAATTGAATATGATGCCACAGAGCAGTTTCTTAGAGAGATTTCAAATCTTGAAAACATTAAAGTCAAAGGCCTGATGACAATTGCACCGTATGATGAAAACTTAGAAAATGTAAGACCTTATTTTAAAATGATGAAGAAAAAATTTGATGAAATGAAAAAAATATTTGAAGAAGAAACTGAAAATAATAATAAAAACAAAGTGGAAATGAAATATCTTTCTATGGGAATGACTGGTGATTATATGGTCGCTCTTGAGGAAGGCGCCAATATTATTCGTATTGGCACCGGAATTTTTGGGAATAGAAAGTATTCATAATTCAATGTAAATATACTTGTGATATATTATTGTGATATATTCATTGAAACAACTCATAATTTAATATTTCTTGAGAAAAACCGTAATATCAAGTAATATAATAGTGAAACAGTGATATTAACTAATATTTAAAAAAAATAGCCGATTAATAATATTGATATAGAATAAGTGGAGGTAACTGATGGCAGATAATTTTAGAGGCAAAGTTTTAGAGTTTCTTGGCTTTGGACCTGATGAGGATTACGAAGATGACGATATAGAAGAAATAGTGCAAGAAAAACCTGAAAAACCTGAAAAACCTGATAAACATAATAAAAAGTTTAAAAGTACGGACAGATTTGTTGAAGAGCGCCCGATAGATAGAATTCCTGAGCGACAGAGTCCTGGAATAAGTCGAAAAGGAAATGTGCTTAGTATACATTCGACCGCTTCAGTAGCGCCTATGAAAGTTGTACTTTCTGAGCCATCTGATTTTGATGATGTAAAAGATATTTGTGACGAATTAAAAAACATGAAGCCTGTAATAGTTAATTTCGAAAACGTTGATACAGCTTTAGCACAGAGAATGGTTGATTTTATTAGCGGTTCTATTTATTCATTGGATGGTTCTATCCAAAAAGTTTCCAGAGGGATTATTATTATCGCGCCACAGAATGTTGATATACTTGGTAGTATAAAGAGTAGCATAGGTAATGACATATACGAGATGGAAGGTATTTTTGGTTGGTTAAAATAAAAATAGTATGGGAGAAAACATATGGGTAGAATTGTTTACACGATAGCAGATGGTATTATACAACTATTAGAATTGCTTATATTTGCGAATGCATTACTCAGTTGGTTTGCGACAGGGAAAAGAAATAAATGGATCGAATTGATTTTTATTATTACCGACCCAATATTAGCACCGTGTAAAAAACTTCTTTCAAAGATTAATATAGGACTTGGAAATGTAGATTTTTCGCCGATTTTAGCTCTTGTTATTTTGGAAATTGTAGTAAGACCATTGGTTGGATTTCTAATAAAGATAATTTTTGTTATATAGGTGTGATAGTATTCGTATAATTAATGCGATATGTTCATATAATTAATGCGATATTTTCGTATAACAAATGTGACAATTTCATAATAAAAAAATCTTATAAAAAGGCTAAAAAAATTTTGGAGGTAATTAGATATGATGACACCAATTGAGGTTCAGAAGAAGGATTTTAAAAAAGCCATGCGTGGGTATAATAAATCAGAAGTAAATGATTTTATTGATAAAGTATATTATGAATTCGATAAAATATTTAGAGAGAATGCTGATTTAAAGAGCAGAATCGAAACATTTAATGATAAATTAGAAAGTTACCAGGCGATTGAAAAAACTTTGCAAAGTACATTAGTAATCGCGCAGACGACTTCTGATGACGTGGTCGCAAATGCTAGAAAAAAAGGCGAAATGATAATTACAGCGGCTGAAGAAGAAGCTGCAAAAATTATTGAACATTCACATAATAATACTATTGCATTAAGAACTGAATATGAGCAAGTAAGGAAAGAAATGCAAGTATTTAAAGTAAGATTTAAGTCATTGCTAGAAGCAGAACTCGAATCTTTGGATTCTTTCCAATCATAAAAAAAACACAAAAGCTAGAATTTCAACAAAACAGAAGAATAAAACAGAAGAATAAAATAGAAGAATAAAATAGAATTTTCATGAGGTGAAAATGTATCCGTATATACTAGCGTTAATAGTAGTTTTGCTAGACCAAATAACAAAATTAATAGTTGTTGCATTATTGAAACCAATTTTTACTCAAGACATCATTCATGGTGTTTTGAGTTTTAAGTACACAGAAAATATTGGTGTGGCTTTTGGACTTTTTGGTGGTGGTAGAATTTTCTTCATAATATCAACTTTGATAATAATTATTGCTATAGGAATTTTTATTGAAAAATTTAAATATGATAATTTAGCATTTACTTTAATTCTGACCTTAGTCCTTGGTGGGGCTGCGGGTAATTTAATCGATAGAATACATTATGGGTATGTTGTGGATTTTGTCTATGTCCATTTTTTACCATATATTTTTAATATAGCAGATTGCTTTTTAATTATAGGCGCGATATTGATTTCGGCCTATTTAGTATTTTTTGAAAAAGAACTTGAACTAATTAGTAGACACGGGAAGTAGGCTTATATGGTTATACATGATTTAGTAACGACTGAAGAAGATATAAACTCTAGACTAGATGTTTATTTGACATTGAAATTTCCAGAGTTCTCAAGGAGTTATATCCAAAAACTTATTGAAGAAGGAAATATAAAAATTAAGGGCAAAGTAAAAAAATCAAATTATCGTATTGTGAAAAATGAGAATATTGAGGTTTTTGTTCCAGAAGCTATTGCATTGGAAGCGATGCCGGAAAATATTCCGTTAGATATTATATTTGAAGATGAATACTTGATAGTAGTGAATAAACCACAGGGCATGGTAGTTCACCCCGCGCACGGGAACTTAAATGGGACACTTGTAAATGCACTGCTTTTTCACTGTGGAACTCTGTCGAATATCACGACTGAGTTAGTTGAAACTGATGATTCTATTGATAATATGGAATCGGAAGAAGTTTTGGAATCGGATGATAAATTGATAAATGACATAGTGCCTGAGAAAATAGGTGGATTTAAGGGCATAAATGGCGTGCTAAGACCTGGAATCGTACATAGAATTGACAAAGATACTTCAGGAGTATTAGTAGTTGCCAAAACAAATGAAGCACATTTGGGGCTTTCAGAACAACTT
>CAYZED010000008.1:57581-69951 GCA_964477445.1 uncultured Clostridiaceae bacterium | reverse complement strand
AACTTAAAGAACATACTATGAAAAGAATATATGTAGCACTAGTTGAAGGACGACTAAAAACTGAATCTGGTACTATTGAAACTTTGATTGGCAGAAGCAAAAATGATCGTAAGAAAATGGATGTGTTAGATCGCACAGGAAGATTAGCAATTACACATTACGTAGTTAAAAAACTTTATGAGCATTACACATTGATAGAAGCTAGACTTGAAACTGGTCGAACACACCAAATTCGTGTTCATATGGCACATATCGGGTACCCACTTGTAGGGGATACTGTTTATGGTTTTAAAAAACAAAAGATTAAGAGCAGCGGTCAGTTATTACATGCAAAAGTGCTTGGTTTTGTGCATCCGATTACAAAAGAGTATATGGAATTTGAAGCACCAATGCCAGAATATTTCTTAAAGACTATAGCAGGTTTGAACGAGATTTGAGAATAATAATTTCAATTTGATGGATATAGTGAAAAGCGGCTTCGTTAATTTATTTTAATAAGTATTTACTTATGTCGTAAATGCGGCGGAGCCTCCTTTGTACTTCTTAAAAAGGAGGGATCTCTTTGAAAATAAAAACTGATATTATGGATATGAAAGCAATGGATAGAGCTTTAACTAGGATAGCTCACGAAGTCATTGAAAGAAACAGAGGAACAGAAAATATTATTCTTGTAGGAATTAAACGAAGAGGTTACCAAATTGCTAAGAGATTATCCGAAAAAATAGAAGGTATAGAAGGTAGTGCTTTAAGAACTGAAGAGCTTGATATTTCTGATTATAGAGATGATATTTTATTAGGTGAAAGAGGCAATCGAAAAAAATTCGGATTTGATGTAGCCGATCGAAAAGTTATTATAGTCGATGATGTATTATATACAGGAAGAAGTGTAAGAGCCGCAATGGATGCACTTATTGACTTCGGAAGACCCCAATCTGTTCAGTTAGCGGTACTAATTGACAGAGGGCATAGAGAACTACCAATTAGAGCGGATTTTGTTGGAAAAAATTTACCCACTTCGAAAAATGAAGTGGTAATAGTATATGTTTCTGAAATTGACGGCGAAGATGCTGTGTTACTAGGAGAAAATGAATTATGAACTATTTAATAAAAAATTGTAGACTTTACACTACTAACGAACTAACTGATATTCTTATATTAAATGGAAAAATCGCTGAAATCAGACCTGATATTAATCATGAAGGTTATTTTAATGGTGATGAGTATAAAATGGTTGGTTCCAAAAGCGATAATTCTAAAAGCGATAATTCCAAAAACTATGATTTCGAAAATGAGTATATAATCGAAGCTAACGGGTTAACTGTGGCGCCAAGTTTCATAGATTTGCACGTTCATTTAAGAGAACCTGGGTTTGAGTATAAGGAAGATATAAAAACTGGCACGTTGGCAGCTGCTAGAGGTGGATATACGACGATTTTTTGTATGCCAAATACTAATCCTGTTATTGACGATGTTTTAAGTTTAGATAGACTAAAAGATGGCATAGAAAAAGATGCTATTATTAAAGTAATGCCAGTTGCCGCTGTAACGAAAGGTCTGAAAGGCATTGAATTGAACGACTTGGTTAACTTATCTGAAGAAGGAGCAACAGCGTTTTCTGACGATGGAAGGCCTGTTTTTAGTGACGAAATTTTTGAAAAAGCGCTTGTAATATGTAAAGAAAAAGGGTATATTATTTTTGACCATTGCGAGGATTTAGAGTTAGTTTCAGGCGGTGTAATTAATGAAGGTCTTAAATCAAAAGAGCTCGGACTTAAAGGAATATCTGCAGAATCTGAGATTAAGCCTATATTGAGAGACATATTAATAGCAAAAAAAACTGGCGCTAGAATACATATTTGTCATGTAAGCGCAAAGGGTTCAGTTGAAGCGATAAGAACGGCGAAAGCTGATGGAGTTAGAATTACTTGTGAAGCGGCTCCACACCATATTGCATTGGATGATTCGATTGTTACAGCAGGATATACAGACTGCAAAGTTAATCCGCCACTTAGAGGAATTGAGGATAGAGAAGCGATTGTTGCCGGAATTATTGATGGAACTATTGATATAATTGCAACGGATCATGCCCCGCATCACGAAACAGAAAAAGCTAGTGATTTCTATAAATCAGCCTTTGGAATTTCAGGAATTGAGACAGCTTTTACAGTCTGCTACGACAAATTAGTTAAATCTGAAAAAATATCGCTTGAAAGACTTGTTGAATTAATGAGTACACGGCCAGCAGAAATCATGGGATTGGAATGCGCCAAGCTTGAAATAGGGTTTCCAGCTGATATTGTTCTTCTAGATGTTGATACAGAAATAACAGTTGATAAGACCAAATTTCTATCAAAAGGAAAGAACACACCATTCCAAGGTATGAAACTATTTGGCGAAGTCAAACTCACCATGTGCAAGGGTAGAATAGTATATAATGATTTATAAAAAAAGTATTGCGAAGAATAAACTTTAAGATATTTTGATGATTTAAGAATTCTCTATAATGTGAGAACTAATAGATTTTGTGTAATATAAAAAATATATATTTGAAGGGTGGAATTAAAATTTTTACGGACAAACTTATCGCAAATGCGATTAAAACAAAAAACCACAGTGTGATTGGACTCGATCCGAGAATTGATTATTTACCAGATTATTTACAAAAGGAAGTTAATACAACTGATTTCAAAAGCGTAGCAGACGCATTCTTTGAATTTAATAAAAAATTAATAGATGCGACCTATGATGTAGCTCCAGCAGTGAAACCACAGGTCGCATTTTATGAGCAGTTCGGAGTTTCAGGTTTTGAATGCTTTGTGAAAACATGCGAATATGCCAGAGAAAAAGGGATGCTCGTCATTGGAGATGTGAAAAGAGGAGATATCGGTAGTACAGCAGAGGCTTATTCAGAATTCTATCTTGGTGGTGGAAGTGCTGCTTGCGCTACAGACTCAATTACTGTAAATCCATACTTAGGAACCGACTCTCTTGATCCTTTTGCTAAAGATTGTATCGAAAATGGAAAAGGTATTTTTATACTTGTGAAAACTTCCAATAAGTCTTCTGGCGACATACAAGATTTAGTTTCAGGTGAAAAAAAGATATACGAGCATGTTGCTGACTTAGTCATAAAAATAGGCTCAAAACAAATAGGCGAAAGAGGCTACAGCTTCGCTGGTGCAGTGGTTGGTGCGACTTATAAAGAAGAAGCAAAACTACTTAGACAACAAATGAAAAACATTTATTTCTTAGTTCCAGGTTACGGTACACAAGGCGGTACGGCTGATGATGCTGCTGAAAGCTTTAATAGTGACGGACTGGGCGCAATAGTTAACTCATCGAGAGGAATTATTGCAGCTTGGAAGAGCGAAAAATATAAGAATACTTTCTCTGACAAAGATTTTGATGCTGCGGCAAGACAGGCGACTATTGATATGCGAGACGATATAAATGGAGCGCTAAAAAGGGCTGGGAAATTAGCGTTTTAAATGAGAAGTTAATATGTAACTGGTTATAATAACAATTCATTATGAATTTGGAGTTTTTGAAGAGATTCATAGATTTCTAAAAAGTTCTTTTAAGATTGGAGAAAACATGTCTGGGAAAATCAAAGTTGAATTTGTAAATGAAACAGGAATTATTATTGAAAACAGAAATATTGTTGATAATATTTGGGAAATGAAAATTGAATGCCCAGAAATTGCTACTATGGCTAAAGCGGGGCAGTTTGTGAATCTAAAAGTAGCTTCAGAGGGATTAGATCCTATACTTAGAAGACCAATTAGTATTGCTGAGATTTTGACAGAAAACAGACCATCTGGCGATTGCAAATGTTATTCAAAAAAGATTGGACTTTCGTTAGTTTATGCAGTAGTCGGAAGAGGCACAAAACTTATGTCTGAAATGAAAATAGGGAATTTTGTTGAATTAATTGGACCAGTTGGAAATGGATTTAGTATTGAAGAGTTAAAAAGTTATGAAGGATCAGATAGTAGTGATAAGTCAGCAAGTTGTGATAAGTTAGCTAGTACAGAAAATGTTGATAAGTGTAATTATGAAAAACATAAAGCTAAAAAAGTTGCTATTGTAGGCGGTGGAATAGGCACAGTTCCTCTTATCCAATTGGTATCCGATTTAGCCCAAATAGGAATTAATCCAGATGTATTTTTAGGTTTCAGAGGAAGTCCATATAAGACTGAGGCGTTCAAAAAATATGCACAGACACTAGTAATTGCAACCGAAAATGGATGTGAGGGGTTCACCGGGTTCGTAACTGAGCCTTTTTCGGAAAAAATTAACGAATATGACTTGGTTTATGCATGTGGTCCAGAAATTATGCTGAAAAAAGTCGCAGATATATGTCATAATGCAAATATTAAACTCTATGTATCAATGGAAGAGCGTATGGCTTGCGGAATTGGTGCTTGTTTAGTCTGTGTTTGTAAAACAGTTTCAGATAATGAATTAGGTTGGCATCACAGCAAAGTTTGCACTGAAGGGCCTGTATTTGATTCCAAGGAGGTATTCCAGTGGAAATAAAGAATGTTGCCAAAGTTGAAGTGATAGAAAATACTAAAATGGATAAAGAATCAGAAAATATCATTAAGATTGAAAAAATAGATACTTTAGAATGCGAACCCAACTTAGTGAGTGTTGATACAAGTGTAAATATTGCTGGTTTGAAAATGAAAAATCCAGTAACTGTAGCATCTGGAACTTTTGGTTTTGGAAGAGAATACGCTAATTTTTATGATTTGTCAAAAATTGGTGGAATCATGGTCAAAGGACTGACATTGAAGCCAAGAGAAGGTAACCCTGCTCCTAGAATAGCTGAAACACCTGCGGGCATTCTAAATAGCGTAGGACTACAGAATCCTGGGATAGAAGTTTTCATGAAAGATGAAATTCCTTTCTTAAGAAATTATGATGTCGCGATAATAGCAAATATTGCTGGCCATTCTATAGAAGAAAATGTTGCGATGGCGCAGCTTTTGGGGACTAGTGTTGATGCTATTGAACTAAATGTTTCATGTCCTAATGTCAAAGAGGGCGGAATTGCGTTTGGAACAAGGTGTGAATCACTCTTTGCAATTACAGAAGCTGTTAAAAAAGTTGCCAAAGTTCCTTTAATAGTCAAGCTTTCTCCCAATGTTACAGATATTGTTGAGATGGCAAAAACAGCAGAAAGCGCTGGGGCTGATGCTATTAGTTTGATTAATACTTTGCTCGGAATGGCGATTGATATAAGACGTAAGAAACCAGTTATGGCAAACATAGTTGGTGGTTTATCAGGGCCTGCGGTTAAACCCGTGGCGATTCGCATGGCATGGCAAGTTAGTAAGGGTGTAAAAATCCCGATTATCGGTATGGGAGGTCTAACTACTTGGGAAGACTGTATTGAAATGTTACTAGCAGGGGCAGATGCTGTTTCAATTGGAACCGCTAATTTCATTGATCCGATGGCAGCAGTGAAATGCGCAGCAGGAATTGAGAAATATATGCGGGAAAATGGTATAAAAAACATGAGCGAATTTAAGGGTTTGCTTAAGTGCAACTGATATAATTCCAGAAAGTAAGTGAAGCATAGAAACTAAGTCAAGACTTAAACCTTATACATGTCTTAAAACTAATTTAAGTCTAGAAACTATGATAAATCTTGTAAAAGACTTTTTAGTACAAAAAATGCTTTAGAAATTTACAAAAATAGTAAGGAGTAAAAAATATGCAACAATATAAAAAAGAGTTTATTGAGTTTATGGTTGAGTGCGGAGTTTTGACTTTTGGAGATTTTACTACGAAAAGTGGCAGAAAAACGCCTTTCTTTATAAACACAGGTAATTTTCAAAAGGGTAAACAACTTAACAAACTTGGAGAGTTTTACGCTAAAGCGATAAATGAGAATTTTGATAGAGATTTTGATATTCTGTTTGGGCCAGCATATAAAGGAATTCCACTAAGTGTTGCGACAGTTATTGCACTTGATAATTTGTACGATATGGATGTTACTTTTAGCTCTAGCAGAAAAGAAGTAAAGGACCATGGAGATGTAGGTATATTTCTTGGAGGAAAACCGAAGGCAGGAAATAAAGTAATAATTATCGAAGATGTTACGACAGCTGGTACTTCAATAAATGAAACTATGCCTATGCTAAAAGCACAGGGAGATGTTCAAGTACAAGGTCTTATTATTTCAGTTGATCGAATGGAAAGAGGTCAGGGTACAAAGAGCGCTTTAGTCGAACTGAGAGAACAATATGGCTTCAAAACTGCTTCAATAGTTAATATGGAAGAAGTGGTTGAGTACCTGTATATGAAAGATGTAGCGGGCAAGGTTCTTATTGATGAAGAGATGAAATCAAGAATCGCAACATACTACGAATTATATGGGGCAAAAAACTAAAATTCTAAAAAACATAACAAATATGAAAAATTCAAAAAAACTTTAGAATTCAATAAACAGAAATTTCAGCATTAATTAACAAAACTATTATTATACTTAAAATATAACCATTGAATTGGAAATACTGAAAATGGTATAATTATCTAGGATTCAGATAACTGAATCCTAAATTTTATTTAAAAATAGGAGGAAATGAAAATGGAAACTTATGTTTGCACAGCTTGTGGTTATGAATACATCCCTGAAAATGGTGATCCTGATAGTGGCGTAGCGCCTGGAACAGCTTGGGAAAATGTACCTGAAGATTATGTTTGCCCATTATGTGGAGTAGGTAAGGATTTCTTCGAAAAAAAATAATTTCAGTAAGAAGATAAGGTGACAATTAATGGAAACTTTGAGACTAAGAAACGAACTTTTCTCAGTAGGAACTAGAGATCCGAAACTTCGTGTTTTTGATATCATAATGGAAACTGAATTCGGTACTACTTATAATTCCTACTTGATTAAAGGTGAAAAAAACATACTAATTGAAACATCTAAAGCCAAGTTGTGGGATGAATACATCGCAAATATTCAGAAGGTAATAGGTTCTGAAAAGATTGATTATATAATAATTAATCACACTGAGCCGGATCACAGTGGATCGCTCGCGAAATTACTTGATCTTTTCCCTGAAGCACATGTTTATTGTTCTAAGCCAGCTTCTATTTATTTAAAAGCTATTATGAACAAGGACTTCTCATTTACTGCGGTTCAAGATGGACAGATAGTAGAACTAGGCGGGAAACTGTTTAAATTTATTATGGCGCCGTTTCTCCATTGGCCAGATACTATGTTTACTTACTACATGGACGAAAAAATCTTATTTTCCTGTGATGCATTTGGATGTCATTATTGCCCTGAGGAAGGTAAATTCTTTAACAGTGAAGTTACAGATAAAGAAGGATTCATGAGAGCATTTAAATACTATTATGCAGCAATTATGGGGCCTTTCAGAGATCATGTGATTACAGCGGTTGGAAGAATTACTGGAATGGATATTTCAATGATTTGCCCAAGTCATGGACCTGTTATAAATCATGATATATGGCAGTTTGTTGGCTATTACGATAAATGGAGTCACGAACTATCACATAAACTTGATAAAAAACTAATTTTTATACCTTACGTTTCGGCATATGGTTATACTAAGATGATAGCTGATACTCTTGAAAAAAGCCTTAAGGAACTAAGACCGGATTGCTATGTTGAAGCGGTTGACCTAGTAGGCGCTGACATTGGCGCTGTGGCTTTAAGACTATCTAAAGCTGATGGATTATTAGTTGGGTCACCAACTCTTAACCAGGACGCGTTGAAGCCTATTTGGGACTTGATGTCGATGATTTCACCAATACTCATGAGAGGAAAACCAGCGGCAGCGTTTGGTTCTTATGGATGGAGCGGTGAGGCGGTTAAAATGCTTGAGGAAAGACTTAAAGGACTTAAATTTAAGGTTGTAGAATCAGGGTTAAGATTTAGCTTCATGCCATCTCAGGCGGACTTAGAAAAGACAGAAGAATTCGCGAAGGTTTTCGCTGACTTGGTTTAAAGATTATTTCTAATTCATGCTTTAAAGCGTAAGCGGATGGAGAGCGGATGAAGTGCAAATGAAGGCAAAAATACGAAAATGATTTCATGAACTTACTTTAAAAATGCTTGAAATTTAGACAAAGACATGATAATATATGTCTTGTCGGTCCAGAGCCCTACTAATTCCCGATTTGTGTAACGGTAGCACGACTGCCTCTGGAGCAGTTTGTTGAGGTTCGAATCCTTAATCGGGAACCAAATTAAAAGTAGATCCCTTATTGTTAGAGTAATCTATCGGTAAGGGATTTTTTTACGCGTGTTATTATAGTTTTGAATTTTGAGTTTTGAATCATGAATTTGTAAATTGTGTTAACGTCCGAAGTAAATAATTAAAAAAATTAGAATAAAAACTTCGTAAAAACTTAATAGGGTAACAAAATCAAATATTTGACCAATTTCCAAAAAAAAAAATAAGGGAAAATATGAAATTATTCTATTGACTTACTAGATCTAGACTAGTATAATTTGGGATAAAAGAGGTAGAAATTCCATTTTGAATTACTTTAATTTTAAATTAAGAAAGCCAATCCCAGAATAACGATCGGCCGAAAGTTAAGTCTAATAGGAAAGGCTTCTTGATTTATTATATACCTTAATTTTAAGAATAACAATATGTAGTAGATTTTTCGAGGAATTTGCTATATTATGTTTACTTGCTCGAGAGGATTATTAGGGAGAAAATAAATTTTAGAGGGAAAATTAATGAAAACAAAACAAAAAATCATTTTTGCAATGACATTAATAATATCTTTATGTCTAGGTTATGTTTCGGCGTATGGATATGTAATTGCTTTTAATAAGGGTTTTGATCCAAGTCCGGCATATATAAAGTGTTATTCAGGTATGACCACTGGACAAAAAACAGCAGTACATAATGCATGCGTGGAGTGGAATACCGCAGGGCATGGAAATGTAGTTTATAGAACTACAGCAGATCATTCAAACACTATATATGAAAAAATGAACTATGAAAATCAGATTACACTTGGTAACAGAGGTGCTAACACATATGTCATGGCCACAACTTTCCAACAGACATATAATCCTCTTCCGTGGATTTACTTTTATATCTGGGAATCAGATATTGATGTGAACACATATTTTACTTTTTCAACTGCAGCTTCGTGTCCTTCTAATGCACATGATTTTCAACATGTTGTAACGCATGAGATTGGGCACCTATTGGGTCTTGGAGAAGAACCGAGTGAACCTTCCTCAACGATGAATCAAGGTATGATAATGGGTAGTATTAACAAGAGAACACTTGAAACTGATGATAAAGATGGCCTTGGAGATATATATTAAGAAAGTGGTGATTAAGTGATGAAGAAAAAAATTATATTTGTTTTGTTAGCATTTTTCATAGGAGTAGGAATCTTTACGGTTATTCCTAGAGAGAAAACAATAACAGTGCAAGGCTCTGTTGGAGTTAAGACTTTTAATGAAATAATAAAAGATTCTGAACTAATTGTTTCTGGGGCCATTGTTGATAACTTAGAACCAATGTGGAGTAATCCTGGTTATAAAAAGGGTGAAAATATAGCAAATATATTAACAACTGATGCTGTTGTTAATATAAATCAAATTTATAAAGGAAATCCATACAATAAGAATGAAATAAAAGTTAGAGTTCATGGAGGAAATGATAAAAATAGCAGTACAAAATATGTTTCTAACGGATATCCAAAATTCTACAAAGGAGAAAATGTAATACTTTTCTTAGCTAAAGATGATTCTGATATAGAATATGATGATAATGATTACTACGTTTTAGTAGGAATGCTTCAAGGGAAATTTACTGAACACGAATCAAAAGATGGAAACAAATTATACAAATCTGCAGCTGAATGGATTAAGGAAGAAATAGATCTGACAACATTTGAAGATCACATTAAAAATGTCTTAGAGGCGCAAAACTAAATTATTATTATTGGTGCTAAAAAAGAGTAAAAGCGACTTAGTGAAGTTTATGTATATAAACTCTACAAGGTCGCTTTTACTAAATATTTCCTCTCTCATGGCTTCATCAAATACCTAGCAATAGGTGAATCGGATGGGAATACTACATTTGAGTCTGTAGATAAGTTCTGTTTTAACAATTCCAGTGATCTTATAAATTTATAAAATTCAACATCTTTGGAGTAGCTTTTGGCATAAATGGTAGCAGCTTTTTTGTCAGTTAGAGCTCGACTTTGTGAGACATCATATTCTGCTTTTTTTGTTATTAAGTCAGCGTTTTTATCTGCGTTTAATGTAATTTTTTTTGCTTCTAATGTGCCTTCTTCAATTAACTGAGACGCAAGTTTCTCACAATCTGAATTCATTTTTGTGATTACGATTTCTTCGCCACTAGGGGAGAGAGTAATACTCTTTATAAATACATCTTGAATAACAATACCATATTCTAAAGCAAGTGCACGAATCTCTTTCTTTAATTCAAATTCAACTTTTGAGTATTCCATGTTAGTACCGTTTTTTATTGAGGTATAATCAAAACTTTTTGAGATGGAGAATTTATTTGCCATTAGTTGCCACCTCCTATAGTTGTCAAATTAGCACCGGTCTTTGAGTCGACAATCATTATTTTAATATTAGGCAAAATTTGTTCTAGAATATCAAAATATATTCTAGCTTTGGAACTCACATATGTTTCAGACAAAATACTGGCAGGGGATGACGAATACTTAGCATATATGCCGGAAATGATGGATCAGAATTTAAAAACCGATAAAAAAGAACTAATGAAGAAAGACAAAACATTTTGGAAGACTTGGCTAAGGGATAATAAAGAAGATGTTGAAATTTTAAGAAATATAAATTAGATTTTTATTATGGCTTAATCTTACTTAATGTGTGATTAGGCCATAATTATTTCAGTTCAATACTTTTATTTACTTTTATGATAGCGTTGTGTATAATATGGGATAGAAAGCATCTGTGCTAATTTTCTGACAAAACAATGATTTGAAAGGACGAAAATTTTGAGACTAAAAGCAAAAAAATATTTAATTCCAATAGCAATATTTGTTTTTTTAGTTATTTCCATATTCTCGCTTTCGCGAATTACAAGCGCATCTATGGATGAAGCTAAGAACAAAAGATTCTTAAAAGAAGTTCATGATTTGATAGTAGAGGATAATAATGACAATGATAAGATATGTCGTAGTAGAGCAGTTAAAATTGCGAAAGATTTCTCAAAAAGTATTATGAATGAATGTAAAATTTATGTTGGACATTATTATTTAACAACCGATTCAATAACTTATGCGGCGTTCCCATTAAAAGCAAAAGAAATGAATCCTAA
This sequence comes from uncultured Clostridiaceae bacterium, assembly GCA_964477445.1. Taxonomy (GTDB): domain Bacteria; phylum Bacillota; class Clostridia; order Lutisporales; family Lutisporaceae; genus CAYZED01. Next base: position 58,618 of record CAYZED010000008.1, on the reverse strand, counting down.
CCTTAATAAAGACGAAAGCATTAAGATCGAAAGACTCCCAGTTTGGATTATAACTTATTCTGGTTTGAAATCTCCGAGTATGCAAAACGGTGTTTTTATGAGAAATTCAATAATGGTAATTGATGCTGAAACAGGAGAGCCTTTATTTGGCTCATCAGACAGTGAGCCGAATTGGTGAAAAACAAAGGCTGCTTTGCGGCTTCGAAAAAAGCATAATTTCGTGTATTAGTATAATGAAGAAGTGGCTTTGTCAAAACTTTTCAGTTAGACCAAGCCACTTCTGCTTTAATTATTAATTTATATTACAGGTGATAATATTAATATCCGCCTTGAGGTATTGTCATAGTTCCCTTAAAGTTTTCGCCTTTGGCAGCGCCATGTTTTGGCATTGATACACCGAGTACTTTATTTGCTGTCTTAAATGTGATTTTAACAGAAGTTTTCCAAGGAGTTGATCTTATTTCTTCACCGGATTCGTTATAAGTTACCAAAACGCAAGTGCCAGTGAAAGTCCAAACTTCAGTACCCTTTATTGTTGCTTTACCTTTTGTGATAGTCTTATAGGTAAGTTCCTGAGTATAATCTGCACGAGCCATAGTTACTTTTTTGTCTGCTTTTTGAATCATCAAATTCAAGTAATCTCCTGGTTTTGATTGATAATAGTACTGCTTAAAATACTTAAAAGCGGGAGTAGAAGTAGCATTCCTTGAGACTGTAGCAAAACCTGTTGTGCTGAGACCTAACACCATAATGACTGCCAATACAAGGCCTAGAATTTTTTTCATGTTTTTACCTCCACTAATTTTTTTTGAAATTTTTGAGATTTTTAGTATATTTGTGATTCTTTTTATGAATATTATTTAAGAAAAACATTAATCTCTTTATAATTAGTCTACCATTAACATAAGAACACATCAATCAATTTCATGAATTCCAAAAAATATTTTTCACTCGTAGTTAGTTTGCTCTAAGGTCTCATCAAATACTTTGCAATAGGTGAATCAGACGGGAAAACAATAGTAGAGTCAGTAGTTAAG
>CAYZED010000008.1:50422-57571 GCA_964477445.1 uncultured Clostridiaceae bacterium | reverse complement strand
GTAATTCCAATGATCTTATGAATTTATAAAACTCGACATCTTTAGAATAACTGTTAGCATAAATCGTAGCTGCTTCTTTATCCGTTTGAGCACGACTCTGTGAAACGTTATATTCGGCCTTTTTCGTTATGATATCTGAATTTTTATCTGCATTATCTGTAATTTTTTTTGCTTCTATAGTTCCTTCTTCAATTATTTGAGCAGCAATTTTCTCGCAATCTGAATTCATCTTTGCAATAACAACTTCTTCACCACTTGTAGAAAGAGTGATACTCTTAAGAAAAACGTCTTTGATAACAATTCCATATTCCAATGCGAGGGCACGGATCTCCTTTTTTAGTTCAAATTCAATTTTAGAATATTTCACGTTTGTACCATCTTTAATGGATGCATAATCAAAACTTTTTGAAACCTTAGGTACCATTGTGGCAAGTATGTTATCAATTATCTCAGAAGGCTGTTTTCCGCGTCTTGTGTAAATAAAAATGTTTGGATCATTCATTTGCCAAAGGGCATAAGCCTCGATATAAACATCTCTTCTATCAGAAGTGTTGACAAGAATAGGTTGCGATGTTGTCTCTGATATTTTTTTGCTAATAATATAGCTGTTTTCTATAAATGGAATGCGAATATAAATTCCAGGTTGGTAAATAATTTTTTCTGGCTTTCCAAAACGAAAAATAGCTGCGACTTGGTTATCACTAATTATCATTATGTTTAGAAGAAATATGACAGTCAACATTGAAAGCAGAAACAACACAAACGGAATTAAAATTTGATTTCTTTTTAAGGTGGAAGATTTATTAGCCATTAGTTGCCACCTCCTATAGTTGTCAAATTAGCTCCGCTTTTTGAATCTACAATAATGATCTTTATGTTAGGCAAAATTTGTTCTAATATGTCATAGTAAATTCTGGCCTTCGCTACATCTTTATTTATGATATATTGGTCATAATAACTATCAAAGGATGCGGTTTCGGCCATTGCTTTATTTATTGTATCTTGATGATATGTGCTGTTTGAATTAATTAAGTCAGAGGCTTCACTATTTGCACCTTTAATTCTATCTAAAGAGTATGTATTAGCAGTTTGTATTGCCGAAGCTTTGTTTTGGGCTGCGGCATCGATTTTTGCAAAACTATCTTTCACTGCGCTTGGTGGAGTTGCGCCAATAAATCTTACATCATCTACTGTAATACCCGAACCATAAACGGTCATTTCGATTCCTATTTCATCCTTTAGGGTTTGTTCAATTGAAGTTTTATCGGAAGATAATATTTCATTAAAAGTCATTGTACTAACAATTTTTCTTAAAAGTTGGAGTGTAGTATTTAATAAAAAACTTTCTGGGTCATCAATATTATTTGTGAATCTAACTGGGTCTGATATTTTCCAATCTATATATAGATTAACAAGAACTAGGGAGTCATCTTTAGTAATAAGGATTGCGTTTTTTGGGAAGTCGCTGCTAAGTTTATCAGTGGTGTCTCTACCTATTTCTAAAGGCCTAGTTTCGCCAGCTTCAATTAAAGTTATCGCTTCAATAGGGTACGGAAGTTTAAAGTGCAATCCTGTACCAAGCGTTCTACTATATTTGCCCAAAGTTTTCACAACAGCTATCTGATTCTCAGCAACTATAAAAGTCGATGATAAGATAAGAAAAGTGATAATAATTACAATAAGTAAAGAAAATACAATACTAGTATCAAATTTCTTAAAATCTTTCTTGAAATCCTTTTGAATTAATTTAAAAAGTTTATTCATATACACCTCGAAATTTCATAGTTTACAAATATACATTTTATCATATTTTGATATATAGTGGAATAGAAGACGAAATTTATGGTAGAATCTTAAATGTGAATTAGAGAATCCGCTATACAAAATAGTGAATTCAATATGCAAAAATAGATAATAATAATTTGGAAGATTGGAAGTGGATATATGGACAATAATGTTAAGAATGTAAGAAAGTCCATCTTAAATAGATTAACTAACTTAGAAGGAATTCAAATTGATAAACACCTTGTGATTTCTGAGGAATTAATTACAGAGATTTGCGAGATTACTGAAAAAACTGGCAGAGAGGTTGCTTTATACATTGATAGAAGAGGCAGCGTTATTTCAACAGAAATTGGTGATGAAAATACAGTTTCTCTAAAAATGCAAACAAAGAGAAGGAATGAAGACAGTCTAAGCGGAATAAGATGTATTCACACTCATCCAAACGGAGATGGTAGATTATCAGATGTCGATTTTTCAGCTTTGAAAAAATTAAGATTTGATATTATTGTTGCTTTGGGTGTAAAAAGTGGAGAGCTTACAAATGCTCAAATTGGACTTTTATCACCATTAGAAGATGGAAGTGTAGGATTTGCAGTTGCCGGTCCATATAATAAAGAAAACCTTCTTAAGATTGATACTGTTAGATTTATTGAAGAAATCGAAAAAAACTTATCAACTACGAAAAGGGTCAGTCAAGAAACAAATGACGAAAAAGAAAAAGCTATACTTGTTGGAATGGAGAGCAGTGAGGATTTAGACGAATTAAGAGAACTTCTAAAAACCGCAGGTGGAGAAGAGTTAGGAAGAATAGTTCAAAATAGAGATAAAAGAGATATTGCATTTCTTATTGGAAAAGGAAAAGTAAAAGAACTAGGACTTGCAGTTCAAGCATTAGGCGCCAATCTAGTTGTTTTTGATGAAGAATTATCGGGAGCTCAACACAGAAATCTAGAAGAAGCGATTGGCGTTAAGGTAATTGATAGGACACAGCTCATATTAGATATCTTTGCTGGACGCGCAAAAAGTAATGAGGGAAAGCTTCAAGTTGAGCTTGCTCAGCTAAAGTACGCAATGCCAAGACTTATAGGACTAGGCCTTTCGATGTCTAGAACTGGTGGTGGAATTGGAACAAGAGGTCCTGGGGAAAAAAAAATAGAAATTGACAGAAGACGTATTAGGGATAGAATTTTTGATTTAGAAAAAGAGCTTAAAGAATCCATGAAGCATAAAACGTTCCTTCGTGAAAATAGAAAAGAAGGGGGTGTATTTCAGGTTTGTATTGTTGGTTATACAAACTCAGGGAAATCTACGCTTCTTAACACTTTGTCTGATTCTGATATTTATGCTATGGATCAGTTGTTTGCGACGCTTGACCCTACCACTCGGAAGGTTGTTTTGCCTGGAGGCAGAGATGTCCTTGTAACTGATACTGTAGGTTTCATTAGAAAGTTACCGCACGACCTAATTAAGGCGTTTAAATCAACTCTAGAAGAAGCAGTATTTGCGGATTTACTAATTCACGTCGTTGATATATCTAATGAAGATTACGAAAATCAGATGATAGTAGTTGATAGTGTTTTAGCAGACATTGGCGCTGGAGAGAAAGAATCGATAACCGTATTTAACAAAATCGATAAATTGATCGATCAAGAAATAATAGGAAAATCAAATGAAAACAACGTATATATATCAGCAAAAAATGGACTAGGATTAGAAAAATTACTCGAAACTATTGAAAATATCGTTTCAAAAGCTACAAAAATAAGAAAATATCTGATACCATATAATGATGGGAAAATGTTATCGATGATTCATGATAATAGTTTGAGAATCATTTCTGAAACTTTTGAGAGTGAAGGAACGGTTATCGAAGCTGAATTAGACGATTTGATGGCGGGTAGAGCTGTATCATACGAAATTTAATAAGAAATGAATTTTATAAACTGCTGTATCTTTACGAACTAAAACTTTTCTGAATCGGAAAAAAACTCTCTAAAACTATAAAATAATACATTAGAAATTAAAATATTTTGAAGGGAAGATAGAGATGAAAAATATCGAGATAATTGTAAATGAAATGATTGAATGGATGAAAGAAAAAGTAAATTCAGCAGGAGCAAAAGGAATAGTTTATGGTCTTTCTGGCGGAATTGATTCTGCAGTGGTAGCGGCTATAGCGCAGAAGGCATTTCCAGGCGAGAATTTGGGAATAATAATGCCGTGTTACAGTAATCCTGTTGATGAAGAGCACGCTATTCTCGTGGCAGAATCATTAAATTTGAAAACAAAAAAAGTAGCTTTAGATGGGGCTTTTGATAAAATGAAAGAGATTATGTCATCCGATGGTAATGAGCCCAAATTAGTACTTGCAAATGTTAAATCAAGACTTAGAATGGTAACTCTTTATTATCATGCTGCTTTAAATAATTATTTAGTTTCTGGAACTGGAAACAAGAGCGAACTAACTATTGGATATTTCACAAAATATGGTGATGGGGGAACAGACCTACTGCCATTAGCTAGTTTTGTTAAAAGCGAAGTTAGAGAACTTGCCGCTTATCTTGGTATTCCTGAGATTGTAATTACCAAGCCGCCTACTGCAGGACTATGGGAGAATCAGACCGATGAAGGCGAAATGGGTATGACTTACAGCCAGTTAGATGAATATATATTAACAGGAAATGCTGAAGCCCCAATAAAAGAAAAAATAGATAGAATGAATAAATTTAGTGAACATAAAAGGAATATGCCGCCAATGTTTATACCGTCAGAGAAATCTTAGAATTTAAGCGAGTTAATTGATAATAAATAGATTTGAGATAAAATTTTAATATAGAAATTAAATACAATAATCTAATATAGAAATTAAATATAGTAATCTAATACAGAAATCTAATATAGAAATGAAATAATACCGGAGGAAAAGAAATAATGTCAGGACATTCAAAATGGGCGAACATTAAGCACAAAAAAGGCAGAATGGACGCAAAAAAAGGAAAAATATTCACAAAAATCGGACGAGAAGTAATGCTAGCCGCGAAGGGCGGTTCTGATCCTAGCACTAACTCAGCTTTGGCTGACGCAATCGCAAAAGCTAAAGTAAATAATGTTCCAAACGACACAGTTGCTAGAGCAATAAAAAAGGGTTCTGGCGAAATGGAAATGGATAATTATGAAGAGATATATTATGAAGGCTACGGAATTGGCGGAGTTGCTGTTATTGTTAGCGCTTTAACAGATAACAGAAATAGAACTGGTGGAGAAGTAAGACACATTTTTGATAAATATGGCGGTAATCTTGGAATGACTGGTTCCGTTAATTTCCTTTTCGAAAAAAAGGGAGTTATTTTAATAGAAAGAACAGAGGGTTCTGACGAAGAAGAGCTAATGATGACAGCACTTGAAGCAGGCGCGGATGATTTTAAGGCAGAAGAAGACTCTTTTGAGGTGTTAACTTCACCTGAGAATTTTTCTAAAGTACGGTTGGCACTAGAGAATGATGGAGTTGAAATGGTTGATGCTGAAATAGCGATGATACCACTTACATCAGTTGAAATTACAGATTTGGAAATTGCGACAAAATTAAACAAAATGCTTGATATGTTTGATGACGACGACGATATTCAGGAGGTTTGGCATAACGCTGAATTACCGGATGAGGAATAAACAATGATTATTATGGGTGTTGATCCTGGAATTGCAACTATAGGCTGCGGCGTGATACGTTTCGAAGGAAATAAATTCACTCCGCTGTTTTATGATGCAATTATTACGAAACCTAGCATGATGTTCTCGGACAGGCTTTGTAAGATAAAAAATGAATTAAATGAATTAATAAATATCTACAAACCTGATGCATTCGCGGTTGAAGAATTATTTTTCAACACCAATGTAAAAACAGCTATTTCAGTAGGGCATGGCAGAGGAGTAATAGTTTTGGCTGGCGCTGAGGCGGGTGTGCCTGTTTTTGAATACACACCGCTTCAAGTGAAACAAGCTGTCACAGGATACGGAAGAGCCGATAAGAATCAAGTTCAACAAATGGTGAAGATAATTTTAAAATTAGAAAAAATTCCAAAACCTGATGACGTCGCAGACGCACTTGCAGTGGCTATTTGTCACGCAAATTCGGCAAATTTCTCAGAGCAGTTTAGATTGTAGAAAAGAGGAAAATTATGTACGATTATCTTAATGGAGTAATAGAATACAGAGCTGAAGACTATGTTACAGTGGATGTTAATGGGGTAGGCTACAAGGTTTTTACTTCTCTACAGTCTATGGAAATTCTTAAATTAGGCGAAAAGTGCAAAGTATTTACTTTTCTACATGTTAGAGAAGATGATTTAGTGCTTTTCGGATTCTCGAGTCGTGAAGAACTTAAGATGTATAAAACTCTTAATTCGGTTAATGGAGTCGGTCCAAAGGCCTCACTTGCACTGCTTTCCACATATGGAACAGGCGATTTAGCAAAAATCTTAATAACAAAAGATGTTTTAAAGCTTACTAAAGCACCTGGAATTGGGAAGAAGTTAGCTGAGAGAATTGTTCTGGAACTCAAGGACAAAATTAGCACTGATGAAGCGATTGGTTTCCATGGAGATATTGCTGAGTTTGAAAATAAAATTACAAATGATGCACAAAGCGAAGCTGTAGAAGCTTTGGTATCACTTGGATATACGAATCAAGAAGCGGTAAATGCCATTCTTGCGCTTCCAGATAGAACCGGAACTGTTGACGTATTAATTAAGAGTGCATTGAGACAATTATCGTCTGGTGGAGGTAAGTTTTGATGGATGAGAGAATTATTAATCCAGTATTGATAAATGATGATTTTGAACCTGAGATTGAAGGTGGCCTTAGGCCAAAAACTCTTGAAGAATATGTGGGGCAAACAGTAGCAAAAGAAAAAATATCAATTTTTATAGAAGCTGCAAAGAAAAGAAAAGAAAACCTAGATCATGTTCTTTTATATGGGCCTCCGGGTTTAGGAAAAACAACTTTAGCAAATATTATAGCTAATGAATTAGGAGTAAACATAAGAATTACTTCAGGACCAGCCATCGAAAAGCAAGGCGATTTAGCTGCGATTTTAACCAATTTAAATGACGGAGATGTACTTTTCATAGATGAAATTCACAGATTAAATAGAAGTGTTGAAGAAGTTTTGTATCCAGCGATGGAGGATTTTGCTCTCGATATAATAATCGGAAAAGGTCCAAGTGCACGTTCGATTAGACTTGATTTACCCAAATTCACTATGATTGGCGCAACTACCAGAGCGGGAATGTTAACGGCTCCTCTCAGGGATAGATTTGGTGTAATTTGTAGATTGGATTATTACACAGATGATGAACTGTTGAAGAT
>CAYZED010000008.1:34318-50412 GCA_964477445.1 uncultured Clostridiaceae bacterium | reverse complement strand
TCTCTTCCGGAGTTAAAACCAGTGAGAGCGATAAATCGGTCAGCAAAAATTTTGAAAATCGAAACTGAAGTTGAGGGTGCGGTGGAAATTAGTCGCCGATCAAGGGGAACACCTAGAATAGCAAACCGTTTATTAAAGAGAGTCAGAGACTTCGCTGAAGTGCGTGGTAATGGCAAAATTGATAGGCTTACTGCTGATAAAGCTTTAAAAATGCTGGAAATTGACAAAAGAGGTCTGGACGAAATTGATAAACGAATGTTACTTGCTATTATCCAAAAATTCGCTGGAGGGCCAGTTGGACTTGATACTCTGGCAGCTTCTATCGGAGAGGACAGCGGAACTATTGAAGATGTGTATGAACCATTTTTGCTTCAACAAGGCTTTATAATGAGAACACCTAGGGGCAGAGTGGCCACCAAGCTAGCATATGAGCATTTAAGTATTCGAAGCGAAAAAGAACAAGCGACACTATTTGATGATTTATAGGAATTATTTTATGGAGAATTTATGAATAAAAGAATTTTGATGCATATGTGCTGCGGGCCGTGCAGTATCTATCCTTTATCTCAGTTAAAAAAAGAATTTAGAGTAACGGGCTTTTTATATAACCCAAATATTCATCCCTTCACTGAGTATAAAAAAAGGCTGGAAACAGCTGAGGAATATATAAAAAATGAAGGCATTAGTGTCATTAAATTTGATGAGTATGATCTTGAAGAATTTTTGAGACATACTGCTTCAAAAGAAATAGATAGATGTTCATATTGTTACATTGAACGATTAGAACGAACTGCAAAAACTGCTAAAGAGAATAGTTTTGATGCATTTACGACAACGTTATTAGTAAGTCCATACCAAAAACACGAGGGCATTAGAATAATAGCTGAAGAGATTGCAGAAAAGTTCGAAATTGACTTTTATTACCAAGATTTCAGAGTAGGATACAGAGAAGGTGTAGAAAAAAGCAGAGAACTCGGAATGTATAGACAAAAATATTGCGGATGTATATACAGCGAAAAAGAGAGATATGTAAAAAATAAAAGATGATATGTAAAAAAGATATATATGTAAGAATTATAGATATATGTATGAATTAAAGTGAGAAGAATAGATGAAATTAAAGGATTTTTATTTTGAATTACCTGAAGAATTAATTGCTCAAGAGCCGTTGATAAAAAGAGATAACTCTAGGTTGATGGTTTTGGATAGAGAATCTGGAACTGTTACACATAGAGTTTTTTCTGATATTAAAGATTACTTAAAAAGCGGAGATTGCTTGGTTTTAAATGATACTAGAGTTTTACCAGCTAGACTTTTTGGAAGAAGAAAGAGCACTGGCGCTGCGATTGAAATTCTTTTGCTTGAAAGAAAATCCCTGAATAGATGGGAGTGCTTAGTCAAGCCTGGAAAAAAGTGCAGAGTTGGAGATATTGTAACTTTTGGCGAAGAAATTTCAGAAGGAAATAGTTCTTCCAGAGAAGACGATGTTATAAACGAAGAAAATGCTTCTAACGAAAAAAAATTCGAGCTTGAATGCGAAATATTAGAAATTATTGATGGTGGAAATAGAATAATAGAATTCAGATATGAAGGTGCTTTCGAGGCTATTCTTGATAAGTTAGGAAAAATGCCTTTACCTCCTTATATTACCAAGGAATTAGTTGATCGTGAAAGATATCAAACAATTTATTCGAAATATGAAGGTTCAGCGGCGGCTCCTACAGCTGGATTACATTTTACTCCTGAATTAATCGAGGAAATAAAAAGTCTAGGCGTGAGAGTGGTTTTTGTTACACTTCATGTGGGACTGGGGACTTTTCGGCCTGTAAAAATTGATAACATAAAAGAACACAAAATGCATGAAGAGCATTACAGCGTATCCGAGGAAACAGCAAAAATTATAAATGAAACCAAGTTTTCTGGCGGTAGAGTTTTTTGTGTGGGAACTACTTCTGTGCGAACGCTTGAGAGCGTTACAAAAGAGAACTCCATAGTGCAAGCTGGAAGTGGAAGTACTGGGATTTTTATTTATCCAGGTTACAAATTCAAAGTTGCAGATGTAATTATTACAAATTTTCATCTCCCAGAATCCACACTTTTGATGCTAATATCTGCTTTTTCAAGTCGTGAGAATGTTTTAAATGCATATAAAATTGCGGTGGAAGAGAAATATAGATTTTTTAGTTTTGGGGATGCAATGCTGATAATTTGAAGTTTAATTGTATATTTTTATACATATGTTAAAATAGACATGTAAGTAAGCTAGGGAGAGTGAATAATATGTCAAATAAAAAACTTATCCGGTTTGATTGGGCAATGAAATATATATTGAGGAATAAAGCTAACTTTGATGTTCTTGAAGCCTTCTTGTCAAACCTTTTAAAGGAAGAAATTAAGGTTCTCGATATACTTGAAAGTGAGAGTAATATCGAGGCAGAAAACAGGAAGTTTAATAGAGTTGACTTAAAATGCAAAGATTCACAAGGACGACAAATAATAATTGAGATTCAGAATCAGAGAGAAGCTGATTACCTCCAAAGACTTTTGTGGGGAACGTCGAAAGCGGTTGTTGAAAGCATCGAACTTGGAAACAGATACAATGAAGTAGCAAAGGTAATTTCGATTAGCATTCTTTACCATACTATGAGAGTTGACGAAAAAGAAAATACTGATTTTATTTATTATGGCATCACTGAGCTAGTGGGAATGCACACGCATAAGCCGCTAATTTTACATGAAGCAGCAGTAAAAGGTGACACCGTTTCAGTTGTAACCAGTAAGGGCGTTTTTCCTGAATACTATATGATTTATGCCGAAAAATTTAAAGATATTATAAATGACGCTATTGATGAATGGGTGTATTTTTTTAAGCACGGAGCGATACGAGATGATTTTAAGTCACCTGGTATTTTATTGGCAGCAAAAAAACTTGATTATTTGATGATGCCAGAAGATGAGAGACGAGCGTATGATGGATATCTTGCCTATCTAGGTCAAGAAATAGGGATTCTTGAATCCGCAAAAGAAGAAGGTAAAGAAGAAGGTAAAGAAGAAGCTATGATTAAGGTAGCTAAAAGGCTTTTAAAAAGGGGTTTATCCATAGAAGATATTGTACAAACAACAGAACTTCCATTTGAAAGAATTATTATGTTATCAAAGAATCTTTGAGGATGAATAATGAAAAAACACATTTCAAATTAATGGATATAATTCAAAGCCCCTTCACCTGGGTATTGCTTAAAAGCTCAAATAGAGTATAATATAAATGTTAAAGTAATGATTAATAAGACATCATTACTTTTCTTTTAGTAATATTCTGAAGCATTTAATATAAATTTCGAAAGGTAAATATATGATAGAATTAAAAATCTCAACAAACGAGGCGCATCAGCGACTAGATAGGTTCTTAAGAAAATATTTAAAGGATCATCCTCTTGGTGAAATATATAAGCATTTGCGAACAGGAAAAGTTAAAGTAAATGACCAAAAAGAACCCGAAAACTTTATGCTTACGGTTGGAGATAGAGTACAATTATTTATTGATGATATTGCGGTGCATCAAGAAAAAGCTCAATTAAGATTTGATGAGAAGAGTGAGATAATAAATATAGTTTTTGAAGACGAAAACTTGTTGGTTGTTAACAAACCTATCGGAATGCTTACTCACCCAGATAAAGAGTCAGATAAAGACACTCTTGTTGATCGTGTTCACTGGTATTTGAGGAAGGTTCCCGGAACAAAGTCAATGACATTTGCGCCTTCAGCATGTAATAGACTGGATAGAAATACTGCAGGATTAGTCTTGGTGGCCAAGAATTACGCTACTTTAAGACTTCTAAACAAAATGATTAGAGAGAGAAAGATTTCTAAATACTATTTATGCGTTGTAAAAGGCATGGTAAAAAAAGATGGTGAAATCAAAGAGACTCTTGTAAAAGATGAAAAAAGGAATAAGACAAGGTTTGGTAGACCTGGAGAAGAAGATGCTAAAGATTCACATACAATTTATAAAGTTTTAATGAGGAATAATAATTACTCTTTATTAGAGGTTGAATTAGTTACAGGAAGACCGCACCAAATCAGAGCTCATTTTTCTGGAATTGGGCATCCTTTATACGGTGATGTTAAATATGGTGGCGGAAAAGAACCAATGGATTCACAGCTTCTTTTTGCTTTTAAAGTTCATTTTAATGATGGCGAAGACCACCTAATATACTTAAAAGACAAAAACATAGAAAGTCCATTACCAAAAGATTTCCAAGAAGTAATTGGAAGAATATTTGATAAAAACCGAGACACAGTAAAAAAGACATTTAAGGATGAAAGACCTTTTAAACAAGATCGACCAGTAGGGAATAATAGACCGTTTAATCAAAAATACCCTAATAGCAATAAGGAACCTATCAATACTATTGCTGCAAATAACTATAAAGCGCCAATAAAACAAAACGCACCGAATAACCAAAATGCGTCAATAAAACAAAATACAACAAATAATACTAATGCGCCAATAAAACAAAATGCATCAAATAATTCTAATGCGCCAATAAGACAAAACGTGTCAAACAACCCTAACGCCCCATTAAAACAAAATGCATCAAATAATTCTAATGTACCAATAAAACAAAACGCATCAAATAATCCTAATGCTCCAATAAGACAAAACACCCCTATTAACTCGAAGGAACCTGTGAACCCAAACACACCTGTCAATCAAAGGGCGCCAATAAATCAGAAAGCACCAATAAATCCTAGGCCAATAATTAAGCACCATCCGAACATTAAGGAGCATATTGCTAAAAATGAACAATCAACAGAAATCGAAATTGAAAATGTTAACGATCGGGTTAGCAGACAGAATGGTGGAAAACCAGGATTTTATCCAAACAATAACCATAAAAGATATAATGGGAACAAAAATAAACGTGGCGGAAATTTCTATAACAACCAAAAAAAAGTTAGTACTGAGAGTGGCGAAAAACCAGAATAGCAATTTTAATACGAAGAATATAGATACTAAAGACTTTATTGCGAAAGAGTTTAATTCTATAGATTTTCCGGAATTTGTTGAAGAATTTTTAAAAGATTCCACGAAGTTTACTATTCTATATACTGAGCGTGGATATTGTGTTGAAATTTACTCCGATAAAAGCAGCGTTTCGTTTAGAAAAATTGATTCAAATACTAACAGTGAAATATCAGAGGCACATGATAATCCCACTCTAAGAACAAATAGAAACTATATAATTAAAGCCGGAGAGGCTGACGATTTACTTAAAGAAATTGGGATAATGACCAAGGACGGAAAAATTCGAAATGATATGATTAGGAAATATAATCAAATTGATCGATTTGTTGAATTAATTGATGAAATGCTAAAAACCATAATCGTAAATAAAGAATCAATTACTATTCTTGATTGTGCTTGTGGGAAATCTTATCTTAGTTTTGTACTTAATTACTATATAAAAGAGAAACTGAAGACGAATTGTAATTTTGTTTGTCTAGATATAAACGAAAATGTTATTGATTCATCTAAGAAGATGGCAGACAGCTTGGCTTATAGGAATATGGAGTTTTTGGCACTTGATATAAAGAACTATTCGCCTAAGCGTGATATTGATGTCGTTATAAGCCTGCATGGATGCGATATTGCTACAGATCTAGCGTTAGCTGCAGGAGTTAGATTTGGTTCTGACTTGATTGTCGTAATACCTTGTTGTCAGAAAGAATTACTATCACAGATTGAAAATGAAGCACTAGATTCGATTTTTAAACATGGAATTTTAAAAGCTAGATTTAATGACTTGTTGACGGACAGCGTCAGAGCGTTGATATTAGAAGCAAAAGGCTATGAAACCTCAATAGTTGAATACATTTCACCATTGGATACGCCAAAAAATCTTATGATTAGAGCAATAAAAAACAAAAGATTAACAAACAAAAATGAATTATTATCTAATAGGAACATAGCATTAGAAAAGTATAAAGTGATATCTGAAAGTTTTAAGATAACACCTTCATTAGCGAGATTCCTCAGATTGTGATATAATTATGACCGGATAACTTGATTATCCGGTTTTGATTTCTTTGAATTATTTTAGGAAGACGTGATATTTTGAATCTTATAAGAGTAGCAAGTAAGTATTTTCCGGCTTTAAAAAGCATGGATTATAGAATCTTTTTTTTGGGCCAATGTTTTTCATTAATAGGCACTTGGATGCAGTCAGTTGGGCAGTCTTGGTTAGTTTATCAGATGACCAATTCACCACTTTTATTAGGTGTAATAACCGCACTACAGTTTTTACCTGTTCTTTTATTTTCACTTCCAGTTGGAGCTATAGTTGATAGAGTTCCAAAGAAAGCATTGTTCAAAACTATTCAAATACTAATGGCCATTAATGCATTTGCACTATCTATAATAGTTTACTTCAATTTTCAAAACATTTGGAATATCGGGGTGTTAGCACTCATATTAGGGTTGTTGAATTGCCTTGATATGCCTATCAGACAAGCAGTTATGGTAGAATGGGCCGGGAAAGAACATTTGATGAATGCAATATCATTAAATTCAGCGATATTCAATGCAGCTAGAATTGTTGGTCCCGCACTAGCAGGTATTATTTTTAGTGTTTGGGGCCCAGCTACTTGCTTTTTATTAAATGCTTTATCTTTTATCCCAATAATAATTGGATCTAGCTTTATGAAAAGTGGAATGAAAATTCAAAACACAATAAAAGGCAGTATACTCCAAGACACTAAAGAAGGTTTAGTATATATATTTAATCATATTAAACTTTCTACGATAGTATTAATAATAGCAGTAATTAGTACTTTTTCGCTAAATTTTAATCTAATTGTACCAGTAATCGCAAAAGTTGTTTTAAATGGGGATTCGAGTACTTTTGGTTTTTTAATGGCGTCATTAGGAATTGGGGCATTTATTGGAGCGATCAGGTTAGCTACAATTAGTCATAAGGGGATAAAAATCAGTCAAATTTTTATAGGTTTTGGGATGTTAGGAATAGTTTTGATTCTATTAGGATATGTTAAAAATTTTGAGCAAGCGATGGCTTTAATGTTGGTTTTGGGTTACTGTATGAGTACTGGTATGTCATCATGTAATACATTTTTACAAGTTAATTCACCAGACTATCTTAGGGGTAGAATAATGAGCGTATACGCATTAGTCTTAGTGGGTGTTTCACCAGTAGGAAGTATGTTTTCTGGCTTTCTCACCGAAAACTATGGAATCCAGATAAGCTTGTTAATTAGTGGATCTATAGCTTTAGTATTTATGATAATTATGTATCTAAAATTTTATAAGGATCTAAACTTAAAAGAAATTGGTAGTTGAAAATTAAAAGTTGTTAGGAGCAAAAATGAAAGAAATATTAATACAAGAAAATGAAAAAAACAAAAAGTTAAAGGCATATCTAATGGACGTAATGGGTTACTCAGGTAGACTTGTTAAAAGACTACTTAGCGAGGGGCTTATTAAAGTCGATGGAAAAAAGGGATATGGCGATTCAAAGATAAAAAGCGGTATGACTCTTGAAATTATGGATTTTGAAAATAAAAAAATGTCGGATATTTTACCTGAGGATCTTGGACTAGAAATTTTAGAACAAACTGATACTTTTTTAGTTATTGAAAAACCTACAGGAATTGTAATGCACACTAGTGAGAAAATTGAAACAGGAACTTTAGCTAACGGGGTTATGTTTTTGTTTGAAAAGCTAGGAATTTCAGCGCCTGTTAGATTTTTGAATAGATTAGATAGAGATACAAGTGGACTAGTTATAGTACCGCTTTCAGGTCAAGCTCATAGCTCTTTACAAGAAGCATACGACAAAGGAGAGAAGTTATATTATGCGATTGTATCTAACGCTCCTGAGGACTCAGAGGGCGTTATCGACGCCCCTTTAATGAAAGATTACGAAAACACAGGTGTCATAAAAATTTCTTCTATTGGACTAAAGGCAGTTACTGAGTACAAAGTAGTTGAAAGATTTGAATCATATTCATTGCTTGAGCTTAGTTTGATTACGGGCAGAACGCATCAAATAAGAGCGCATATGAAATATATTGGTTGTCCGATAGTTGGAGATGCTCTTTATGGAGGTGTAACTGATATTTTCAATAGACAAGCGTTACATGCATATAAAATAAGTTTCATGAATCCCGAAAACAAAGATTTGATAGAGGTTGAATCCGATTTACCAGAGGATATGGTTAAGCTCTTAGATGTTTTAAGAACGGGAGACTAAAATGTTCTCAGATATTATAATTACTAAAGATTTTGAGGGAAAGAAATTAAAGGACTATTTATTAAAAGTATTGAAAATATCAAGACGTGCTTTGATATCTTTGAAAACATCGAATGGAATAAAAATTAATGGAGTTGTCGAAAAAGTAAATAGAATACTGAGCGCGGGGGATTTATTATCGCTTGAATTTCCTGTAAGTTACAACGAAAACATTGAGTTAGAAGATTTTGAACTTGAAATAATATACGAGGATCAATGGATTATTGTTATAAATAAAAAAGCAGGAGTTCCAGTGCATCCTTGTCGGAATTACCAATCTGGAACACTTGCAAATGCTCTAATGCGTAGATTTCACGATAGAGATGAACGTTCAGGAATTCATGCCATTACTAGGCTAGATAAAGACACTTCTGGTATTACTCTTTTTGCAAAGCATCCTCATGTACAAAATCTTTTTGCTCAAGAAAACTATAGATGTACATTAAAAAAGAAATATTTTGCGATAATAGAAGGGGTAATAGAACCAAATCAAGGTATTATTGATTTACCAATTGGAAGATTAGTAGAGGGCAAAATAAAAAGGGGAGTAATCGAAATAGGTTCTCCATCAAAAACAGGTTATTCAATAATTAAGAGTGAAAAAAACATCTCGCTAGTTGAGGTTGATCTATTTACAGGCAGAACTCATCAAATTAGAGCTCATTTCTCACATATTGGGCATCCGTTACTCGGCGACTCAATGTACGGAGGAAATATGGGAAAAATCTCCAGGCAAGCGTTACATGCTTTTAATCTATCGTTTGTTCATCCTATAAAAAATGAACTTATTGAGCTTAGTTCACAATTGCCAGAGGATATGAAAGAAATAGTTAATTCTCTCTAATATTATTTATCGGAAGTATAATTGAAAACTTAGCGCCGTGTTCTTTTGTGTTTTCAGCATAAACCTTTCCATTATGATTTTCTACAATTTTATAGGTGATTGAGAGACCTAAACCGGTTCCAACCCCAACGCCCTTCGTGGTAAAACCTGGATCAAATAGTTTTTGAAGATTTTCTTCTTTAATCCCTTTTCCAGTATCTATAATTTCAATAATAACATTTTCATCTTTTTCATAAGTTTTAATAAAAATCTCACCTTTTTCCTCTATTGCTTGTGTGGCATTCACTAAAATATTCATAAATACTTGATTTAATTGATTAGGATAACAGTCTATTAATGAAATTTCACCAAAATCCTTAAATACTATAATCTTATTTTTAATTTGATTATTTAAGAGTAATAAAGTACTATTTATGCCTTCATGGATATCTGCTTTTTGGAAATCAGCTTCATCGAGTCTGGAAAAGTTCTTCAGGCTGAGCACGATTTCAAGGATTCTATGACAAGCTAACGAGTTAATTTCATTAACTCGTTCTAATTTTTTGACAAGGTTTATTAACTCAGGATTATTAGAAATGTCATCTGCTGAACTCAGCTTATTAACGATGATATTTGTTATATCTAAATTACTGTTTATTGAACCGAGAGGGGTATTGATTTCGTGTGCAATTCCTGCCACCAAATTTCCAAGCGAAGCCATTTTTTCTGAATGAATTAATTGATTTTGAGCGGATTTAAGTTGAATCATTGTACTTTCAAGATCTTCATTCATAGCCATAAGTTCTTCTTTTTGGGCCTCTAATTCTTGGGTTTGAGCTTCTAATTCATAATTTTGGTCTAGCAATCTTGTGTTTTGTTTTTCATTCTCTATTAAAAGTGTCATACTATAGGTAATATCATCAATAACAATAATATAACCAACAGCGCGTTTTGTTTTATCATAAATTGGACCGAATTGGAGATGTAAATACATAGGTGGATCATAGAAAATAGTTGTATCTATTGTGAAACTGTTATTTGCATCAGATAGTCCATCCTGTAGAAGAGCATTAATTTCATCAAAATTCGAAATTTTGTCTTTTACATTCGTTAGTAGATTGATAATGTTAATATCTCTTTCAGGTAGGTAGAAGTCTTTAAAAAGTCTTAATGCGGATTGGTTTGTATCAAGTATTGTTCCGTCCTCATTTACAACAATTACACTCTCTTCCATATTATTAAAAACTTCTCTGATAGCGATAGGAACAACTTCAAGTAATTTATACTGGGTTATCGAACGCCAGATAAATACTAGTGCAACAGCTATAGCTATTGGGACGATATCAACTTTTAATCCAAAAGTATTTAGTCCGAAGACAAAATCAGATACAGTAATGATATACACACCAATACTTAACATGTTTATTTGTTTTATGAAAACACCTTTTTGAATTTTTGCGTATTTTTTTAATCTGTATATACTAAAAAGTATTAAAACATAACAAACCATAAATCCTAATAGATATTGTAAAGAAAAAAGAACTGTTACTGCTTGCGTTTTATCCAATAAGGGAATACCAATAGCTGTAATGGAGTAAAAGAAAAAGAACGCAACTACAAGAAATGTACCAGGGATAGACTTCATTTTCCTATGTCGTGATATGTAAGCTTCGCTAAATAAATACCAGGTAGGAGCAAACATTATTCGAGCAAAATACTCTACACTAAGCCATCTGTTTTGATCAAAAGTAAAATTAGCTGAATGTTTAAAGAAAGTTGCAATAATCCATATACTTAAACACATTAAAGCAAAGAAAAGCGTGAAATAGAGTTTGTTTTTCTCCATTCTAAATGTCATATATGCTAAAATGAAGACAGAAAAAACAAATGTAATTAAAATAAATAATGAATATAGTTTATCATTGTATCCAAAATATGAACTTGGGAGTATCATATCAATCATAATCTGAAAAACTTTTGTAAATGCTTCCAAAGACTTCACCTCATCAATATAATTTGCTAACAGAATTTGTAATTTGTAAATTGTAATTTAATAAATATGTGTATTAACGATAGTTTATAATTGCATTTTTTAATAAAAAATATCAATATTAATAGTATACCCGAAATTGGCTGATATTTAAATGCTATTACTAATATCCAATCTATCGCATATGGTACAATATTTAAATATATAGCATAAGTTACAATATTTAATCCCAACGCATTTGTTATAATACATAAAAGAAGGATTTATGCTTAGGAGGAGTGATTCAATGCCTTGCAAATTCGATAAAGAAATAATAATTAAATACGCTTTAGGTAAAGCAGAACAACTTGAATGTATATTTGTTGAGGAGCATATCAAGTCTTGCTCAGTTTGTTATTCCATATATAATGAAAATAAAATTAATGACGGATTACTAAAGAAGTTTTCCATAGAAACCTCAAAAAAGTTTTCGGATATTGTTGAAAAAAGGGTAAAAGGAAATAAATATGGGCAAGCGATTATACTATTTGGAGAGATATTCGCATTAACAGCGGGAAAGCCTTTATCAAATTTTTTAATAAAAAAAGCCATTAAAGTTGCTAAGAAAAAAATAGCAGATAGAAAGAAAACTGGAGGAAGCACTTGATGTCGATCTTGCTTAGTTTTTTGATGTTTATTATGATTGTAATTAAAGCGATTCTTTATTTTTTGATTTTTGTAATTCTTATAGTTTTACTAATTATTTCGCTACCAATAAGATACAAAATAAATTTTGAATACTTGCTTGGCGAAGGCCCTGAGGGAGAGATATTTGTTAATTGGGTATTTGGATTTGTGTCATTCAACTTAAAATACAGTGAAAAATTAATTAGTGAAACAAAAATTGCTGGTTTTAAGTTTAAGGCTTTGAACAAAAAATCAAAAGAAAAAATCGAAGCAGAAAAACAAATTGACGAACAAAAGGACAAGAAAGTGAAAAGTTCTGAGCTGACTTTCTCCGATCTAAAGAAAGCTATAAAGAATGGGATTATAGAATATGTTTTTAAGTATTTTGCGAAAATACTTAAAATTTTAAAACCTAAAGCGCTTAA
This sequence comes from uncultured Clostridiaceae bacterium, assembly GCA_964477445.1. Lineage (GTDB taxonomy): Bacteria > Bacillota > Clostridia > Lutisporales > Lutisporaceae > CAYZED01. Next base: position 38,199 of record CAYZED010000008.1, on the reverse strand, counting down.
GATTCGTATTGTTTATGGGCTAGATGATCCAGCTGATACAGGAAAAATTTATGGTATTTACTGTTCTGTTCCTTTTTTAAGCACAAATCAATCTTTCGATATTTCTCCAGTTTTTCATGAAATATATTTTGATATGAAAATAACCGCACGTGGTTTTATAGTCCCAATTACTATACTTTTTGCGACAATAAATTTAATTATAAAAAAACCAATAAGACAACTAATTTGTGAAATGAGAAGGAGAAAAAGAAATGGAAAAGGAAATGGGAAAAAACAAAGTTAATGAAAACCTTGATACGGCATTTAGCTATTTAGAAAAGTTTTTAAGGACTGAAACAGTAGTGGGAGAAGCTATAGTTATAGGTGAAACTACTATAATTCCATTAGTTACGGTTTCATTTGGTGCTGGCGGAGGCGGTGGGAAAGGGCCTGTAAACAATGAAAGTTCTGGATTAGGTGTGGGTATGGGTGCAAAAATCACAACAGATGCTGTCTTAGTAGTAAAAGACGGGATTGTTAGTATTATACCAGTAAAAGGCAGAACCGATATAGATAGACTTGTTGGAATGGTTCCAGAGCTTATTGAAAAGTTTGTACCAAAGAAAAAAGTCGAGACAGAAACAATAGGATAAAAAATATATTATATATTGCCAGATTCACTTGGGCATGATAAAATTTTATCGAAGTTAATATATATTTTCCAAGCTGATTTTTCTAAAGAGTTTTGTAACTCCATGAAAATAAGCCGAAACAGTTCTTTTGAGCTGTTGAAGGTATAAATGGAAACGTTTATGCCCTCCGTGTTTGAAGAGGAAGATGCGAATGTTTAGTTTACTAAGCATTTTTATGCAGCCTTTTCGTAGGCTGTTTATTTTTTTATAGAGGAAGTGAGCTACATTTCATATTTTGCAGATATATTAAAAGAAGCGTTCCGATTACTTGCATCTTTTGACTCTGAAACCTACGGTATAATTTTTTTATCGCTTAGAGTAACATTTGTAGCACTTTTTTTTGCTTCTATTTTCGGAATTCCGATAGGATTATTTTTGGGATTAAAGAAGTTTAGAGGAAAGTTTATAATAATGAATATTGTAAACACATTCATGTCATTGCCACCAGTTGTTGCAGGACTAATAGTTTATATTCTCCTGTCAAATCAAACTGGTTTAGTGGGAGATCACAGGTTACTATTTACTGTAACTGCAATGATAATTGCACAATTCTTTTTAGCATTTCCACTAGTAATTGGTCTTACTTCATCTGTAATAATTGAAGTTCCAAAAAGCATGTATCTTACTGCTAAAAGTTTAGGTGCTAAGCCAGTTCAATGTGCGTATACTGTTTTCAAAGAAGCAAGATATGGGATTGTTTCATCTATTATAGTAGTTTTTGGAAGACTAATTGCCGAAGTTGGAGCAGTTATGATGGTTGGTGGAAACATAAGATATGAAACCAGAGTTATGACCACTGCAATTGCTTTGCATAAAGGTATGGGAGAATTCGAGACCGCTCTTGCGTTGGGAATTATTTTGTTAATTATGGCATTTGTTATTAACAGTCTACTTGAAGTCCTAAAAAACTTTAGGAGGGTTTCGCGATGAAATTATTAGAAATTGATAACCTTACTAAGAGTTATAATGGAAAGCTTGTACTTGATATAAAGAATTGTGAAATAAAAAAGGGTGAAATTACATCACTGATAGGACCTAGTGGCGCTGGGAAAAGCACCCTACTTTCGATAATTAATGGCATAGAGAAACCAGATACGGGGAAAGTTTTATTTGAAAATGATGAATTCTCACAATCAAAAAATTATTCAATACAAATTGCGAGGAAAATGGCACTTGTTTTCCAAAAACCATCAATGTTTAACACTTCAGTTTTTAATAACATTGCATATGGTTTGAGAATAAGAAATTTTAAAGGAAGTAACGTTAAAGAGAAAGTAGAATTTATCGCTGAGTGGACAGGAGTTCAGGACTTATTAAAACAAAATGCTGTTACTCTTTCCGGCGGAGAAGCAAGTAGAGTTTCATTAGCCAGAGCAATGGTGCTTAACCCTGATTTACTGCTTATGGATGAACCTACTGCAAATTTGGATCCGAAAAATGTTGAAATTATTGAAAATATGATAAGAAAATCTAATGATGAATTTAACACAACTGTTTTTCTAATAACACATAATATGTTTCAAGCTAGAAGATTAGCCAGAAAAACCATGGTAATTATGGATGGAAGAATTATTGAAACAAATGATACAGAAGAAATATTTTTGAATTCTGAGAATGAACAGACCAAAGATTTTTTAACAGGGCGCATGATCTATTGAGTAAAATTTTAGCTATGTTAAAACATGTTAAAATTACTATAAAAAATTAAGAGGAGAGAATAAAATGAGATCAAGAAAACTATTATGTTTACTGCTAGCTATGGTGATTATGCTAACAAGTACAAGTTTTGCATTTGCTGTGGTAACTAACTACAAAGTAGTAAAGGGTGACACGCTACTAAAAATCGCAAATAAGTTTAACGTTGCCGTAGAAGACATTACAGACGCAAATGGAACAAAAAAATTAAAAGTAGGGCAAAAGTTAATAATTCCTGAAAGAAATGAAATTAGAGGAACTAGTTTAACTATTGCCACAACAACAAGCACTAATGATACTGGTTTATTGGACTATTTAGTGCCGATTTTTGACAATAAATACAAGACGAAAACTAAGTGGGTTTCAGTGGGTTCAGGAGAAGCGATTGAAATTGGAAAACGTGGAGATGCCGATTTGTTACTTGTTCATTCCAGAGCAGCTGAAGATGCATTCGTTGCTGGTGGATATGGAATAGACAGAAAAGACGTAATGTATAATTTCTATTATATAGTCGGACCAAAGAATGATCCGGCTAAAATAACTGGTCAGACTGACCCAACTGATGCCTTCAAAAAGATTTATAATACAAAAAGCATATTTTTATCGAGAGCTGATAAATCAGGCACAAATACAAAGGAACTATCGATTTGGAAAACTGCAGGAGTTACGCCTTCAGGGAAAACTGATACTTGGTATAAAGAAACAGGCGTTGGAATGCTTGATTTATTAAATATGGCAAATGAATTACAAGGCTATACATTAGTTGACAGTGGAACTTGGGGTTCTGCAAAAGATAAGCTAACAAATCTTAAGCTTGTAGCACTTGGCAACTCAAAATTATTTAACCCTTATGGAGTTATTCTAGTAAACCCTGCGAAATTCCCAAATGTTAATGCAAAAGCGGCTAAAGCTTTTTCAGATTTTATTACATCAAAAGAAGGCCAAGCTTTAATTAAAAGCTATAAAAAGAACGGGCAGCAGTTATTTATCCCTAGTGCGAAATAGTGTGACTTAACTTACGTAATATATTTGGTTTTTGACTGAGATATATTGTGAATTTAGGATTGACAAAAAAACGTTCTGAAATGTATAATGGGTAGGCAGAGGAGCTTGCCGAATGACTTGCTCTAACGTAAGGGCGGTTAGCTCAGCTTGGTTAGAGTACTACGTTGACATCGTAGGGGTCGCTGGTTCGAACCCAGTACCGCCCACCATAAGTAATGATAGAGATAGTTTAAACGCTATCTCTTTTTTATTGTGAGAAATTACTTATAGATGTCTAAAAGATGCATATTATAGATTCCCACAGCTCATGACGAGACGGCTGAATCGGCCTTTTGTTCTAACATCTCTTGAGAGCAGATAAAGCCAATCAACCATACATCAATCAGATTTTAAAAAGGTGCTGATACGAACTAAGAGGCTTGCATTTTGCGATATTTTCGGCTAATATATAGACGTGACATAGATTGGACGAAAGTGGTGAGAAAATGAGTTATATAAAACGTAGTATGG
>CAYZED010000008.1:20630-34308 GCA_964477445.1 uncultured Clostridiaceae bacterium | reverse complement strand
TATGGAGCAGATTGTGCTAGATCTGTCTGAGCAATATCCAGCAATACTAATTACTGGTCCGCGACAGGTTGGAAAAACGACAATGCTGAGAAACCTGATGGAAGGAACAGAAAGAACCTATGTAACGCTAGATGATCTTACAATCAGAGCTCTGGCGAAATCAGATCCGGCTATGTTTTTTCAAATATATAAAACTCCGATATTTATTGATGAAGTACAGTATGCACCTGAATTATTCACGTACATTAAGATTATGTGCGATAAAAACCAGCTGGCTGGGGAGTTTTGGTTAACGGGATCGCAGATATTTAAACTGATGAGTGGCGTTCAAGAATCTTTGGCAGGAAGGGTTGCAGTGTTGAGCCTTTCTACTCTTTCGCAGAATGAAATTTATAATACAACAGAGAATACTCCATTTAAGGTAGACATAACTACTTTATCAGTCCGGCAAAAAAAGATTAAGAAAGTAACAACTCCAGAAATGTTCAAACGCATATTCATAGGAGGAATGCCGGCTGTCGTAAGCGGGAAATATAAGGACAGTAATATTTTTTATATGAGCTATCTAAGCACCTACCTAGAGCGAGACATTAAAGAATTATCTGGATCGATTGATTCGCTGAAATTTATGAAATTCATTACTGCAGTGGCTGGACGCGTTAGCCAATTAGTTAACTATGCCGATATATCTAGGGATGCTGACATAAATCAAATAACAGCCAAAAGCTGGATGACAATTTTGGAGACTTTGGGGATTATATTCTATCTGCATCCATTTTCGAACAACATACTAAAACGAACAATTAAAACTCCAAAGCTTTACTTTTATGATACCGGGCTTTGTGCTTACATTACTAAGTGGAGCAGTCCAGAGACTCTTGAAAGTGGAGCTATGAATGGTGCGATGTTAGAAAACTATGTCGTTAGCGAGATTCTTAAGAGTTATTATAACGCTGCGAAGACCCCATTTTTATACTATTACAGAGACAAAGACATGAAAGAGATTGATCTTATAATCGAAGCAGATGGGAAACTTTCTCCGATTGAAATTAAAAAAACCGCATCTCCGGCAAACCAATTAACAAAGGTTTTTAAAACTCTGGATAAAGCAGAACAGGAACGGGGGAAAAGCGCCGTGCTTTGCATGAAAGAAGAGCTGAGTGCCTTTGATAGCGAAAATTTGATTGTACCGATTGGGTTAATATAGTGATTGATGTAATATTCTTATTGAATTTTGTATTTGAATGCTATAATTAAGTGAATCAGAAAGTAAATATTGGATGGAGGCATGTAATGACAGTTATTAGATTTAAACAGATTAGATGGGTATTAACTATTATTTTGTTTGCAAATTTTGCAGTTGCTGCGGCGAAGGTAGTTATGGGAACTATAATAAATAGTGCCAGTATGACGGCGGATGGATTTCACTCAATTACTGATGGAACATCAAATATTGTAGGGCTTATAGGGATAGGAATTGCTGCTAAACCCGTTGATGCAGATCATCCTTATGGACATAAAAAGTATGAGACATTAACTGGTTTATTCATAGTAAGTATGCTGGGCTTTTTAGGATTTAATATTATTTCTGGAGCGATAGTGAAATTTGGAAATCCTGTTATGCCACAGGTGACAAATGTAAGCCTTATTGTTATGTTAGTCACTCTTGCAATAAATATTTTTGTTACAACATATGAAATGAAGCGCGGAAAGCAGTTAAAAAGTACAATCCTCATTTCTGATGCTATGCATACAAGAAGTGATATTTATGTCACAATAGGTGTTTTGATAACCTTAGTTTCTATTAAACTAGGAGCTCCATCAATCATTGATCCTATTGCATCGCTAATTGTTGCAGGATTTATTTTATTTGCTGCATATGAAATATTTAAGAGTGTTAGTGGCATTCTCGTTGATAAAGCTGTCGTAGAACCAGGAATTATTGAAGATATTTGCATGAAATACCCAGAAGTCAAAGCAGTACACAAAATTAGAAGTAGAGGAACTACAGATGATGTTTTTATTGATATGCACATACTTGCTGAACCGAGCCTAACATTAGAAGAATCTCATATGTTAGCACATAATATTGAGAATGAGCTCAGAGAAAAAATTAGTGGGAACGTTCAAAACGTAATTCATTTTGAGCCATATAAAGAAAAATAAAGAATAAGCATATTTATTGATAAATTTGAGATTGAAAACTTTTAGATTGAAAACTTTTAGATTGAAAACTTTTAGATCGAGAACTTATAGGAAGGGTTCACTAATAGTAGTTGAATTAATTGGTGATTTATGAGAGAAAATGATGAACTAAGAAAGAGAATAAGAACCAGAGAAATCACAGGTCAAACTTCTGGTCTTGCACGTGGTTTTGCACAGGCAAATTTAGTAATTTTGCACAAAAGATATGCGTTCGATTTTTTGCTTTTTTGCATTAGAAACCCTAAGTCATGCCCCTTACTTGATGTTTGTGAAGCGGGTGAAATTAATCCAAATAAGCTTTCAATTGATGCAGATATTCGAACGGATATTCCAAAATACAGGATACTCAAAGATGGGGTTTTAATCGAAGAAGTAACGGATTGTTTAAAATATTTTAATGAGGATTCTGTTAGTTTCTTAATTGGATGTAGTTTTACATTTGAAGATGCATTGATTAAAAATGGAGTGCCAATTAGACATATTGATGAAAACAAAAACGTACCGATGTATATTACGAATATTGAATGTACTGAAGCCGGTATATTTAGCGGACCTACAGTTGTTAGCATGAGACCTATGTCAAAAGATCTTATCCAAAAAGCGATAGATGTTACTTCTGAATATCCATCAGTGCATGGAGCGCCGCTAAAAATTGGGAATTATGAAGAACTAGGAATCAGTGATATAAATAAGCCAGACTTCGGGGATGCAGTTACAATAAGAGAAGGAGAAATACCAGTTTTTTGGGCATGCGGAGTAACACCTCAAGCGGCAATTATGCGGGCAAGACCTGATTTAGTTATAACGCATTCACCAGGCCATATGTTTATCACAGATATAAGAGATGAGGAGCTAAAGAGTCTATGATAAATTATGAAGATTTAAGACAGCGTTTGCTAGAAATTGAAGAAGTTGTTTCGAGTGACGTTACTGGGAGAGGACTAGTTAACGCATATATTCCAGGAGAAATTGAAAAATCAGCAAACGAGTTAATGAAAAGCGAAAGAGTTGTAATCTTAACAGGCTTTTGTATTCCAGACAAACTAATTGGAGAAACTGATGGTCCACCAGGGGCAGCTTCTTTAGCATATTGTCTCGAAAAACTAAATAAAGACGTGATACTTATAACCGATAAATATTCAAAAGAATTACTTGAAGCATGCGCTAACGTGTTAGAAATAAAAGCGAAAATTATTGAAGTGCCTTTTATTGATTCAGATAAATTTTGTGTTAAGATTATCGAAGAAATCGAACCAACTCATATTATAGCCATTGAACGCCCGGGAAAAGCAGTTGATGGCAAAAATTACAATATGAAGGGTATAGATATTTCTGAATTTGTTGCATCGACGGATGCGTTTTTTTGTGAGGCAAAAAATAGGAATGTTAAAACAATAGCAATAGGTGATGGTGGAAATGAGCTTGGAATGGGAAAACTAAGGCAAAGGATTCACGAATTAGTTAAAGATGGCGAAAAAATTTGCGCTAATTCTTCAGCTGACTATGTAATCACTGTTCCAATATCAAATTGGGGTGGTTATGCTTTAGGCGCAGCACTTGAGGCTGTCGCTGAAGCCGACTTACTACAAACAGAAAATCTCGAAATCCTTATGTATGAACAAATGAAAATAGCAGGTGCCGTTGATGGGGTTACAAAAAACAATGTAATGACTGTTGATGGTGTTTCAATGGAAAAAAATTTAGAAATACTAAAGGCACTGAACAAAATAAGAAATAAATGAGTGAGGTCAAGCAAATGGAAATAGATCTAAATTGTGATATTGGCGAAAGCTTTGGAGAATATAAACTTGGATTTGATGAAGAAATAATGAGTTTTGTTTCATCTGTAAATATTGCATGCGGTTTTCATGCGGGAGATCCAATGGTAATGGACAAAACTATAAAGATGGCTATTGAAAAAGGCGTTTCGATAGGCGCCCATCCTGGTTTTCCTGATTTAATGGGATTTGGAAGAAGAAATATGAGTATATCACCTAAAGAAGCAAGGAGTTATGTTTTGTACCAAATAGGGGCTTTGAGCGCATTTATAAAAGCATATGGAGGCAGATTAAATCATGTTAAACCTCACGGTGCATTATATAATATGGCCGCAAAGAATTATGAACTATCTTATGCTATTGCTAAGGCTATTTTTGATTTTGATAAAGACTTAACTTTTATTGGACTTGCTGGTTCTGAAATGATTCGTGCATCCAAAGATGTAGGATTAAAATATGCTAATGAAGTTTTTGCAGATAGAGCTTATCAAAGTGATGGAAGTCTTGTTCCCAGAACAGTTGAAGGGGCGCTTATAAAGGATGAAGAAGTTTGTGTAAATCGTGTAATTAAAATGATTAAAGAAAAGAAAATCATAACAATAGAAGGTAAGGAAATTAACATTGTGTGTGATACTATTTGCTTACATGGAGATAATGTAAATGCTTTGAAATTTGCAAAAAAAATCAATACGACTTTCTTTAACGAAGGAGTAAACGTTAAATCATTAAATAAATAAAATATTTAGAAAAGAAATGGGCAAAAAGATGATAGAGTCAGTTACTTTTTCTGCATTAGGTGATAATGGCGTACTAATCAAATTTGAGGATATAATTTCTGAGGAAATTAATAAAAAGGTAGCTTGTTTTTCAGCTGACTTAATAAATTACGAAATTACTGAAGTAGTATCAGCATATAACTCAATACTTGTCTATTATAATCCGAAGGACGTTGGTTATTTTGAATTTGTGAATATACTAAAAGGGTTGCTAACAAATTTTTCGATAAAAAATTCCGAAAAAATCGAAATCGTTCACATTCCAGTTTGCTACAGTGAAAAATTTGGAATAGACATTTCCGATGTTGCCAATTTGAACAATCTAACTATTGAAGAAGTGATAAAAATTCACAGTGAAGGTAAATACTTAATTTATATGATTGGATTTAATCCCGGATTCCCATACTTAGGGGGAATGTCTGATAAAATCGCAACCCCACGACTTTTGGAACCTCGTACAAAGATATCAGCTGGATCGGTAGGCATAGCTGGGAGTCAAACAGGAATTTATCCACTAGATAGTCCAGGTGGTTGGAGAATAATCGGCAGAACCCCTGTTCGTTTATTTGATTTAAGATTAGAAAAACCTTTTTTACTTAAACAATCTCAGTACTTAAAGTTTGAGCCTATTTTAGAAGATGAATACGATGATATTGTGAACAAAGTAGAAAAAAACGAATACAAAGTAAAAATTTCCGAAGTAGGGTCGAATATATGAATAAAATAAAAGTTATTATAGGTGGATTATTAACTACGATACAAGACTTTGGAAGATTTGCCTTTCAAAGTTACGGTGTGCCAGTTTCGGGAGCTATGGATACTCTTGCAATGCAATTAGCTAATTATCTTACATTTAATAATAGGAATGAAGCAGTGTTAGAAATAACACTTTTAGGCCCAACTTTTGAATTCCAATGTGATGCAATATTTGCAATAACAGGAGCGGATTTATCAGCTTCTCTCGATGGAGCAATTGTACAGCTATATCAAACAAATTTTGCAAAAAAAGGCGAGGTATTATCGTTTGGAAGCATAGTCAAAGGGGCGAGAGCGTATTTATCTTTTAAAGGTGGATTTGAAATTAGCGAAGTTATGGGAAGTAAGTCCACATACACAAAGGCTTTAATTGGAGGTTATGAAGGAAGAAAATTAAATACTGGGGATGAATTAATATTATCTCTAAGAAAGCCTAATTTTGATAATTTTGAGTTTCGTCAGATTAATAGTTTTCAGGCTAAAAATTATTTTGATGAAAATGAAATTCGTGTTCTTGAAGGTCCAGAAGAGCGATCTTTTAAAATAGATTCAATTAATGATTTTTATAATGAAAAATTTACGATTTCTAACCAATGTGACAGAATGGGAATTCGAATTGACGGAAAAAAGATAGAGCACGTGGCGTCACCTGATATTATTTCATCAGGAGTTAATCTTGGAACTATTCAAGTCGCTGGGAATGGGAGCCCAATTATCATGATGGCGGATAGACAAACAACAGGTGGATATACAAGGATAGCTAACGTAATATCGGTTGATATTCCTATTTTGGCTCAAAAAAAGCCTGGAGATATAATACATTTTCAGAAAGTGAAAATTGAAGAAGCTCAAGAATTATATAAGTTAAGAGAATCGCATTTAGAAAATCTATTCAATGATAGATTGGATCTTGATTTTTCAAACGCAAACAATTTTTCATCAAATAATAAGAATTTTAGACTGAAGATAAATCAAGAGATTTTTATTGTTTGTGTAGAAGAGGTCTTAGAATAGGTGATGCTAGAGAACACAGATTGTGTTGAAGCTGAAAAAATTTCCGAAAAAATAAGAGCAGCAATCGAAAACCTTGAGTGAACGAAGGATTTCGATTAACTGCTAGTTTTGGGGGTTGCTCAATACTATCAATACGATTTCAAATGGTTAAAGTTTACAACAACTTCTCAATATCTTTAGTCATTTTTATAGGTGATGTAGTTGGTTCGAATCGGGCCACAACTTCACCAGTTCTATCTATAAGGAATTTTGTGAAATTCCATTTAATAGAATTATCATCAAAATAATCTTTCGCTTTTTCGGTCAAAATGGCATGTAGAACTTTCCCGATGGGATGCTCTTTGTCTATTCCCTTAAAGTGAGCTTTGTCTGTTAAATATTTAAATATTGGATGGATATTTTCACCTCTAACATCAATTTTCTCAAACAGAGTGAAAGTAACACCATAGTTCAATTCACAAAACTTTTTTATTTCGTCAGATGTGCCAGGTTCTTGTTCCTTGAATTGATTACATGGAAAACCCAGTATTTCAAGTCCCCGATCTTTATATTTCATGTATAGTTCTTCTAAATCCTTATATTGAGGTGTGAAGCCGCATTTACTAGCGGTATTAACGATTATAAGGACTTTGCCTTCAAATTGTTTAAGTGCAATCTCTTCTCCGTCAATGTCTGTAGCCTTAAATTCATAAATGCTCATTTCTTTCTTCCTTTCAAATGCTATAGTTAGGCTCGTGTGTGAAAATTTTTAGGAACTGATTAAAAAATAACCTTTGTTGTAGTTCAATTATACCATTTTACAAAACAATTCAGGAAAACATTTAATACAAAAAGGGAATAGTATTTGAATGATTTTTTTCTTAAATAGGTATATAATTAAATCTATAAAGAAATTTAAATAGAAAAATCTAAATAATAACAATGACTGATTTTCCTGAATACAAGGGGTGATTTTATGGAAATAAATAATATTATGAATGATAGTATGTCTAGTGTTAAGAGTGCTTTGAGTACTGTTATGCTTAGAAAATCAATGAGTCAGGACAGTCAAGCGATGGCTTCGTTGATTGATGGGATGGAAAAAGCGAATCAAAAAATCTTAGAGGCGTCGGTTACTCCACATAAAGGTGGAAAAATTGATATCTCGACTTAATGGTACTTAATGGTTATTTGGGTTTTAATTAAATTGCCTATTGTCCAGCTAGTATTTAAATGATATAATTTCTCAATGACAAATATTTTTGGAAATTAATTATTAACACTTCTAAATATATTTGATAAAAATTTAATAATAAAATTGTTTGATATTCTTGGCTTGCTTTGAATTATCATGAAAAGAGACAATCATCACAGGAAATAGTTCAGAGATATTTGCCATGGCTGAAAGCAAATTCTAAATGATTTTGATGAGATTCACTCTATAGATGTTCTTTTTAAAGCCGATATAATGGCGAGTAGATAGAACCGGGCAACCGTTATATTTTGAGTGGCATAAGCGTTTGAAGCCTATGCAATTAGGGTGGTACCACGGATTTCCGTCCCTTCAAGGGATTGAGGTCCTTTTTTGTGCCATAAATTTCACTTTATAGTTCGTTTCTTGGTAATAATAAAGACTCTAGCGTATCCATATATACGCGTCGCTCCTTTATTTTTACCAGAGCCTTCTCTAAAACGAAATTTATGGCACAAACCTACCTAAAATTACACACTTTATAGTTCGTTTCTTGGATGTGTTAAAGACTCTAGCGTATCCATATATACGCGGCGCTCCTTTCAAGAACCCAGAGCCTTCTCTAAAGCGAAATTAATGGCACAAACCGACCTAAACATTACACACTTTATAGTTCGTTTCTTGGATTCATGAAAGACTCTAGCGTATCCATATATACGCGGCGCTGCAATACTAATTTGAGATTGATTATATTTTTAAGCATATACATTTTATAGTTCGTAGGAGGAAGATTAATGAAAGACCAATTAGAAAAAATCAGGAAACAGTTTACTGAAGAAGTGGAATCCCTTGATAACCAAAAACAGCTCGAAGATATTCGAATTAAATACTTGGGTAAAAAGGGTGAGCTAACTGCTGTACTAAGAGGTATGGGTGCTTTGTCTGCAGAAGAAAGGCCTGTTATTGGCCAGTTAGCTAATGAAGTTAGAGACTACATGAATGAAAAAATTGAAGATACTGCTTATGTTCTAAAAAGAAAAGAAGTAGAAGTGCGACTTCTCACCGAATTTGTTGATGTAACTATGCCGTCGAAGAAGAAGGAACTCGGAAGAATGCATCCAATTTCTATTGTTTTAGATGAAATAAAAGAGATTTTTATAGGCATGGGATTTTCGATTGCTGAAGGGCCAGAAATTGAAAAAGCTCAGTATAATTTCGATATGTTAAACCATAATGCATATCATCCTGCACGTGATATGCAAGATACATTTTATATCACTGAAAAAGTTCTATTAAGAACTCAGACTTCACCTGTTCAGGTGCGAACAATGATGAAACAAAAACCACCGATTAGAATTATAGCACCAGGACGTGTTTTTAGAGCTGATGAAATAGATGCTACACATTCACCGATGTTCCATCAAATCGAGGGACTCGTTATTGATAAAGGGATTACTATGGCGAATCTTAAAGGAACATTAGATACTTTTGCAAAAAAACTTTATGGAGAAACAACTACTACTAAGTTTAGACCTCATCATTTCCCTTTTACTGAACCAAGTGCCGAAGTTGATTGTACTTGTTTTGCTTGTGAAGGAAAAGGTTGCAGAATCTGCAAAGGTAGCGGTTGGATTGAGATACTCGGTTGCGGAATGGTACATCCTAATGTATTAAGGAACTGTGGAATTGATCCTGATGTATATAGTGGATTTGCTTTTGGTATGGGACTTGATAGAATAACGATGCTAAGATATGGTATTGACGATTTAAGACTTATGTTTGAAAACGACAAAAGATTTTTAAATCAGTTCTAGATTTAGTTTAGATTTAGATTAGATTTAATATAGGGTTGAGTTAGTTTTAATTTAGGAGGAAATGAATAAATGCTTGTTTCATTAAAATGGTTAAAAGATTATGTTGATATAGATATGAATGTAATTGAATATGGTGATGCTATGACAATGTCAGGCTCAATGGTAGAAAAGATAGATGAACAATCAAAAGAAGTTGATAAAGTCGTAGTAGGTCATATTTTAGTTATTGAAGATCATCCATATGCTGATAAACTAGTTGTTTGTCAGGTAGATTGTGGTGAGGAAACTGTCCAGATAGTTACTGGCGCTGATAATATGAAAGAAGGAGATTACGTTCCAGTTGCTTTAAGTGGGGCATCTCTTCCAGGTGGCATAAAAATAAAAAAAGGTAAACTCAGAAATGTTGACTCAGCAGGGATGATGTGTTCAGCGTCTGAACTTGGTATAGCGGAAAGCAGCGAAGGATTATATATTTTGCCTAGACCGTATACAACGGGAACAGATATCAAAGAAGTACTAGGAATTGATGATAGTGTTATTGAGTTTGAAATTACGAATAATAGATCAGATTGCATGAGTGTTATAGGAATTGCTCGGGAAACTGCAGCTACTTTAAAAACAGAAATGAAATATCCAAAAACTGACTATGTTGAAATTAGTGAAAAAAGTGGAGATTATATTAAAGTTGATGTAAAAAACACCGAGCTTTGTCCACGATATTCAGCTAAAGTTGTGAAAAATGTCAAAATTGGAGAATCCCCAGCGTGGATGCAAGATAGATTAATTAAAGCAGGGATGAGACCAATAAATAATATTGTTGATATAACAAACTATGTTATGCTTGAGATGGGCCAACCATTACATGCATTCGATCTTGATAAACTTGCAGGACAAAAAATTATCGTAAGAAATGCTTTAGAAGGCGAGAAAATTCTAACACTTGACGGTATTGAACGTGAGTTGACTTCAGATATGTTAGTTATTGCAGACGAGCAGAAAGCTGTTGCGATAGCTGGTATTATGGGCAGTGGAGATAGCGAAATTGATGAAAACACGAAGACAATAGTTCTCGAGAGTGCTAACTTTAATCAAATAAATATAAGACTATCATCAAAGAAACTAGGGTTAAGATCCGAAGCATCATCCAGATTTGAAAAAGGTGTAGATCCAGAATTAGCAGAGAAAACCATGGATAGATTATGCACATTAATTTACCAGTTAGGTATAGGAAATCCGTTAGAAGAAAAGATAGATATCTATCCAATTAAGAGAGAAAAAGTATCAATTAATGTTGATTTTGAAAGAATCAGAAAATTTATTGGAATTGAATTTCCAAACAGTGAAATTGAATCCCTATTAAAGCGATTAGAATTCGAAGTTTCATTCACTGGTGAAAACACGGCGAGTATATTAGTTCCGACATTTAGGCCCGATGTTACTGTAGAGGCAGATATGTCGGAAGAGATAGCTAGGCTCTTTGGTTACGACAAAATCCCATCCGTTCTAATGGATACTACGTTTATTGCTGGTGGTAGAACGGACCGTCAAAGATTAATTGATATAGCTAAAGAAAATCTAACAGCGCAAGGGATTTTTGAAGCTTATACATATTCATTTGTTAGCCCAAACGTTTTTAACAAAATTGGTTTGAAAACAGAAAATCCACTGAGAAATGCGATACAAATTATTAATCCGCTTGGAGAAGAGCATAGTATTATGAGAACGACTCTCATCCCTAATATGATGGATGTTATTTCAAGAAACTATTCAAGGAAAGTTCTAGATGGAAGCTTCTTTGAATTGTCAAAAATTTATTTAGGTGATCATTTTACTGAAGAAAAATTAGCGGATGAAAGAGAAACACTTGCCATAGGAATGTATGGGAATGTTGATATTTTTGAACTTAAGGGTGTAGTTGAGAACCTTTTATCAAAATTAAATATTAAGAAATATAGATTTGTAAATTCAACGACGGATAGTTTACATCCGGGTAGAACAGCAGAACTTCTTGTCAACAATAAAAGGCTTGGTTATCTAGGAGAAGTGCATCCCGAGGTGCTTGACAATTATAACTTACCAGTAAGGGTATACATTGCCGAATTGAATTTTGAGGAAATCTTAAATGCGTCAGAATTGGATAGAAAGTATGAACAGTTGCCCAAATTCCCTGCAGTTGAAAGAGATATTGCAATTGTAGTAGCTGAAGAAATTACTGCTGGACAAATAGAAGAGATTATAAGAAATAAAGGTGGAAAACTAGTAGAAGAAGTTAAACTTTTTGATATTTATAAAGGTACTCAAATTGAAAAAGGCTATAAATCAATGGCTTGGTCTATTATTTATAGGTCTTCAGAAAAAACTTTAAATGAAGAAGATATTTCGAAAGTACATACCCGCATAATTAACAGTTTAGTAAATCAAGTAGGCGCTACTTTAAGAGCATAATTCTTAGGGAGTTTAAGTTATTGAATGAAAACCATCCAATAATTTTGCTCCCTATATTTTTAGTACATAATATTGAACAAAAATAGTATAATAGTAATGATTGGAGGCGATATTTTGAGTATTAAGAAAAAAGTCGAAATTAAAATATTTGATCATGACTATGTTCTACTTACGGATGAAGACGAAAATCAGCTGATACAGCTAGCCAAACAAGTAAATGACCAATTAGTACAAATATCAGTGAATAACCCCAGATATTCGCAACTTATGGTTGCTATTTTAGGTGCCTTGAGAATTGCTGATTTGTTAGACAAAGCTGAATCTAAGGAAAGAGATAATAGAGATAAATTAGAAAATTTACATACGGATATGAAAAAGCCTTTCGAAGAACTGAATGAATTGAGGCAAGAACTCGAAGCTATTCGAGAACAATATACAAGAACTCAGTCAGAGTTTACAAGAACTCAAATTGATCTTGGGAAAGTTAGTCGCGAATGGGCTAGAACTCAGGAAGAATATAGAGATACAAAAACTGAACTTGAGATCACGAAAGAAACGATTGTTGAACTCCAAAAAAAATTATTTGATAACCAAATAGAGTTGCTAAAGTTGAAGAAAGAACGTAAAAGCGAACAAATAAACGATAAAGTAAATGAGAAAACAAACTTATAGAATGTATTGTCGATATAAACGAGAAAGTATAGGAGTACCTAAAAGAATGAATAAAATTGAACTGCTGGCACCTGCCGGTTCGCTTGAAGCTCTGAAAGTTGCGTGTGAGTGTGGGGCCGACGCAGTATATTTTGGTGGGACTAAGTATAGTGCCAGAGCTAATGCTGGAAATCTTACAGATGAAGAAATAACTGAAGGAATCAGATATGCTCATATAAGAGGAGTAAAAATTTATATAACGATAAACACGCTAGTTTTCGATCGCGAAATGGAAGCGGTTATCAATTATATAGATTTTTTAGTTAAAGCAGATGTTGATGCTGTGATTATACAGGATATGGGGCTTGCTAATCGTATACGAGAGGAGTTTCCTGAACTAGACATTCATGCTAGTACACAAATGACTATACACGACATAAACGGTGCCAAACTTTTAAAAGATATGGGCTTTAAAAGAATCGTTTTAGCAAGAGAATTATCGCTAGAAGAAGTTATAAGTATTAAAAATAAAGTTGGCATTGAAGTTGAAGTGTTTGGACACGGAGCTTTATGTATTAGTTGGTCTGGACAATGCTTAATGAGTAGTATGATAGGTGGTAGAAGTGGGAATCGCGGTAAATGCGCACAGCCATGCAGGAAAAAATATAATTCATCATTTTCGCTAAGTACCAAGGATTTGAATACAATTGATTTTATAGATGAACTTATTAAGAGTGGTGTTACATCGCTTAAAATTGAAGGTAGAATGAAAAATTCTGAATACGTGGCGGTAACAATTTTCAACTATAGAACTGCTATTGACGCAGCTTACAGTAATTCTGAGTTCAATACACGTTTGCCAAATTATGAATTAGAAGCTACCTTTAACAGGGAATTCACAAAGGGATATTTACTTAAAGAAAAAAGGCGTGAAATTGTTAGTGCAGATAGATCTGATAATAGAGGGATATTATTAGGGAATGTTGTTAACCAAAAAGGAAATTTTTTAAGAATTAAGTTAGAAAATAATTTTTTGTGTGACGGAGATGGAATTGAAATTCAAACAGG
>CAYZED010000008.1:8264-20620 GCA_964477445.1 uncultured Clostridiaceae bacterium | reverse complement strand
AGCGGGAGACTTGGTAGAGGTATATACTGGAAGAACATTCGAAAAAGGCGCCGAAGTTAGAAAGACATTGGATTCGAATTTGCATAAAAAAGCTAGAGAAGAATATATGCAAGAGAATAGAAAGAAAATCCTAATTGATGGATATGTTGAAGTAAAAGTTGGAGAAAAAATAGTTCTTACTTTAAATGATCAAGATGGAAATTCTACTACAGTTCTCAGTGATGGTATAATTTCTGAAGCCACTAATAAATCTATTGATAAAGAGGGGCTATCAAAAAATATTATTAAAACTGGAGATACTCCATTTCAATTTGAGAATCTTGATATTGATATTGAAGGAAATTGTTTTGTTCCAGTTTCGGTAATAAATGATTTAAGGCGTAATGCAATTACTAATCTAACTGAAAAGCGAGCAATTAGAAATGCGGACAGATATTTTAGAATGATCAAAGAAAGAGAAAACGCAATTATCGAAAACGTAGAAACTTTAGAAACTGTAGAAACTGATGTTAAAAAAGTTGATAATGTTAAATCAGATAGTATTGAATCTTGTAATGACGAATCTAGTAATGTTGAATTTGAAAATCTAAAAACATGTAGCTCTAAGATATATATTAGACTCTCAGATGTTAAAGTACTTGAGGCGATATCAGGTGATTTATTAAATCAACTAGAAAAATTCACCGAAAGCAAAATTGAGCCAAATAGCTACGTGTACGCTATTGATTATATAATTGACAGAAGTTTTGATAATACTAAGAAAACAAAATTACTAATAAATAAATTAGCTGAGATAAAAGCTGAAAAACAATCATTTGAAGAAATATGGATAGTTTTACCAAATATATTAAAAGATAATGAATCGGAACCGCTTAATGAAATCAAAAGTGCATTTTTTGATAAAATCATTGATGGAGTTGTTGTCAATTCATGGGGTGAATTAAACTGGGCAAGAGAGAATAACCTAGTTTTTAGAGTTGGCTCTGGGCTGAATACTTTTAACTCAAATAGCTTGAACTACTTAACTGATGCTCTTTCAATAGAACTTTCGGAAGAATTAACACTTAAACAAATAACGGAAATAAAAAATGATCATAGTAAGATATTTGATAGTACTCCAATACTTGATGCGATGATATATGGCAGGACAAAATTAATGAGTATTGAACACTGTCCTTTTGAAGAAGATGGTTGTAATGCAGACTGTTCTGTATTAGCTGGAGTGAGTCTTAAAGATAATACAGGAAGGAGCTTCCCAGTTAGAAGATCAATTGGACATAGACTTCAAATACTAAACGGTGATGTACTAAATGTTATGGATAGACTTGATGCGTTTAAAAAAGCGGGCATCAATAATTTTATTATTGATATTAGAAGAGAAGATATAGATAGAGAGGTTTCATTCACGAGAGGGCATTATTTCAGAGGGGTCGAATGAGGCTAGACGAGATTATAACCAATATTAACTGATAACAATTGGAGGGCAAAAAATTGAAGAGTAAAACTATTAGAGTTTTGGAATTTGACAAAATTATAGATTTACTTCAATCGCGAACAGTTTCAATCCTTGGTAAAGAAATTGCAAAAGAATTATTACCATCAGATGAATTTTATGAAGTAATTGAAAATTTAAAAGAGACAACCGAAGCCGTAGAGCTTTCACTTAAAAAAGGTGGCATGCCGCTATTTGGAATACAAGACATCAGAGGTGCTGTGAGAAAATGCTCGATGGGTGGACAAACCTCACTAGTTGAGTTTCTCTGGATAGCAGACACATTAAAGACCTGTAGAAGATTAAAAACATATATTAAGGAAGATAAGACAGAAGGATTATTTCCCACAATAGAATACTTTATTGATACTCTTGTAATTGAAAAGAAACTCGAGGAAAGAATAAAGGAAGTAATTTTAAGTGACGAGGAAATAGCTGATAATGCAAGTTCAACGTTATATAGTCTAAGAAGAAAAATCAAAGACAAAACAGCTTCTATGAGAGAGAAGTTAAATCATATGATTACATCTTCTGCATATTCGAAATATTTACAAGAGCCTATCGTAACTATTAGAAATGACCGTTTTGTTATTCCAGTTAAGCAAGAATTTAAAAATAATGTTCCAGGAATTATTCATGATCAGTCATCAAGTGGCGCAACTCTATTTATTGAGCCGATGTCGGTCGTTGAAATGAATAATGATATAAAAAGATTAAAACTAGATGAAGAATCAGAAATAGAAAAAATACTTCTTGAATTAGGCGAAATGGTTGCGATGGTAGCAGGAGGCCTTGAATCAAATGTGAGAATTTTAGCTACGCTTGATTTTGTTAATGCAAAAGCTAAACTTGCTCTAGATTTCGGATGTATTGCTCCGATAATGAATAAAGATAAAAGAATTGATTTAAAAAAAGCTAGACATCCGCTTCTAAAACAAGACGCTGTTGTTCCTATAAACATATATTTAGGTGATAAATTTGATACATTAGTCGTTACGGGGCCTAATACTGGTGGAAAAACAGTAACCTTAAAGACTTTGGGATTACTTACTCTGATGGCTCAAGCAGGCCTGCACATTCCAGCTTCTGATGGCAGTGAACTTTCGGTATTTAAACAAGTATTTGCTGATATTGGTGATGAACAAAGCATCGAACAAAGCTTGTCTACATTTTCAAGTCATATGATAAATATTGTTTCCATAATGAAAGAAGTAAATGACGATTCCCTCGTTCTATTTGACGAATTGGGAGCCGGAACTGACCCAACGGAAGGAGCGGCATTAGCAATTTCTATTCTAGAAACTTTACATGAACAAAAAATCAGGACTATTGCTACAACTCACTATGCTGAATTAAAATATTTTGCGTTAACAACTCAGGGGGTTTCAAACGCGAGTGTAGAATTTGATTTAGCCACATTGAGGCCTACTTACAAACTGATAATTGGACTGCCAGGAAAATCGAATGCTTTTGAGATAAGTAGAAAACTTGGACTTGACGAAAAACTAATAGAGAGAGCAAGACTTCAAATGTCGAGCGACGAACATGAAATTGAAGATTTATTAAAAAATCTTGAAGAAAACAGAAAAATATCAGAAAACGATAAAGATATGGCAGAACGACTGAAAAAGGCTATAACTGAAGAAAAAGCTGCTATTGCCATGAAAATGGAAAGAATCGATAATCAGCGAGATAAAGTTTTAAGAGACGCAGAAAAAAAAGCATTAGAAATAATAAGAGAAGCCAAGGAAGAGGCTGACAAGCTAATTAATGAGTTGAAAGATTCTATAAAAAAAGACTCAAGTGAAAAAGAAAATGCAATAAGCAATGTAAGACAGGGCTTTAAAAAGAAATCAGAAAAATATGAAGATAGTATGTCTGAAAGAGTTTTGTCAAAGAAAAGTTCTGAACCACCAAAAAACTTAAAAATCGGAGATCAAGTTAAAGTCCTTAACTTAGGTCAAAAGGGTACTGTTCTGGTAATCCCTGATCATGAAGGGAATTTAACAGTACAAATTGGTATTATGAAGGTAAATGTAAATATTAATATGTTGGCACTTGATGATTCCGAAAAGAAGAAAGAAAAAAGCGCTTTTAGTATGAGAAATAATATCCAAAATGATAAGGTTAAAAACGCTTCAACATCTGTAGATGTAAGAGGATTAAACCTTGATGAAGCAGTGATGGAAGTTGATAAATTTATAGATGACTGTTATTTAGCTAGTATACCATATGGAACGATAATTCATGGAAAAGGTACAGGCGTTCTCAGTGCTGGTATTAAACAACATTTGAAAGGTCAAAAATATGTTAAGAGCTATAGGATGGGTGGATTATCTGAAGGTGGATCAGGTGCTACAATTGTAGAGATTAAGAATTAATTTATTGAATTAGGAAGCAAAAAAAGAGAAAAAAAGGATTATTATTTGCTTTACTTTACTATAAATCAAGTATAAAATGTTAAGTGTTGCACCTAACTTGGTGTATTTTTAATGAAGTAATACTTATTTGCGTTTTGCATTATTGATATTACTTGAATTTTTTGGAGGAATGAAATGAACAGCGAAAAGAAAAAATATGTTCTAAAATCAAAAAAGAGATTTATTATAATTATTAGCATTATTGTTATTACACTCTTATTAATTGGTGGGTTAGCCTGGGGATACTCATATATTAGAGGAATAGCAAAGGGGATTTCAACAGTAGGGAAAGAATCACCAGGAGTTACAGTTACACCAATTAGTAGACCAGCACCAAATAATAGAATTAATTTTTTATTAGTAGGTGTTGCTAGAGGAATGTCAGATACGATTTTACTAATAAGTTTTTACCCAAAAGAAGGTACGCTAGACTGTATTTCTATTCCTAGGGACACTTATGTTAAAAAGTCAACTTCATATGATTCTGCATATAATAAAATAAATGCAAATTATGGACGTGGTGGCTCAGCCAGTGTTTTAGCTGTGGTTAAAGAATTCACTAAGGTTGATGTAAATTATTATATTGAGATAAATTATGAAGCTGTTGAAGAAATAATTGATGGACTCGGTGGCTTAGCGATTACAGTACAAGAAGATATGAATTATGATGATAGAGCAGATGATTTGCATATACACTTTAAAAAAGGCACCGTAGTTTCTAAGGGTGCCGATATAGTAAGGGTTTTAAGATGGAGAAAAAATAACTCTGGTGTTGGTGGTGGATATGCTACTGGTGATATAGGTAGAATTCAGTTTCAACATGAGGTAATTAAGCAAGGGATATTAAAGATTTTGACTGGAAATCCATTAATCACTCTTACGAAAATCCAAAAACCTCTTACGGATCACGTAAAGACAAATATTTCACCTGATGATATTATGTATTTTGTGGGGTTATCAACAAAGATTAATAAGGACAAAATTACTTTGCTCACCTTACCTGGAACAGGACATATGGTGGGAAGACTTTCATTCTACTTACCTTATCCTAAAGCAAGTGCAAATCTTTTTAATATGATAATTAATAATGAAGTTATTCCGAATCCGTTGCCTGAATCAATAACTGCACCAGAGAGCTTCGCTATTCCGATTGGCCCAGTATATACGAGTGTAGTAAAAACACCAACTCCCAAACCAACACCAAAACCAGTTATAACAGATAATATTGAAACTCCTTCTACTGTCCCAACAGTAACGCCTACACCTACTGTGAATCCAACACCAACTCCAATTGTTACAGATTCACCGACAGAAACACCAACTTTAACTCCAGCTCCAACATCATAAAAAAATATTTGATGTCTATAAGAAATTATTAAAATAATTGAAAAACGCTGCGAAATCTGAACTGACCCCTATATGTTAGACCTAAAATTCTAATATATAGTAGGTCAGTTTTTTATTCATAAATTAGAATTATGTAAAGGAAAAATCATATTTATATAGAGACAACATTATATTGTGAAAATATAAACGTTCAACAAATTTTTTAATTACTAAAAAAATTGTTGAAATTATAATTTGATTAATGTAATATTAATATTAGATAAAATATTTAATACTTACACAAATTTTTTAATAGGAGTGTTTTTATGATTAAAAATTTCGATCAACTCATGGAAACTGCAAAAGCAGGAAAAAAAGGAAGACTTGTAGTTGCTGCAGCACAGGACGAAGATGTCTTAAAAGCAGTTTGTGAAGCCGCTAAAATAGAACTAGTTGAACCTATTCTAGTCGGTAAAAAAACTGAAATTGAAGCAATTGCTAATAAACTTGGATTAGATCTTGGTAATATAAGAATTGTTGATGTAGAAGACGTTATTGAATCAGCAAGAGTTGCCGTGAAAATGGTAAGAGACGGCGAGGGTGATTTCTTAATGAAAGGAATAATTCAGACAGCTGATATTATGAGAGCAGTTCTAGATAAAGAAATTGGTCTAAGAACAGAAAATCTCATTAGTCATGTAGTTGTTTACGAAGTTTCTACATACAGCAAACTTTTATTTATAACTGATGGTGGAATGAATATTGCTCCTGATTTAAATCAAAAGGTACAAATACTAGAAAATGCTTTAAAAGTAACCAAAGCTATGGGACTAGAAAAAACTTATGTTTCCGCAATTGCTGGAGCAGAAGTTGTAAATCCAAAAGTACCTGCGTTGGTTGATGCTAAGGCTCTATCTGATATGAAAGAAAAGTGGGAAGCCTTAAACGCTGTAGTTATTGGACCGGTGGCATTAGATCTTGCTATTAGTGAAGAAGCTTGTAAACACAAAAAATATACTGGTGAAGGTGGAGGCAAAGCCGATCTTTTATTAGTACCTTATTATGAAGTTGGTAATGCTTTTGGTAAATCGCTTACATACTTTGCAAACGGAAAATCAGCTGGAATAATCATGGGAGCTAAAGTTCCGATAGTTTTAGTATCTAGAGCAGATACAGCAGAAACAAAATTGTTTTCTATAGCGTTAGGTAGCGTTATCACAAAGAAATAGTATTACATTAAACATATTTACATAATTAGTTAATCCATATTAAACGAGGAGGAAAATCATGAAACAATTAATGACAGGCGATGAAGCTATTGCCAGAGGAGCATGGGAAGCAGGCGTAACAGTTGCTGCGGCTTATCCAGGTACACCTAGTACAGAAATACTAGAAAACATAGGTGAGTTCTATACTAAAGACATTTATAGTGAATGGGCTCCTAATGAAAAAGTTGCTGCTGAAGTAGCTATTGGTGCTTCTATAGCAGGTGCAAGATCACTTTGTGCAATGAAACATGTTGGTGTTAACGTTGCAGCTGACCCAATTTTATCATTTGCTTACTCAGGGGTTAATGGTGGATTCGTCCTAGTTACTGCTGATGATCCGACTATGCACAGTTCACAAAATGAACAAGATAATAGAACATATGCCAAATTTGCAAAAATTGCAATGATTGAACCATCAGACAGTCAAGAATGTGTAGATTTCATGAAAGAAGCTTACAGAGTAAGTGAAGAATTCAATACTTCTGTACTTTTTAGAGTTACTACTCGAGTTTGTCATAGTAAATCACTAGTTGAAGTAGGCGAAAGAGTTGCAGTAGAAATAAAACCATATACAAGAAACGTTTCAAAGTTTGTATCTATTCCGGCTTTTGCTAGACAAAACAGATTAGTGACGGAAGAACGTCTAAAAAAATTAGAAGAATACTCAAATACTTCAATTCTAAACAAAGAAGAATTATTTGAAGGATCAAAGATTGGTATTATTACTGCAGGTATTTCATATCAATACGCTAAAGAGGTTTTTGGCGAAAAAGCTTCTTATCTTAAACTTGGTTTTACATACCCACTTCCTATGGATAAAATTAGAAATTTTGCGGAAAAGTTTGAAACAGTATATGTGATTGAAGAATTAGAACCATATATGGAAGAACAGATTAAAGCCGCTGGAATTAAAGTTATTGGAAAAGAAGTTTTTCCTAATATATTTGAATTAAACCCTGCGATTATTGATAAAGCGATTAACGGCGTTGTTAAAGAATTTAAAACTCCAGATGTTACTGCAGCTTCAAGACCACCAGTTCTATGCGCTGGATGCCCACACAGAGGTTTCTTTTATACAATGTCAAAGAAAAAGAATATCATTATGACTTCTGATATTGGTTGCTATACTCTAGGAGGCCTTATGCCAATAGATACAATTGATGCAGTTTTATGTATGGGCGGTGGCTTTTCATTAGCAATGGGTATGTCAAAGGCATTTGAAGCTTATGGTGAAAAGAGAACTGTATTTGGAATACTTGGAGATTCCACATTCTTCCATTCTGGAATGACAGGAGCGCTTGATATTGTTTATAATAAAGGTCGAGTTGTTCCTGTAGTTCTCGATAACAGCATTACTGGTATGACTGGACAACAAGAAAACCCTGGAACTGGAAAAACTTTAATGGGAGCAGAAGCTTCACAAACAGATATTATTGGTATACTCACTTCGTTAGGCTATGAAACTATTCGCGTAGTTGATCCATGTGATTTAGTTGCAATGGAAGCTGCTGTTGATGAAGCAATTGTTGCCGTGGATAATGGAGTAAGATTTGCTATTGTTACTAAGAGACCTTGCGTGCTTATAAAAAATAGTCCACCATACAAAACAAAATGTAAAGTAATAACAGACAAATGTAAAAAGTGCAAAGTATGCTTGAGAGTGGGATGTCCTGCAATATCCTTCAAAGATGGTGCGGCGTTTATTGATGATTCAATGTGTCTAGGCTGTGAAGTTTGTAAGCAAACATGCAAATTTGAAGCAATAGTAAAGGTTGGTGAATAATATGACAAAGAATATAATTCTAGTTGGAGTTGGCGGACAGGGGATTATCCTTGTTAGTAAAATTCTCATAGCAGGTCTTATGAAAGTTGGATACGATGTAAAGATGTCCGAAGTACATGGTATGGCACAAAGAGGCGGAAGTGTTTCTACTCAAGTAAGATATGGTGAAAAAGTTTATTCGCCGATTATTGCTGAAGGAGAAGCAGACATACTTGTTTCTTTCGAAAAAATGGAAGCTCTCAGATGGGCTGAATACCTCAAACCAGATGGTAAAATGATAGTTAATAATTTTGCTATTCAGTCAATTACTACTGCAACTGGTAAAGCAATTTATCCAGACGGAATAATCGAATCACTCGAAAAGTCTTTTGATATTAATGTTCTTGATGCTACTGCTGTTGCACTTGAAGTTGGGAATATAAGAACACAGAACATAGTTCTTCTTGGTGCGCTTGTTAAAGCATTAAAGCTTACAGAAGTAGATTGGACAGCTGTCCTTAAAGAAGTTTTACCTCCTAAAGTTCAAGAAGTTAATATTATAGCTTTTAACAAGGGAATGGAATTAGTATAAAGCTTTAAGTTAAAAAAATAATATAAACAGTCTCTTATGCATATTTGCCTGAGGGGCTGTTTTGCTATTATTTTTGTTTTTAATATAAATTCTCTTTTCTTTTTTTGAACTGACCGACCTTACTGTGATATAATCATAAGGTATTACACAAGTAAGTTCGGAGGTATTTTTTGAATAAATTAGAGGATCTATTAGGTGAATTAAACGAATCCCAAAAAGCCGCTGTTTCAACAGACAAGAAACAGTGCATTGTTATTGCCGGTCCAGGTTCAGGAAAAACATCAGTTGTAGCTTCAAGAGCTATTTTTTTGAATAAAAAAAAGAATGTTCCATGCGAGAGAATTCTAGTTATGACATTTTCTAAAGCTGCCGCCACAGAAATGGGAAGTCGCACGGTTAGGCTAGGAGGAACTGATTTTAACAAAGTCAGTTTTTCTACAATACATGCTTTTTCTTACAGATTATTGATGGAATTGAATAAATTCAGTAGAGATGCGCTACTTGATGAAAAGCAAGCGTTAGAACTTTTCACGAAATCAGTTAATTCAGTTTCTAAAGAAATTTCCAGAGACAGAGAAGCTATTTTACATTTGTATAGTGAAGTTGGTTATCTTAAAAATACTTTTGGAAAACCAGAAAATTTTAATTCTGAAGTATTAAGTAAAGATAAATTTACTAAGATATATTTTGACTATCAGGAAAGAAAGATTCATGATAATAAATTAGACTTTGATGATTTACTAATTCAATCAGAAATTATTTTAAGGGATAGAAAATTAACAAAAGAAATTCATTCGCGATTTGATGAAATAATTGTAGATGAGTTTCAAGATATTAATCCTGTTCAATTTAGTATTATAAAGAGTTTGTCAGCTAGAAAAGGACTAATGGTAGTTGGAGATGAAGATCAGTCAATTTATGGATTTAGGGGAGCAGTTCCCGACATTATGATAAGATTTAAAGATTATTTTCCGGACGCTGACAGTTTTATGTTAGAAAAAAACTACAGAGTCCCTGAGCCAATTATGGAAAAAGCATCTTTACTGATCAAAAATAATGAAAAAAGATATGAAAAAACAATAACGGCTGAAAAAAAAGAAGGCGCACCACCGTCAATTATTCAAGTCAAAAATCAATCTGAAGAAGCATTAGAAGTTGCGAAAAAAATTAACGAATTCAGAAATAGTGGTGAAGAACTTAGCGACATAGCGGTTTTGTATCGTAATAATCATCAAGCTGCATTAACTGCAGAAAAGTTAGCAGATCTAAACATTCCTTTTCAAGCGCCAGAGGGCATTTATACGGTTTATGATCACTGGATTTGGCAAGACATCTACGCTTACTTTAAAATAGCTGTAGGGGCAGGTGATGGGGCTGATTTATCGCGTATTATTAACAAACCTTTAAGATATATTAGTAGAGCGGTAGTCGAAGGTATTATTAGACGAGGAGACAATTTTTTTGAAAGTTTATTTGACACTTCAGGATTAAATAAATCACAAGAAAAGAACTTGTTAAAACTTGTTGCAGATATTGAGTGGATGTCGGCTAATAAGAATCCCTCAAAAATGTTTGAGTACATTCGCACCCATATAGGCTATGAGAAACATATCAAAGATTTTACACAAGAATATGGTATCGCCATTGAGCCTTTGCTTGAAATCCTTGAAGGAATCTCAGAAGCAGCCGCTGAATATGATGACGCGGTTAGTTTCCTAAAACACGCAGAAGAGATGAAGCGAAAATTGAATAAAAAATTTGTCGAAGGGGACAAAGTTTCTCTTATGACAATGCATAAATCAAAGGGACTTGAATTTAAAAAGGTCTTTATTATTGGGGCTGTTGAGGGTTTGACACCATCTCTTCCTAAAGAAAAAGGTCGTGAAGTATCTATTGCTGAAGAACGACGACTTTTTTATGTTGCTATGACCAGATCAAAGGAAGAATTATTTATTTATGTACCAGAATTAAGATATGCGAAGAAGGCGGACCCAAGTAGATTTATAACTGAGCTATTTGGTGAGAATATAACAAAAAATAGTAAATTTCTAGATGGTTTGAAAGTATATCATAAGATATTTGGCGAAGGACAAATAATTGATATAATAGAATTGGACGAAAACAAAAAAGTAATAAAAAACAAAAGTATAAAAGTTGATTTTAACGGGAATGTCAGAACATTAGATTATAATACTTGTGTAAAAAATGGGTACTTAAAAATTGTTAATTAGATTGGAGATTAAATGGCAAACTATATAAGAGTGATAAAGATGTCTGGAGGCTTTTATGCCAGAGAATTCGAAAAAAGAGTTGAAGAAGACAATAAATATCGAATTGTTGAAGAACAGACTGTTAGAAAGCACTTTCTTGAAGGTGATACGAAGATAAGAATAATTTTTGAAAATGATGAACGCGATGATATAATGATTGACGAATTCAGTGAGCCAGATGACATAAAAAAATATCTAGGACCAAAGTTTCTTGAAAAAAGTGTATATAAAAAATTTGGAAGTAAATAAAATTTAAAAATATATAGTAAAAACTAATAAGTAGAATTAAACATATAATATAAAACTAATAAATAAGAACTATAAAAAAAGAAACGAGGAGTAGATAAAATGGAAAATGAATTTACGACTAATTACACGGCTGATATTGGAGTGTTTGGAGGTTCGGGCTTTTATAGTTTTTTAGAAAATGTTCAAGAAGTTGAAATTGAAACTCCTTATGGAAAACCTAGTGATAAGCTTGCTATCGCAAAAATAGGAGATAAGACGGTTGCGTTTCTTCCTAGACATGGAAAAGAACATCAATTGCCGCCGCATATGATCAATTACAGAGCAAACATTTATGCTATGAAAATGCTAGGCGTTAAATGTATAATTGCACCAAATGCATCAGGGAGCTTAAGAGCTGATTTCAAGCCTGGAGATTTTGTTATTACAGATCAATTCATTGATAGAACTTGGGGAAGAAAAGATACTTATTTTGATGGACCAATAACCACACATGTAAGTCCAGCTGAAGCATATGATAAGTCAATGAGAACTTTGGCTTCTGAAACTTGCCGAGAACTCGGAATTCCAGTTCATGATCAAGGTACAGTGGTGGTAATACAAGGGCCTAGATTCTCCACTAAGGCTGAAAGCCGTTGGTTCAGTAAAATGGGGTGGGATGTTATTAACATGACACAGTATCCAGAAGTTATGTTAGCAAAGGAATTAGAAATACCATATGCAAATATTGCGCTTGTAACAGACTTTGATGCAGGTCTTGATGATGATCCAACCATTGAGCCTGTTAGCCATGAGGCAGTCACAAAGGTATTTAATGACAACGTAGATAAAGTTAAAAGACTCTTATACAGGATGATAGAAAAGATTTCAATATAGAGAGAATTACAATATAGAGAGAATGATGTATTATAATTCATTAGATTAATATAAATGGAGGGAAAATGGGAAAAGTATTTTGCTTAATGGGAAAAAGCTCTTCA
>CAYZED010000008.1:0-8254 GCA_964477445.1 uncultured Clostridiaceae bacterium | reverse complement strand
ACTTCTTAAGGGTGATTCTGAACTATCGCTAATTCCGATAATTCCTTATACAACAAGACCTATTAGATTTGGAGAATTCGATGGAATTGATTATTTTTTTATTAATTTGAAACAACTTGATGAGTTTTCTAATCAAGGCAAAATCATCGAATCTAGGAAGTATGACACTATTAACGGTATTTGGCATTACTGCACGATTGATGATGGAAAAATAGATTTAGAAAAATTTGATTATATTTACGTTACCACTCTTGAAGCTTATAGGAATCTAAGAAACTATTTTAATAAAAACTTAGTAATACCTATATATTTAGAAGTAGATGATGGTGAGAGACTGTCGAGGGCACTATCTCGTGAAAGAAACCAAACCGAACCAAATTATGACGAAATGTGTAGAAGGTTCTTAGCAGATGGTAAAGATTATAGTATGGAAAAATTAGAAGAAGCTGATATAAAATATTATTTTTCGAACAAAGATATTAATACATGTTATAACGAAATTAAGAAGACTATTTTTGAATTAAAATAAGAAGTTCTAAATTGCGAAAAATATACTTTTTTCGAAATCGCAATTCATTCTAATATCCAGTATTTACTTACGTGAAAAAGCGGCCGAAGCCGCTTTTTTTAATAGAATCCTTTTTCAAACATATCTTTTAATTTTTTTGGATCTTTTGTGATTTCTAGCATAACAAGAAGTTTAATTCTAGCTTTGTGTCCAGGAAGATTATCACCAAGAATTACCCCCATATTAGTTAATTCTTTTCCAGCGCCTTTATATCCATAAACATCAGAAACTCTTCCCATTAAGCACCTCGAAACAAGTATTATAGGGATTCCTTTTTTTACGGCATATTCTACTCCAGTTACCATACCAGGGGGAATATTACCGCGCCCCATACCCTCAATAACTATTCCTTGATAACCGCAGTCGACAGAATATTTTAATAACCTGTCATCCATTCCACAGCCACATTTTATAAGTGCAACATCATTTTCGATTTTTTTTATGTCATAGTAATCTCTTTTTGTGTAATTATAATAAAATATCACTTTATCATTATCAATGTAGCCGATTGGTCCAAAATCTTTGCTTTTAAAGGTATCAAGTGTATGTGTATTAGTTTTTGTTACTTGGATTGCAGAATGAATTTCATTATTCATAACAACCATAACGCCTCTGTTATAAGCTTCATCTGAGGCTGCTGTGAAAACAGAAGAAATTAGATTTTCAGGCCCGTCCCAGCCCAATTCAGAGCTGCTCTTTAATGCACCAAGAAATACTATGGGTTTTATTCCTTTGTATGTTAAGTCGACCAAATATGCTGTTTCTTCAAGTGTATCAGTACCGTGCGTTACGACAACGCCATCATATGGCCCAGATTCAATTTTTTCTTGAATAGTATGTGAAAGATGAAGCATAATTTGAGGTGTAATATGAGGGCCGGGAATCATGCTAAAATCGAGAAAATCTATTTCAGCTATTTTGTTAATGCCTGGTGTCATATTTAAAATATCTTGTCCGTTCATAGAAGGGACATTAGCACCAATATTATCATCTTTCGTCATAGAAATAGTTCCACCAGTAAAAACAATTAAAATTCTTTTCATGTGTTTTTAAACCTCCAAATAAAAAATAATTTATCAGAAATTTTCAGAAAAAAGCGGCTCTCAATGAACCGCAAGTTATCTCAATCTAAACTTAATAGCTAGAATCTGTTACTATATTTATGAAATTAACTTCAGGGTCAGCTGTTCCTTGAACGTAGAGCCCAGATGCTTTCATTGCTTGAACGTAATCTACTATTTCTTTAGTGATGATTTCTCCTGGACAAAGAACTGGGATACCAGGTGGATACGCCATTAAAAATTCGGCACTAATTAGTCCAACTGAATCAACTAATGGTAATGTAGCTGTAGAACTATTAAATGCTTCTCTCGGTGTGAGCGCCGTTTCAGGGATAGCAGGTACATCAATTACAGTAATCTTTTTTGAAACTTTATTTGTTTGATCTGCACTAATTTCTTTTAGTGCATTTATCAATTTATCGACAGATTCTTGTGTATCGCCATAAGACATTACAGCTAATGCATTATACAT
This sequence comes from uncultured Clostridiaceae bacterium, assembly GCA_964477445.1. Lineage (GTDB taxonomy): Bacteria > Bacillota > Clostridia > Lutisporales > Lutisporaceae > CAYZED01. The sequence continues at coordinate 6,153 of CAYZED010000008.1, read as the reverse complement.
GTCGGCCATTTCAAGTTGAATAAAATATTCTTCTGCAAGAATTCGTTCTAAGTCATAACCAGTTATACCGAGGTCTTTACAAGTAATTAAAACTTTGGTGGAATCCCAGGAAAAAGCGCCTTTTTTATTAAGAATTTCTTTACCAAAGCAATACAAACCATTTATTTTATTAATTTCGTTTCTAGCATATGTAGAAAGCTCAATCGCATAGTCAATTAATTCTCGACCTTCAAGTGCGAGTTGTTTTCTTGTACAATCCAAAGAAGCAAGAAGAATATATGAAGGGCTTGTTGTCTGTAGTAAACTAAGGTTTGTTTTAACTCTATTTATATCCACAAATCCTTTTTTAATTTGTAGCATAGAACTTTGAGTTAATGAACCAACGATTTTATGAGTTGATTGGGCGCAAATATCTGCTCCTGCATCCATACTGGAAACAGGGAGGCGGTTAGTGAACCTAAGATGTGGACCATGAGCTTCATCAACTATAAGAGGAATACCATAACCATGAACGATTTTTGCAATAGATTCAACATCTGTAGCTACGCCGTAATAAGTTGGATTAGCAATTAAAACAGCCTTCGTGTCAGGGTTCAATTCTAATGTTTTTTTAACAGTTTCAGGAGTTACATTTAGAGCAAAACCACCATCAGAATCGATTTCAGGGTTCATATAAATGGGATATGATCCAGATAGAATAACGCCTGCAGTAACAGATTTATGAACATTTCTTGGGATAATAATTTTTTCACCCTCAGTAACAACTGACATTATCATTGCTTGAATCGCACCAGACGTTCCATGTACACAAAACAAAGTAGCATCTGCGTTATATGCTTCTGCAGCTAATTCTTGTGCTAATTTAATAGGACCAGTAGGTTTGTGTAAACTATCAACCTGCTTGAAAATGGTAACATCAATTGAAAAAGCGTTATCACCAATAAATTCTCTAAATCTCTTTTCTACACCAACGCCTTTTTTATGACCGGGAACATGAAAAGGGACTGTATCATTATTATGATACTCCATAAGAGCATCATAAAGAGGAGTTTGTGTTTGATCTAATTTATACATAATTGCACCATCCTTATTGAAACAAGTTCTTAAAATTCAAACTAATTATAGGTCAAATTTCGTCCTAAATCAATAAGCAATTTGAATTTTTACAGTTAATTAATATAGATTTATTATTCCTTTTAAATTCTCTGTTTTTCTTAAGATTGCTATGGATTTCGATTACTTAGTTAATTCCATAACATATTTGGGTAACACAAAACTTGCCCTGAATAACTCTCTGTGAAAATATTTAGTCTCAATGTCATTTGGAATGACAATAGTATCAATAATAAGTGGATCGAATTTTTTTGAACCCATTGTAAAACTCCACAAGGAACCAGGGTAGGTAGGAATTGATGCCATATACATTCTAGTAATCGGGAAAGCTTTTTTTATATCGTTATAAATTGATTTTACTGTTTCTGGCAAATAAAATGGGGTTTCAGTTTGAGCCACAAAAATGCCATCTTCAGTCAAACACTCATATAAAGCTTTATAGAAATTAATATTAAAGAGACCCTCAGCAGCTCCAAAAGGATCAGTAGAATCTACAATAATTACGTCAAATTCATTTTTATGTTCTACAACATACTTTAAACCGTCACCGATAAAAACTTCGCAGCGATCATCATCAAGAGAACATGATATCTCTGGTAAAAACTTTTTTGACATTTCAACGACTAACTTATCAATTTCACATAAAACTGCTTTTTCAACTGATTTATGTTTTAATACTTCTCTTATGACACCGCCATCGCCACCACCCACGACTAGAACTTTCTTTGGGTTTGGATGAGTAAATAGAGGGAGATGTGAAATCATTTCGTGATAAACGAATTCGTCTTTTATAGTTGTCTGAACAATCCCATCAAGTACAAGCATTCTTCCAAATTCATAAGTATCTAAAATGGCCAAATCTTGAAATTCGGATTTCTCTCTATGAAGTGTTTCTTTAATTTTATAGGTCATTGCAGCATTCTCAATCTGCATTTCTTTAAGCCAAAGTTCCATTTACAAACTCCTCTATCGTGTTTACTTAACTATACTTACGTATTGTCTTTACTTATTGCGTTTCTGGTATCGTATTTACTTAATAACATTTCTTTTAAGGATTGGGTAGCAAAAGGTTTCGCAATTTCTATTGCCATTTCTTTTATACAAAGAACTCTTTTTTCAGAATTTAATAATTGTTTAACTAAATGTGGAATCTTATCAATGTTCTCTGTAGAAAGAGCAGTGCCTGAATTCATTAAGAATTCAGTATTTTCGAACTCATGTCCTGGCAGAGGAGAAAAAATAATAAGAGGTTTCTGTTTAGCTAAAATTTCTGCTGATGTGACACCGCCAGGCTTACTGATTATACAATCGGAAATTTCCATGAGCTCGTGTATATTATTTACAAATCCATATACTTTGAAATCATTCTTTAAATTAAGATTTTTTAAAGTCTTTTCGAGTTTAGCATTTCTGCCAGCGACTGCAATAATTTGTATATTTTCTAGGATTTCATCCATTTTTAAAACGACTTTGCTTATTTGTCCAAGGCCAAGTCCACCGCCCATTACAAGTATAGTTCTTTTATTTATCAACCCTAGTCTGTCACATACTTCTTGTCTATCAATAGGTAAATTGAAAATCGAACGAATGGGAATGCCGAGTGGTAAAATTCGATCTTCTTTGATTCCATATTCTATTAAATCATATTTTAGATTTTCACTCGCGATTATATAATGATCAACAAAATCATTTAAGTAAGATATGTGAACATTGAAGTCAGTTATAACTGAAACTATAGGGATATCTATTTTATTTTTTGATTTTAAACTAGCCATAATTGCAGTAGGAAAAGGATGTGTACAAATAATAACACTAGGTTTAAAAGATTCAATTTCTTTTTTTAACTTGCCTTTAAAAAGAGTACTTGAAATATCATTAATATCTATAAATGATTCTTTCGTGTTTGTTCTGTCGTATAATGCACCCCAGGCTTTTGGATAAAATTTTATAATATTCATGTAACTTTCAAGCAAAACCTTATCTAAAATAGGGTTTAACATTTTTAGCGTATTTTTTACTTTTACTCTACAATTAGGCACAGAACTAAGGAACTCTTGACTAATTGTATGAGCTACTTGATCGTGTCCATGACCAATAGACACTGAAAATAAAAGTATGTTCATTTTTCCTCCGGTGTTACTGTTGGTGTAACAGTTGGTGTAATAGTTGGTTGAATTGATGGAGATGGCTCAACAATTGGTGCGGAGGTATGTATATTACAAAATTTGGTTGGCAATACGTACAAGTCATCTAGCAGTCGGCTACCCTTTTGGAGTGTTTCTTTTCGTTGAATAAAAACTTTTGATATTATACTATCTTGTGGACAAAATTCGGTTGCGAGCCTTCCGCTGACAGTACAAATTTGAGCTTCTACATGAACGTCACAAGTTGTATTTGGGATAGTGCCTGGCATAAAATAATCAGTTATCAAACGACTACCGCGTGTATCGCTTGCGCAGTATGGGCCTGGTAAAAGTCCTGAATCTTTGCATACTGTAACTCTTTGAACATCAACTGTAGGGAAAGATTTTTTTGGTAAACCTTTATGGATTTCAGTCATTACTAATTTCCAAATTTTTGCTGGATAAACACCGCCATATGATCCAGTAGATCTTGGTTCGTCATATCCCATCCAAACTGCACCAGTAAAATAAGGAGTGTATCCTATAAACCAAATATCATTATTATTAGTAGTTGTTCCTGTTTTTCCAGCGGCAGGGATGCCGTAAAGCTTAGCATTAGTAGCTGTTCCGTATTTTACAACATCTTGCATCATACTAACCATTATAAATGCGGCTTTTTCATCAAGTACTCGATCTGATTCAGGATTGTTTTCAAAAAGAAGGTTTCCACTTTTATCAAGAATTTTTGTGAAAGAAATAGGCTTAACATAAATTCCTTGATTCGGGAATGCACTATACGCAGCTGCCATTTCAATAGGCTTTACACCGACTGAAACTCCGCCTAATGCCATTGAGGATAGATTCATATCATTTGGCTGCACACTGTTATCTAAAATTAAAGAGTTAATATGAAATTTTCTCAGGTATTCTGCCGATTTTTCAACACCCATCATATTAACAAGTTTGATTGCAATGATATTTACCGATTGAGTAATAGCTGATCTGATAGTCATATATCCTCTGAATTTACCGTCAACGTTACTTGGTTTAAAACTGCCAAAACTCGTTGGTGCATCTAAAATAATAGAAGCAGGGGAATATCCAGATTCAATCGCTGGAGCATAAACAGATAAAGGTTTAATAGATGAACCTGGTTGTCTTTTAGACTGAGTTGCTCTATTTAGACCTCTTATTGTATTAGTTGATCTACCACCCATAATGGCTTTTACATTTCCTGTACCATTCTCAATAAGTACAAAAGCAGATTGCGGTTGAATAACTCCATTTTTATCAGTCATACTTGAAGGAAAATTAGCTTTATTTTCGAATACCTTTTCTACAGCAGTTTGCATTTTTGGATCGATAGTGGAAACAATTCTAAGACCTCCGTTATAGAGTTTTGATTTTGCTTCTTCACTTGTCATACCTAGTTTTGTAACAAATGCATCGAGTACATCACTAATGACCATATCTGAAAAATATGATGTTTTAACTTGTTGTTTACTTACTCTAAGTAATTTGATTTTAAAAGCGACGGCTGTATCATATTCTTCTTTAATGATTTCACCTTGATTAAACATTTCTTTCAAAACAAGCTCTTGTCTTGATTTAGCATGGTCAAAATATTTAATTGGAGAATAAAAACTCGGATTTCTCGTTATGCCAGCCAACATTGCACTTTCGGCTAGATTTAGGCTCCAAACATTCTTTCCAAAATAATATAACGATGCTGCCTGAACACCATTGTTATTATGTCCAAGAGCCAAAGTATTCATATATGCTTCTAGTATCTTGGGTTTGGTGTATCTTCTTTCTAGTTGAATAGCATAATATATTTCTACAATTTTTCGTTTCCATGCTTTATCAGGGCTTAAGTAAACATTTTTTATTAACTGTTGAGTTATTGTGCTAGCACCTTCTTTTTTACTCATAGTTTTTATGTCATTAAATAATGCTCCGAACATTCTGCGTAGATCAAAGCCGCCGTGTTCATAGAAGCGCTTATCTTCTATAGCAACAATAGCTTTTTGTAGGTTAAGAGGGACTTTGTCAATATTAACATAACTTCTGTTTTCATTAGAATGTAATTCATCAATTACTTTATTATCTTTATCCACAATATAAGTTGTTTGGTTTTGATCAAAAATAGCATTGTAATCTAATGGCGCAGCACTACTAACCCATGAATACACGATTGCTAAACCTATTACACCAACACTTATAACAAAAAGCAAAAGTGCAAAAACAATGAATAGTAATGAGCTACTTACAAAACTGCCTGCCTTTTTCTTTTTTCTTCTACGAGTGGACTTTCTTGAAATATTGTTAGCCATACTTTCCTCCAAAAATCTGTTTAAACTATATTATTTTTGATTTAAAATCTTGTTTTTATTAAGTGCACAATTATTGTGATTATAACATAATGGAATTATTGAAGCAATTATTCAGGAATGACGATTGTTTTACTATGATTCTGGAATGACGAATGTGTTACTTATACCATTTGTATACTTCACATAATCTTTTCGTTAGTTTAAATTAGGTAAAATATTAATAACGGATGTTTTCATTGCAGTAATCTTCTAAAAAAGCTTATTATATAGGAAACAATATCTACACAAAGTGTATTACTGATGAAAAGCTACATAATATAAAGCGTATTCTAATTTTAAGTCTTCTTTGATTTTGTTTAAGAACAGTATTAATTGACGAATATAAATATGATTATATATATTAATACACAAAAATTTTATTTTAAACATAGAAATACAGAGCATATCGAAAGTAAACAGAAGATAAATGAGCATATGGAAGATAAACTCGATATATGGGCTATAAGTGGAATTTGTTTGGTTAAGAAAGTGTGATAGTATATACAAGTCGGCTGAGGCGGGACACGAAAGCGAAACGCGGAAGG
>CAYZED010000007.1:75136-125744 GCA_964477445.1 uncultured Clostridiaceae bacterium | reverse complement strand
AAGTCGCGAGTTCGAATCTCGTCTCCCGCTCCATAAACTAGCTTCTTTTTTATTTGCAAATTTTCAATAAATAAATAGTATACAAGATAGAAAATACTAATAAAAAAGCTGTGAACATTTTAGTTCGCAGCTTTTTTTTATGTGCGCCCAGCATGGGCGCAGTGAGAGCACTAACAATATTTGCAGTTAACTTAAAACGAATTTTAAAATTAACAAAGTAAATATAGATGGAGTTTATGAATAATGCGAAAACAATCTTCGAATTCCTAGCGTCTATGATTAATCTTTATAAAAGCTCGGTCGTCTTTATCATTAAACTTTCGATTATCAATTAATGCAAGGCAGCATCAGTGCAGACGATAAATTTTGATAAATTAAAATCATCCAATATTACCTGTTCTATTTCAAAATTCAACTGTCAAAGACCCATTTGTGGACAATCCTGGAATGATACAAAACATGGAATCTGAACTGGCAATAATCCTAAAATTAAATTTTAAACATTTGATTGATTTTTAATGTTGATGTGATATAATCTAATTACGAATTGATAGCAAAATTACAAACAAAACTTTCACGAAATAGTGTTAAAAGAATGGCTGTTAATATGGAAGCTATTGTTACTGCTACAAAAAAATCCTCCGAATTAATTTGCATTGATAAACAATATGGCACTTTAGAAGTCGGAAAATTTGCGAATTTTATCGTTTTGAATGAAAATCCTTTAGACAACAATCAAACCTATAATTGCGGGAGGTTTATATAAATAAAAAGATCAATAGCAATTTAAGAAGGGACAGAAAATGTATAAGTATATTATCAAAAGGAGGGACAGAAGCTGTATTGTTTATCTAGTTCTGAAATAATCAGAAAGAAATAACAATATTTCAATCATTAGAGGTAAGGTAAAATAAATTGAAGACTACTATGAGGAGGGGGAAAATGCTAAAATACATTTCGAAAAGACTTCTATTTATAATTCCGGTTATAATTGGGATCAGTTTTATTTTGTTTTCGATATTATCACTATCGCCCGGTGATCCCGCCAGAACGATTCTTGGAACTGATGCCAATGAAGAGGCGGTGCTACAAAAACAGATTGAGCTGGGTCTTGATAAGCCGTTTATCGTTCGTTATCTGAACTATATGAGCGGTCTCATTCAAGGGGATTTGGGGACCTCGTATAAATCCGGAGAGCCGGTCATTAATGAGATCGCATTAAGATTTCCATACACAATAAGATTAGCCGTTTTTTCAGTTCTTATTGCCCTGATTGTGGCATTACCGATCGGTATTATATCTGCTGTCAAGCAGTATTCAGCATTAGATACGATCAGTATTGTTGCAGCGCTTATTGGCGCATCATTTCCTAATTTCTGGCTCGGATTACTACTTATCTTATTTTTCTCACTAAAACTAAATATTTTGCCCACCTATGGTGTGGAAGTCTGGCAAGGATATATATTACCTTCAATCACATTGGGCCTTGGACCCATGGCGATGCTGACCCGAATGACACGGTCTTCAATGCTTGAAGTCATTCGCATGGATTATGTGAGAATGGCCCGGAGCAAAGGCGCATCTGAGTTAAGTATCATTTTGAAGCATGCATTGAGAAATGCACTGTTACCCGTTATTACAATTACAGGTACTATTTTGGGGGTTCTTATGGGGGGAGCTGTTCTTATTGAAATGGTTTTTTCCATAAACGGCATGGGAAGTATGATTGTGTCTGGCATTAGAGAGAAAGATATCCCTATCGTCATGGGCGGGGTTTTGATCATCTCGGTTATCTATTCGTTGCTGAACTTAATCGTTGATTTATTGTATGGATTAATTGATCCAAGAATCAAAGTGGGTCAAAAAGAGTAGCAGGTGAAAGTTTTTTGTTCATGCCTTGAGCAAGGTATTATAGGGAGGTTTAAGATGGATAATGCGAAAAAACGTAATCAATTCTATGAAGTGTGGGTTCGATTAAAAGATAGCAGAACAGCCATGTTCGGTTTCGGAATTTTGATATTGTTGATTATTATTATTATAGGTGCAGATTTAATCGTTAGCTATAAGGATGCGATTCGCATGAATATGCGAGAAAGACTTTTGACAACGAGCGTTGAGCATTTCTTTGGAACGGATGATATGGGCCGGGATATATTTGCCCGAGTCATTCATGGTGCCAGAATTTCATTGGGCATCTCTATTTCAGTTGTTTTGACCGGAACTTTCTTTGCCATTTTGTTCGGATCGATTGCGGGCTATTACGGCGGCAAGTTAGATGAGATCATAATGCGCATCATGGATATCTTTATGGCCATACCAGGCATTCTTCTTTGTATTGCGATTGTGGCTGCGTTAGGTCCTAACTTGCGCAATCTTTTAATTGCTATGGTCGTGCCAAGTATTCCGGCTCAGTCACGGTTGGTACGGTCCTGTATTCTCGGTATCAAGCGGATGGAATATGTTGAAGCGGCAAGAGCGATTGGCGCCAAGACGCCGCACATCATAAGGCAGCATCTGCTATTAAATAGCATGGGTCCGATTTTGGTTAATGCAACAATGAGTCTTTCCAATGTTGTTATTGGAATAGCAGGACTCAGTTTTATTGGACTTGGTGTACAGCCGCCGACGCCGGAGTGGGGAGCCATGTTGTCTAATGGAAGAGAGTTTATGAGAACATCGCCCCATTTGATTATCATACCGGGACTATTTATATTTTTAGCTACGATATCTATCAATCTGTTCGGAGACGGTTTGAGGGATGCCATGGATCCAAAATTAAGAACATAATAACATTGATCAAACTTGGAGGTGAAATGATTGAGTAATGACATATTGCTTTCTATTAAAGATTTGAAAGTAGAATATCAGACCCGAGATGCCGTCGTAAAAGCAGTAAATGGTATCTCATTCGATCTTAAAAGTGGAGAAACCATCGGGATCGTCGGAGAAACAGGTGCCGGCAAAACCACAACAGCCTATAGCATATTGCGGATTTTGCCGCAGCCGGTCGGGAAAATTGTCTCCGGCAGTATAGAATTTGATGGAACGGATATTCTCAATGCAACAGTTCATGACATGCGGAAGATTCGGGGAGCGAAGATTAGTATCATCTTTCAGGATCCGATGACTTCATTAAACCCGATTTTAACAGTGGGACAGCAGATTGCGGAAGTACTGCAGATTCATTTTGAGTATACGCCGGCTGAAGTACAAAAACGGGTCGATGAAATGCTTGAACTGGTTAATATACCAAAAGAGAGAAAGAATGAATATCCGCATCAATTTTCAGGCGGCATGAGACAAAGAATCGTTATCGCTATCGCACTGGCTTGCAATCCCAAACTCCTTATTGCGGACGAGCCGACAACGGCGCTGGATGTGACGATACAGGCCCAAGTGCTTGAAATGATGAATCAATTAAAGCAGAAGTTTAATACGTCCATGATTTTTATTACACATGATCTGGGTGTGGTAGTCAGAATGTGTGATAAGGTTGCCATTATGTATGCTGGAGAAATAATTGAGTTTGGAGCGGTTGAAGCGCTTTTTACAAAAGCAATGCATCCATATACAAAAGGACTCTTTGGTTCCATACCCAACATGGATGAAAAAACGGATAAATTGGTTTCTATCCCTGGCTTAATGCCAGACCCCGCTAATCTGCCTTCCGGGTGTGCATTTCATACTAGATGCAGTGAGGTCATGGAACAATGCAAAACACAGGCACCTTGCGTCAGTGATTTTGATGGACATACGGTGAGATGCCATCTTTATAGCAAAGGAGGCGATACGTGTGAATAAGCCGTTACTGGAAGTCAATCACTTAAAAAAATATTTTAATGTCAAGAATGGTCTGCTCCATGCAGTTGACGATGTCACTTTTACGATCGATAAAGGCAAAACATTGGGAGTAGTCGGAGAATCGGGCTGCGGAAAATCGACACTGGGTCGTGTGATCCTTCGCTTAATTGATGCGACGGATGGGGAGATTTGTTTTAAAGATGAAAATATCCTCAAGTATGATAAAGAGACAATGCGTCGATTACGCAGTAAAATGCAATTGATTTTTCAGGATCCATATTCATCGATTAATCCGCGTATGACGGTCAGTGATATCATTGCCGAACCGTTGTATGTGAATAAACTATGCCGGACACGTGCGGAAATGGATAAAAAAGTGAAAGAGTATATGGAAACCGTAGGCTTGGCCTCCCGGTTGGCCTATGCTTATCCGCACGAATTGGACGGCGGGCGCAGACAACGTATCGGTATTGCAAGAGCGTTAATTCTTGAACCCGAATTCATTGTTTGCGATGAGCCCGTCAGTGCACTGGATGTATCGATTCAGGCGCAAATCCTGAATTTGCTGAAAGAACTACAAGAAAGATTTGATCTGACCTATATGTTTATTACCCATAATTTGGCAGTAGTCAAACATATTTCGGACGATATTGCAGTGATGTACCTTGGAAAACTAGTCGAAAAAGCCAATACAGATGAATTGTTTTCAAATCCCATTCATCCCTATACACAAGCCTTGCTCCATGCGATTCCGCATCCCAATCTGAAATACAGAGATAAAAAGCTGGATGTTATTGTTGGAGAAGTCAAGTCACCCATTAATCCCAAGATGGGTTGCCGCTTTGCATCGCGATGCCAATATGTGATGGACAGATGCAAGCAAGAAAATCCAGAGCTATTGGAGGTGTCGCCAGGTCATTTTGTTTCCTGCTTCAAGTGCTGTTAGTGCTTGGTTACTAAACCCAATTTATTACAAGGAGGATTAATTATGTCTAAGAAAACAGTTGTACTAATTGTAGCCCTTATGTTTATGCTTTCCCTTTTCGTTACGGGTTTTACAACGTTGAAACAGGCTTCGCCGGCAAATAATACACTAAATGTGGCGAATGGTGCTGATTTTACAGCATTTGATCCACAAGGGCTAACTGATAATAGTACACTTTATATGGTGTACCAAACATTCGAGTTTTTGGTCGATCGCGATAAAACAGGCAAATTGATTCCGGCACTGGCGACAAGCTGGACTGTGGATAAGACCGGAAAAGTTTATCAGTTTAAAATCAGACAGGGTGTCAAGTTCCATAATGGCAGCCTGCTAACTGTTGAAGATGTAAAGTTCTCCCTAGAAAGAGCAATGGCATCGTCTTTTACAAAGACATATCTTTCTTCAGTTGCAAAGGTGGATGTTGTTAATTCAAAAACAATTAAAATAACCTTAATTGAACCCTATGTTCCTTTTATAGCTTCCTTGACACAAAATATTTTTATGGTCAATAAAAAGTTGACAGAGGCCAACGGCGGAAAAATTGACGAAACCAATTATATCGGAACGGGTCCTTATAAATATGTATCAAGAAACAAGGGTGTCTCCGTAACGCTTGAAGCATTTGATTATTATTGGGGCAAAAAGCCATCCATTAAAAACGTAGTTATTAATGTAATAAAGGATGTGTCATCGGCTGAAATCGCAATGGAAAAAGGTGAAGCGGACTGGGCGTTTTATTTAGGCGAAAAAGAAGCGACGCTTCTTAGAGGCAGTGGCAAGGGAAGCTATGTCAAAGCACCAACAGCTCATACGCGTTGGTTATTTATGTCAGCGTCACAATACCCGATGAATAACAAACTCTTCAGACAGGCTGTCGCCTATGCTGTTGATAAAGAAGCTATCAATATTGTTACAACAAACAGTTCATGTGAGATTGCTCAAAACTACCTTGCACCGGGCGTTGTGGGATTGGATAAGAGTGTAAAAACTTATGAGTATGATCCGGACAAAGCGATAGCGCTTCTCGAAAAATCCAAAGTGCCATTAGATACAAAGATTACGATACAAACACTTACTATGCCTGCTTATTCCAAAATGGCAGAAGTGACGAAAGCTTGCTTGAATGATATTGGTTTAACCAACGTTGAGATAATTCAGTTCGATGGGGCGACGCTGCTTAAAAACGCCATGAACGGCTTATGTCAGCTTGGAACCATGGCTGCGACTAATAACTTGCTTGATGCAGATAATTTATACTCGAATTACGGAGCAAAATCCTCTTTTAACATGATTAAAAATCAAAATCCAAAATTAGAGAGTTTATTACTGAGTGCAAAAAAAGAACAAAATTCAGTTAAACGAAACAAATTGTATTCTGAAGCACAGAAGATCATCCGTGATGAGTCATGGATAGTTCCAGTTCTCGCTTCTACGAATTATCAGTTGATAAATAAGAAATTAAAGGGTGCATACGTTCCATTAACAGGCTTTTTCCGTTTTAATAATTTATCCTGGTAATAAGATTTGTATTATCATTGCTATGAAGAAGGGGATGTGTCATATGACACATCCCCTTCTTATTAACTAATTTCACAACCCTAAAAAATAATATTTTATGTTATAACTCTAAAAGGGAAACGTTTTGCTCCAAAGTAATGTGTGTACTTAATATAACGAGAGAAATTATCAATTACTACTTTATGTTTTGTACTACTTGCGTGAATAAATTGATCATTTCCAATATATATGGCTACATGTCTTATTCTGGTTTGGCTCTCTCCAAAGAAAAGTACGTCACCCGCTTTTAGATTGCTTCTTTCTATTGATTTTCCGCCAGAGTACTGAATTCTGGAACTGTGACTTAAACTCACTCCAAATTTTTTCATAACCGTCATCGTAAAGCCTGAACAATCAAAACCACGGCTCGCAGAGGCACTTCCCCAAACATAGGGCTTGCCAAGAAAAGATTTAGCGTATTTTATCAAAGCGTTAGTGGTAGCGGTGTTTGTTGCTGAATATGCTTTATAGCCTGCAGCAGGTATTGTAAAAATTAATGCCATAGCTATTATACACATTAAAACCGAACTAAGAATTTTTTTCATTTTTCACCTCAAGATAAATCACTTAGTGCTTAGTTACTTATTTCATCAAAGTTATTATAGCTAATAAAAAAGTTAAAATGAAGACAAAAAATGGTTTGATAACATCATATTAGGATAAAAAAGCGTTAAAATACTATCAATCTTTACTAATTATTATGTGGTATTAAGACTAGTATACAATACTCTTTCTGTTCTCATCTAAACGCGAAAATGGTACTGCTATGTCAGCTGCAAGTATTGCATTATTTCTTACAAGCTCCATATTTGCGGTTAAACTTTCACCAGTAGTTAATTCTTTAATACGAGATAACAAAAATGGTGTTACACCTTTGCCTCTTACCTTTTTTTGTTTAGCTTCAGCAAGGGCATTATTAATAGCCGAAGAGATTAGGTCAACGTCTGCTTCATAAGCTTCGGGTATCGGATTGGCTATTACAACGCCGCCAGATAAATCCATATCCCATTTTACTTTTAGCATTTCAGCGCATTCTAAAGGTGTTTCCATTTTAGCATCTAAACCAAAACCACTTTTTCGCGTATAAAAAGAAGGGAATTCGGATGTTTTATATCCTATTACTGGAACACCAAGTGTTTCTAATTTTTCTAGGGTGAGACCAATATCAAGAATTGACTTAACTCCCGAACAAACTACGGCTACATCTGTCTTTGCTAGTTCTGTAAGATCGGTAGAGATATCAAATGTTAATTCTGCGCCTCGGTGTACTCCTCCGATTCCTCCAGTGGATAGGACACGAATACCTGCCATTGAAGCAAAAATCATAGTTGAAGAAACGGTAGTAGATCCTGTAAGCTTTTTTGAGACAATCCACGATATGTCACGTCGGCTAGCTTTTATTACATTCTTTGATTTTGCAAGAAGTTCAATTTCATGATCTTCAAGGCCTACTTTAAGCCTTCCATCGATTATTGCCATAGTTGCTGGCACGGCACCGCGACTTCGAACAAGATCTTCGAGTTCCTTAGCGATATTATAATTCTCGGGGTATGGCATGCCGTGTGAAATAATTGCTGATTCAAGTGCAACGATCGGCTTAAAGTAACGCAATGCTTCAAGTACTTCATATTTTACGTCAATATAATTTATATAACGATTCATTAATAATTTCCTTTCTATGTTTATTCTTGATATTATAGTTTTTTTAAATATTACATTTATATTACTTCTAAAATTACTTTTAATTATACATGGGTTTACTGATTTTATAAAGAAATAATCTTTTTTTCCTATTTCATAAAAATTACGAAAAATGTTATTATTATTGAACAGATTTTTTTCGGGAATATTGCTTATATTTTGTCGTCAAGGTATTATATATACATGAGAGAATACAAGGAGGAGTAGAAGTGACTAATTATTGCGAAAATGAAGCTACTTGTGAAAAACTAATAGGTATAAAAAAAGAATTAGACAGTTATCAACATACTGCGGAAGAACGCCTCGAACAGATTTCTAATTTTAATATTATGTATGAAAGACTTGTTAATGAGCTAAGCACCATTATTAATGTTTTTGAATACATAAATTTAGTAACAGATTATAAGAATCTTTTCACTTTGGTTAGTGATATGTTAGTAGGCATTTTAGGTCTAAAAAACTGTAGTGTTTTTATTTATGAAAATGGTAATTATAGAATAGAAACTAGTTGTCTCCCTAGAAGGGAATCAATAAAAATGAAGAGCGTTATTGATGATTATTTTGAACGAAACGGAGAACCTAAAGAGACTGTAATTTTAAAAGAAGAAGATTTATTAAACGAATTTAGCGTTGAAAGAGGAATTAATGCAGCAGTTATAATTCCGTTGATAGGCAAGGACTCAAAGACTGGATTGATTTATATTGAACATGAAAAAGCTGGATATTTCGAAGCGAATAGTCTTAAATATTTAAACACACTCGGAATTGCAATAAGACTTTCTTTAGAAAATGCTAAACTTTATTCGCGCCTTGAAGAAATTGCCATGGTTGATAGTTTGACACAGCTGTATAACAGGTTATACTTTAACAAAGAAATTAGTCTTTGTATCGAAAATTATAAAAAATTTAACTTGAAGTTTGTATTAGTTCTTATGGATATAGATCACTTTAAAAGAATTAATGATACTTATGGACATCTTTGTGGAGACCAAGTTTTGATAGATATTTCAAGCATTCTGAAAGAAAATTTAAGACATGACGATATGGTTTGCAGGTTCGGTGGAGAAGAGTTTGCCATAATATTTAGGAATACTGAAGATATAGATGGTATTATGAACAGACTAAAAAAATTGAAGGATGAAATTGAGATGCATGAAACTATATACCAAAACAAAAAAGTTCGTGTATCGGCTTCTTTTGGGATAGGAATATTAAAAGCAGATAAAAATGATGATATTAGTGATTCTG
The DNA here is from genome assembly GCA_964477445.1 of uncultured Clostridiaceae bacterium. Lineage (GTDB taxonomy): Bacteria > Bacillota > Clostridia > Lutisporales > Lutisporaceae > CAYZED01. The sequence goes on along the minus strand of CAYZED010000007.1, from coordinate 116,452 downwards.
TGATAATTAATGACGCTGACAGCGCCTTATATACAGCTAAACACGAAGGGCGAAACATGATTTGTACATCTGACCATAATTGTGTAAGATAAATGATGTTAAAGGCACCTGATTAATTCGGATCAAGAATTAATAGTTGATGAGATGAAAATTTAAAAAAGAACTCGATGTAGTTTAATACATCGAGTTCTTTTTTAAATATTAGATATTATATACTCAAAACTGCGCCATCGCTAGCTGATCCAACCATTTTGCCATATCTATAAAGGTATGTTCCTGGCGTGGCTTTTGATGGAGGTGCTATCCATTTTGACCGTCTTTCTTCAAGAGTTTTTTCATCTACTAATAAGTTTAATTTTCTCTCAGGGAGATTTATTTCAATAATATCTCCTTCTTCAACCAAAGCTATCGGCCCTCCCTGACTTGCTTCTGGTGCTATATGTCCAATGCAAGGGCCCCGTGTTCCGCCAGAGAATCTGCCATCAGTTAAAAGCGCAACAGATTTTTCTAAGCCCATACCCATTAATGCAGCTGTAGGAGATAACATTTCTCTCATGCCAGGGCAGCCTTTTGGGCCTTCGTATCTAATAATGACTACATCTCCAGGTTTAATTTCTTTTCCAACTATTGCATCAAAAGCACTTTCTTCGGATTCATATATTCTAGCAGGGCCTGTATGTTTATGCATTTCTGGAGCTACGGCACTTTGTTTCACGACTGCACCATCCGGAGCTAGTGTGCCATGAAGTACAGCGATTCCACCCTCTTTACTATACGGATTATCGAGTGATTTAATTACTTCAGAATCTAGGACATCTGAAGCAACTGTTCGCTCTTTTTGTGAAATAATACTTGTAGTTTGAGTACTGCCATCAAAAAGATTATTGTCTATTAGTCTTTTAATTACTGCGGAAATACCGCCAGCCAGATTAAAGTCTTCGATGTTATGGTAACCTGCAGGGCTTAGTTTTACTATATTAGCAACTTTTTTACTTATTTCATCAAAATCTGAAAGTGAGAGCGAAACATTAGCTTCTCTAGCTATTGCCAATAGATGAAGAACTGTATTGCTTGAGCCGCCGATTGCCATATCTACAGCGATAGCATTTCTAAAAGAAGACAAAGTCATTATGTCACGTGGACAAACATTGTTCTTAACAAGTTCCATTATTTGAATACCTGCTTTTTTTGCTAATGCTTTTCTTAATCCATATGGTGCAGGAATAGTACCATTACCTGGGAGTGCCATCCCTAATGCTTCTGACAAACAGTTCATGGTATTAGCAGTAAACATTCCAGCACAGCTTCCACATGTAGGGCAAGCTGTCATTTCATATGACTTAAGTTCGGCTTCGTCTATTTTTCCGTTTGAATAACTTCCTACTGCCTCAAAAGTCGTTATAAGATCGACTCGTTTTCCATGATTTTTTCCTGATAGCATTGGGCCACCACTAATATAGATAGCAGGGATATTAAGTCTAGCGGCTGCCATAAGCATGCCAGGGACAATTTTGTCGCAATTTCCAATTAGAACAAGACCGTCAAATTTATGCCCCATAGTAACTGCTTCAATTGAATCAGCAATTAGTTCGCGGCTTGCAAGTGGATATTTCATTCCACTGTGGTTCATAGCGATTCCGTCACAAATACCAATCGCAGGGAATTCTATTGGCGTTCCACCATTGCTACTAATACCACTTTTTACAGCTCTGGCTATTTCATCTAAATGGAAATGTCCAGGGATTATTTCGTTTTGAGCATTTACCACACCAATTAACGGTTTTTCTAGGTCTTCAGGTAAATAACCCATTGCATAAAAAAGTGAGCGATGAGGTGCTCTAGCTGGACCTTTTGTTACATCATGACTTCTCAAATTAATCACATCCTATTTTTAAATATTTTTTAGTATAAGAAAGTTAGTTTTTTTCGAACTACCTTTGTTCTGATATAATAAATTTAGTTCTTAAACAATTATAACAGACAATTTTAAAATTAAATCTATCATATAAGGTGTTTTATTGTCAAATTGTTAAAGGCGGTAGATCGCGTCAATTTATTTTTGGTAAAAAATTAAATTTCAAATTGTTAAGAAAAGAAAAAAAGATTTTTGCATTGACAGCTTCGGTAGATTTCTGATAGTATGTTTTAAACGCATAAAATATTAAAAAATGATTTGATAAAACTAACGGAAGGAGAGCAGTATGATAAAGAGAATTTTAAACAGTTTGATTTTGTCAGACGTCGTCGTCAATAATAATCTATCAGTGATTAACCTATTAGGACTACTAGTCGTCGTACTAGCTGCTCTACTAATTAGTTTGGTCGTCACTGGTGGACTTATTGTGCTGCTGGTAGCAGCGACCTTAATCGAACTTAATATTTTAAATGCGATGATGAGAAACAGTAGAATGTCTGAAGCAGTACAGAGAAGGGGATAAGCTGAGAACCCCTAAGCGTAGGAGTTCGAAGTCATCTCGGAGCAGAGTGTTGAAATGATAGTAGGCACATACGGAACAGACCGTTATCTGAATGAAGTTATAAATATGGGTGGTACCGCGGATTTCGCCCCAAGAGATTGGGAGTGGACTCCGCTTTTTTATTTTATTTTGTCATTAAGAAAGACAAATTAGCGGAATAGGTAATTAGCAATTCATAGTTCGGAAACACTTTATGTTGAATCAAAAATTCGTATTTTCCTGAACTTGAAAATAAAAAACATAATTAAATGGAGGAAAGAAAAATGGAAAAAGCAATACTTTTTTATGAAAAAGACACAAACAAGGAACTTCTCACAGGGAAAACAATAGCAATACTTGGTTACGGAAGTCAGGGACATGCACATGCACTTAATCTTCATGAAAGCGGAGTAAATGTTATAGTTGGACTTTACCAAGGAAGCAAAAGCTGGGCAAAAGCAGAAAATGAAGGGCTTAAGGTAATGGAAGCTGCAGATGCTGTTAAAGCCGCAGACATAGTTATGATTCTTCTTCCGGATGAAACACAAGCAAGAGTTTACAAAGAATCAGTTGGACCGAATCTAAGACCTGGAATGTCACTAATGTTCGCTCATGGTTTCAATATTCATTATGGACAGATTCAACCACCAGAAGATATTGATGTATTCATGATTGCACCAAAAGGCCCTGGACATACAGTAAGAAGTCAATATGTTGAAGGTAAAGGCGTTCCATGTCTTATCGCAGTTCATCAAAACGCTACAGGAAATGCTAAAGAATTAGGTTTGGCTTATGCTTGGGGAATTGGTGGAGCTAGAGCTGGAATACTAGAAACAACATTTAAAGAAGAAACTGAAACAGATCTTTTTGGTGAACAAGCAGTACTTTGTGGTGGTGTAACTGAACTTATAAAGGCTGGCTTTGAAACTTTAGTTGAAGCTGGATATGCTCCTGAAAGTGCATACTTCGAGTGCTTACATGAAATGAAGCTTATTGTTGACCTTATAAATCAAGGTGGACTCAGCTACATGAGATACTCAATTAGTGATACAGCTGAATATGGTGATTATAAAACTGGTTCGAGAATAATTACTGATGACACAAGAGCCGAAATGAAAAAAGTTCTTACAGAAATTCAGGATGGAACTTTTGCTAAGGATTGGATTCTCGAGAACCAAGCTGGAAGACCACATTTTAACAGCAAAAGAAGAATTGAAAAGGATCATCAGATTGAAAAGGTCGGCGAAGAATTAAGAGGCATGATGTCTTGGATTAAGAAAACGAAATAACTCCGGAGGTTCTTCTGGAGGCAAAATTAGGAGGAAAAACAATGAGTAGAAAGATATACATATTTGACACAACTTTAAGGGATGGGGAACAGGCACCGGGATGTAGTTTAAATAAGGGTGAAAAACTGGAAATAGCTAAGCAGTTAGAAGAACTAGGCGTAGATATCATGGAAGCTGGTTTTCCTGTTGCCAGCAAAGGCGACTTTGAGGGAGTAGAAGCTATAGCAAAAATGATAAAAAATACTACTGTGGCAGGTTTAGCACGAGCTGTTAAAAACGACATAGACACTGCTTGGGAAGCACTTAAACATGCCCAAAGACCCAGAATTCATACTTTCTTAGCAACTTCAGATATTCACATGGAATATAAACTAAAAATGACACCGGAAGAAGTTCTCGCAAGAGCAATAGAAATGGTCAAATATGCCAGAAATCTTTGCCCAGAAATTGAGTTTTCGCCTGAAGATGCTTCCAGAACAAGACCTGAGTTCTTATACAAAGTTCTTGAGGGAGTAATAGACGCTGGGGCAACAATTTTGAATATTCCTGATACAGTCGGATATAAAACTCCAATTGAAATGTATAATCTTGTTAAAGGGATTAGAGAAAACGTAAGAAATATTGATAAAGCTATAATAAGCACACATTGCCACAATGATCTTGGGTTGGCTGTTGCAAATTCACTTGCAGCACTAGAAGCTGGAGCTGGGCAAGTTGAATGTACGATCAATGGCCTTGGTGAAAGAGCAGGAAACGCAGCACTTGAAGAAGTGGTTATGGCACTAAGAACAAGAGCTGATTTGTACAAATTATCAAACAATATTTCTACGGACAAAATTCATAGAACCAGCATGATGGTGAGTTATTTGACTGGTGTAAATATTCAACCAAATAAAGCTATAGTTGGAGCAAATGCATTTGCTCACGAATCGGGTATTCATCAACATGGGATTTTAGCAAACAGAGAAACCTATGAAATAATGACACCTGAGTCAATCGGCTTGAATACTAATAAAATGGTATTAGGAAAGCATTCTGGAAGACATGCATTTGAAGATAAATTAAATGAATTAGGATACAAAAATTTATCACAAGAATCAATTAACGCGGCTTTTGAGAAATTTAAAAACCTTTCAGATAAAAAGAAAATAGTATCTGATAAAGATATTGAAGCACTCTTATCTGAAGAAAAATCTAAGAGATTGACTGAAGTGTTTAAATTAGAGCATTTTCAAGTTTTTGCGGGTAGCAGTATAACAGCAACGTCGACTGTTAAAGTAAACAAAAATGGGAAGACTCATGAAGAAGCTGCAGTTGGAGATGGACCTGTAGACGCTACTTTTAAAGCAATAGATAGAGTTACTGGTAACAAATCAACTTTGGAAGATTATTTTATAAGAGCGATTACCGAAGGTAGAGATGCTTTAGGTGAAGCGACAGTTAAGCTTAAGAAAAACGATAGAATTTATGTCGGACATGGTGTTTCCACCGATATTATTGAAGCAAGCGCGCGAGCTTACATAGATGCTTTGAATAATGTTTGGGAACATGATGTGGAAGTAAAAGAAGCTTAGAATTAAGACTTAGAATTTGAAGCCCAGAATATAACCCTAAACTAAAAATAAAGCGCATCGTCGCTTATAGTATTTAAGACAGGAGATGAAAAACAAATGGGAATGACAATGACTCAAAAAATTTTGGCGGCACATGCTGGACTATCAGAAGTGAAAGCCGGCGATTTGATAAATGCCAAATTGGATATTGTACTTGGAAATGATATTACGACTCCAGTAGCTATAAGGGAATTTGAGAGAACTGGATGCAGCTGTGTTTTTGATAAAAAGAAAGTTGCTATAGTACCGGATCATTTTACACCAAATAAAGACATCAAATCAGCAGAGCAATGTAAAACAGTTCGCGAGTTTGTAAAAGAAATGGAAATAGAGAATTATTTCGAAATAGGAAGAATGGGCATCGAACATGCACTTTTACCAGAAGTTGGACTTGTGGTGGCAGGAGACGTAGTTATTGGTGCTGACTCGCACACCTGCACTTATGGTGCACTTGGAGCTTTCTCAACAGGAATAGGAAGCACAGATATGGCAGTCGGAATGGCAACTGGTGAAGCATGGTTTAAAGTACCAGAAGCTATTAAATTTGTGATTAAAGGAAAAATGAATAAATGGGTCTCAGGAAAAGATTTGATCTTACATATCATTGGTATGATAGGAGTTGACGGCGCGCTCTATCAGTCGATGGAATTTGTTGGTGATGGAATAGCTAATTTAACTATGGATGACAGATTTACGATAGCAAATATGGCGATTGAAGCTGGAGCAAAAAATGGGATTTTTCCTGTTGATGAAAAAACGATTGCTTATATTAATGCTCACTCAAAAAAAGATTGGATAGCTTACGAAGCAGACGCAGAAGCAGTTTATTCAAGAACGATAGAAATTAATTTAGCGGAACTTAAACCTACAGTTTCTTTTCCTCATTTACCAGATAACACTAGAACAATTGATAATGTTGGAGACGTCAAAATAGACCAATCTGTAATTGGATCATGTACTAATGGAAGAATAGATGATATGAGGGCAGCAGCAGAAGTACTCAAGGGTAAAAAAGTTCATCCTGATGTTAGACTTATAATATTCCCTGCAACTCAAAACATTTGGCTTCAGTGTGTAAAAGAAGGATTGATGGAAATCTTCATTGAGGCTGGCGCTGCAGTCAGTACGCCAACTTGTGGACCATGCCTTGGTGGGCATATGGGAGTTCTTGCAAAGGGTGAAAGAGCTATAGCCACGACTAATAGAAATTTTGTGGGTAGAATGGGACATCCAGAAAGCGAAGTTTATCTGGCAAGTCCGGCAGTTGCAGCGGCTTCAGCTATACTTGGTAGAATCGCGTCGCCAGAGGAGGTAATGATATGATTAAAGGTAGAGTTATTAAATACGGAGATAATGTTGACACAGATGTAATAATTCCTGCAAGATATCTTAATATTCAAGACAGAAAAGAATTAGCTTCTCACTGTATGGAAGATCTGGACAAAATGTTTGTCTCAAAAGTTAAAGTAGGAGATATTATGGTTGCTGGTAAGAATTTTGGATGTGGGTCCTCAAGAGAGCATGCACCACAAGTAATTAAAGATTCAGGCATTTCATGTATTATTGCTGAAACTTTTGCGAGAATATTTTATCGCAACTCAATAAATATTGGATTGCCGATTCTTGAATGTAAGGAAGCGGCGGAGAAAATTCAAGAGGGAGATGAGATCTCGATTGATTTAGAAAAAGGTATAATAAATAACATTACTAAATCAGAAATTTACTCAGCAACCGCATTTCCTGAATTCATGAGAAAAATCATGGAAAAAGATGGGCTGATAAACTTTAGCAAAGAAAAAATAGCTGGAGGGAAACAATGAAAATAGCAGTAATTCCTGGTGATGGGATTGGACCTGAGGTAATAACTCAGGCAAAAAAAGTACTAAATGCAATTTCAAAAAAATATAATGTTTCATTTTCATTTGAGGAAGTAAAACTAGGTGGAAGTGCTATAGATGAATTTGGAACACCTTTGCCACAGAATACGATTGACGTTTGTTTAGCAAGTGATGCAGTACTTCTTGGCGCTATAGGCGGGCCAAAATGGGATGGACTCCCTGGAAGCCAGAGACCTGAGATGGGACTATTGGGATTAAGAAAAGCAATGAATGTTTTTGCTAACCTTAGACCAGCAGTAGTATTTTCCCAATTAAAAAATGCTTCAACACTTAAACCTGAGGTTCTTGGCGATGGATTAGATATAATGGTAGTAAGAGAACTAACTGGTGGAGCATATTTTGGCGAAAAGGGTAGAAAAGGAGCGGGAGAAGATGAAACAGCTTGGGATCTAATGATCTACTCTAAAGCCGAAATAAGAAGAGTCGCCAAAGTTGGATTTGAAACTGCAAAGAAAAGAAATAATAAGCTCATGTTGGTCGATAAGGCAAATGTTTTGGAGAGTTCAAGACTTTGGAGAGAAACCGTTACATCGATGGCGCCAGAATATCCAGATGTAGAATTAAGCTTTATGTATGTAGATAATGCAGCTATGCAGTTGATTAGGAATCCTAGACAATTTGATACAATTGTTACTGAAAATCTATTTGGAGATATTTTGAGTGATGAGGCATCAATGCTCACAGGAAGCCTAGGAATGCTTCCATCAGCCAGTTTAGGAGATGGAACTTGTGGTCTGTATGAACCAATACATGGCTCCGCACCAGATATTGCGGGTCAAGATAAAGCTAATCCTTTAGCAACAATATTAAGTGTGGGAATGATGCTAAGGTATAGTTTTGGGATGATAGAAGAAGCTGATGCTATCGAAAAAGCAGTTAATGCTGTTTTAGATAAAGGTTACAGAACAGGGGATATAGCAAGTCTTAATACTGATAGAGTTATAGGTTGCGAAGAAATGGGTACTCTAGTAGCAGAAGCGATATAAAGTACGAAGTCGGCTTCGCCACATTTATCCAATAAGTAAATGCAGCGAAGTCGATTCGAAAAAAATATACGTTCATATACTAAAATAAATTGTAAAAATCAAACCCTATGAGTAGTTGCTATTCATGGGGTTTGACTGTATCTAACTATATAAAAATTTCGCGGATAAAAATGCAGTTATGTGATAAAATTAGTATAAGATTAAATAGTATTAATCATATGCTGATTTTCTATTTTTTAACAATATTCTTCATTTCAAATTCGATTAATAATTAAGTATGGGGGTAGAAAATATGCGTATTTTAAATAATTTAAAAATTCGAACTCGATTTTCATTGATTATTGTTGTCGTGTTAATCTCAATAATTACAATTTCTATACAGTCTATTCTAGTAACAAATAGAATCGGTGTAGTTATTAACACAATAAATAGCCACCCTTTAGTAGTATCAAATACTGCAGCTGATTCCAAAATTATTCTTCTTAATATCTATAAGACATATCAGGAAGCTTTTATTGATAAGAATAATAAAAATAGGTTAATTCACGAGAAAAACGTTGAAAGTTTAGAGAATCAGCTTAGATTAAATTTATCTACTATTAATAGCCTTATACTTGGCGAAACAGGTCAAAACCTTGCGAAAAAAGTAAATGCTCATGTTGAGAAGTGGATAGTTAATAACTATGGAACATTTGATAAAATTTATGATGAAATAAATCGCGAAAAAAATAGGTCATATTTTGCGATTACCGAAAAAAATGAAGTTGCTAGCCTGTTGATTGAACTAGATAGCATCCAAAAATATGCACAGACTAAGGCCACAACTCTTGAACTTGAAGCAAAAAACATACAAAATGACTCGTTTATTAGTATTGTTATTGTTGGCATTTTAATATCTTTTGCTATATTTATTTTTTCTTTAATAATTGTAAAAAACATAACAAATTCGCTTAAAGATTTAAAGGATAGTATGTCCGAGAGCATAGATGATAATAAATTTATAAAAGCTAAAATTGTTGGGAAAAATGAAATTGTAGATGTTTCAAATTTCTATAATATCCTTATAGAAAAACTTAAACTTCAGTTTGAATCAAGAAAAGGCATAAATGATTTATCTGAAATAATAACTTTGAGTCAAGGCATTAAGGAAATTGCAAATAAGACAATTTCTTTCTTATCTCAATACACAGAGGCAGGAAACGGAGCATTTTATTTATTTAATAATGAAAAAGAGAATCTTGACTTAATTGCCTCTTTTGCATTTACTGAAAGACAAAGCTTATTAAATCATGTACAAATGGGTGAGAGTTTGGTTGGTCAAGTAGCGATTGAACAAAAGCCTATTATTCTAACAAAAATTAATAGGAGCGAAGGCTTAATAAATACAGGAATAATAAGCGAGGCACCACTTAATATAATTGCATTTCCGCTCCTTTATGACCAAGAACTGTGTGGAGTCATTGAATTATCATCGTTTAATTTATTTGATGAAGCTAAGCTTTCTTTCTTAAAAAGAGCGGCAGATATTATAGCAGTTAGTATAAATTCAACTCTTCAAAGCGCTAAGATTCATGATTTGTTAGAAGAGTCTCAAAAAGCAAATGCACTTTTAGAAGCACAGCAAGTGGAATTGGTTTTTAAATCGGATGAACTTCAAACACAGCAGGAAGAACTTCGCCAAAGCAATGAAGAATTAGAAGAACAAGCGAAAGCACTTAAGGAATCAGAAAACAAATTACAACTTCAGCAAGAAGAGCTACGCGTAACAAATGAAGAGTTAGAGACACATACAAAACAGTTAGAGGAACAAAAAAGGGTTTTAAATGAAAAAAATAGTACATTAATAATAACTCAAGCAGAAATGATAAAAAAAGCCGAAGCACTTGAAAAAGCTAACAAATATAAGTCCGAATTCTTAGCGAATATGTCACACGAATTAAGAACACCATTAAATAGCATTTTGGTTTTATCTCAGCTGCTCTCTAGTAAGGATGGAGAAGAACCTCTAACTGAAAAAGAAAAAGAATTTGCAAATACGATACATTCCTCTGGTGAAGACTTACTTACTCTAATAAATGGAGTATTAGACTTATCAAAGGTCGAGGCAGGAAAACTGCACATTCATAATGAAAAGGTATATTTAAAAGAGCTTTTATCCGAAAATAAGAATATGTTTGAGTCTATGGTCGAAATAAAAGACTTAGCATTCGAAGCTTTGATTGATAATGATATGCCAGAATACATAATGTCTGATTCGCTTAGGATAAATCAGATTTTGAAGAATTTAATATCAAATTCTATTAAATTCACGCATAAAGGAAAAATTAAATTACTTTTTAGGAATATCACACCTGAAGAATCGTTAGAACTAAAAATCGACAAAGATAATTATGTTGGAATAGAAGTAATTGATACTGGAATTGGGATAGCAAAAGAAAAACAAAAGGAAGTTTTTGAGGCATTTAAACAATCAGATGGAACTACAAGCAGACAATATGGAGGAACAGGGTTAGGGCTTACTATTTCACTAGAACTATCAAAGCTACTTGGGGGCAATATTTATCTTGAAAGCGAAATAAACAATGGAAGCAAGTTCTTGTTGTTATTGCCAAAGAAACCGATGGAAGAAGTTGCGAAATCGGACATTCTTTCTGCAATTGAGGCTCTAAATAGGTTTGATAATTCAGAATTTTTAAATGGAGTTATAGAAGACAAAAAAAATTCAGAAAAGATTTTAGAAAGTAATGAAACTAAACAGGATGAGAAAAAGATATTAATTATTGAAGATGATCCTACTTTTTCACAGATATTATTTGATTTAGCAGAAGAAAAAGGTTATACCCCGATAAAGGCGTTTTCTGGCAAAGAAGGTATTCTTTTAGCGAAAAACGAGAAACTAATAGGAATTATATTGGATATTGGGTTGCCCGACATGGATGGCATGATTTTGGCGAGTTTATTATCAGAAGATGAGAACACAAAAAATATTCCGATTCACATAATATCAGGAAATGATAAAATATCTGAAGTTGATACGGTAGTTAAGGCACCGAAGAACATAATAGGTTTTTTAAAGAAACCAGTAGATATCAAGTCCATATACAAGACATTATCAAAAATAGAAAATTCGGATATTAAGGGAGAAAAAAGAATATTAGTTGTTGGTGCGTGTGGAGATGAAGATTTTAAAAAAATATCACAGCTTGGTCATTTGCAGATTTCAAAAGTCTTAACGGAAAAAGAGGCCCTAATTGAACTTGAAAATGAGAATTACGGATGTATAATTTTGGATATAAAACTTCCGGATTCTAGCGGAATTGACTTTATGACAAAGTTAAGAGAAAATCTAAAGATAATGATTCCAGTCATAATTTATACTGAAGCAGATATTGAGGCTGAAGAGATTGACGGAATCAATAAATATACTGAGACGATTATTTTAAAAAGCACAAAATCTAAAGATAGATTGATAGATGAAGTTTCATTGTTTTTATATGATGTCCAAAAAAAGCATTTGGAATATAGAGAATATGAAAACGTGGTAGAAAATGATAAATATTCTCTAGAAGGAATTAGCGTTTTGCTTGCTGATGATGACAGCAGAAATGTATTTGCAATAATGCATCTTTTGGAATCAAATGGAATGAAAGTAGTGGTAGCTAAAGATGGATTTGAAGCAATTGAAAAATTTGAAGAGAATAAAATAGACGTTATTCTAATGGATATTATGATGCCAAAGCTTGATGGGTTCGAAGCAATAAAAAGTATTAGAAATAATTCTAAGGGCAGAAATGTTCCAATTATAGTGTTGACAGCCAAGGCGATGAGTGAAGATCGTGAAAAGTGTATTAAAGCCGGAGCTAGCGACTATTTAACAAAACCTGTTGAAACAGATAGATTATTATCTATGATTAAGGTTTGGGTGTCGTAATGGGTGAATTTAAAATTAAACAAAACAATGAAGACTACGAAACCTATCTATTTATTGAAGCTGTGAGATTAAAGTATGGTTATAATTTTAGCGAATATTCTCGCGCACATATTAAACGAAGAATAAAGAGCAGACTCATAAAAAGTGGGTTTAGTAATATCCTAGAAATGGCACATAAAATTTTAGAAGATGAGAATTTTTTCAGAGAAGTTTTATTAGATTTTTCTATAAATGTAACAGAAATGTTTAGAGATCCGTTATTCTTTAAAAATATTAGAGAAAATATTATACCAGTTTTAGAATCTTATCCTATAATAAAAATTTGGCATGCTGGATGTTCATCAGGAGAAGAAGTATATTCAATGGCAATTTTGTTGAAAGAATGTGGACTGTACCAAAGGTGTCAAATATACGCGACAGATTTTAATCAGAAGGTACTTGAGAAAGCAAAGGAAGGAATCTACTCCTTAGAATCAATAAAAGAACATACAAAAAATTACATGCTTTCTGGTGGCAAACAATCTTTTTCAGATTATTATATTGCTAAATACGACAATGCTATTCTAGATAATGATTTAAAGAAAAGAATTACTTTTGCTGAACATAATTTAGTTACAGATGGATCTTTTGGGGAAATGAATCTGGTAATGTGTAGAAATGTTTTGATTTATTTTGATAGATCACTCCAAAATCGTGTTAATAAATTGTTTTTTGAGAGTTTAGTAAAAGGCGGTTATTTATGTCTTGGGTCAAAAGAAACTCTTTTATATAGCGATTCTGCCGAAAAATTCGACACCATAAGCGAAGAATTCAGGGTATATAGAAAGAAGATGAAGGGGTAATGAGACTTTATGAAATATGAAATTTTGGCCATTGGCACTTCAGCGGGTGGGATTGATGCACTAAAGCGAATATTTAAAGACTTAAATAATATTAATAATGTTGGAGTTATTGTTATTCAACATTTAAGCGCTAATAGTAAAAGCTACTTGAAAAACATAATTTCTGATGTCACAAACTATAAGGTAGAAGAAATAGAAGATAAAATGGAATTAAAAAAGGGCGTAATATATGTCGCCCCCCAAAATTATCATGTATTAGTTGAGAAAGATACAACCTTCACCCTTATAACCACCGAAAAGGTTTCTTACGCACGGCCTTCTATAGATGTGTGCTTTGAGAGTATTGCTGATACATTTGGTGACACGGTGGTTGGAGTAATACTTACTGGTGCAAATCAAGACGGTTCTAAAGGTCTTAAACAGATTAAAGTGGCAGGGGGGCACACTATAGTTCAAAAGCCAGAAACAGCCGAATCTCCAGAAATGCCATTAAGAGCCATTGAAATGGCTAACCCCCAAGAAATTTTGGAACTTGAGGAAATTGGTAAAAGGCTTAATGAAATATTGAGACTGGAATAACTTGAGTGTTGGACCACAGGATCACAGTACCACAGAGCCACAGGATCACAGGAATAACAGGGACGATAGGAGAACTACTATGCAAGAACGCGTAAAGATACTAATTGTTGATGATATGAAAGAAAACCATTTTGTGATGGAAAGCGTTCTGACTGATCCCGAAATTGATATCATTAAAGCGATTTCAGGAGAAGAGGCATTGGCACTTTGTCTAGAACATGATTTCGCAGTTGTTTTTATGGATGTACAAATGCCAAATATGGACGGATTTGAAACGGCAGAGTTACTAAGAAGTATTGAAAAAACAAAAAACATTCCTATTATTTTTGTTACTGCACTTAGTAAAGAACAGAAATCAATTTTTAAAGGATATGAAGTGGGAGCGGTTGATTATCTTCCAAAACCAATTGACCCAATAGTTTTAAGGAGTAAGACAAGGATTTTTAAGGAACTGTACCTTCAAAGAATAACGATTGAGAGGCAGCTTGAGGAACTAGAATATAGATTAAGTGAATTAACAAAGATTCAACATGAGAAAGATCAATTAGAACAACTTAGCATGCAAGATAGTCTTTCAAAGATATATAATAGGCGAGGAATAGATAAATTTTTTCAAATGCATTGGAATAATTGTTTAAGATATTCGCTGAAGTATTCAGTTATGATGATAGATATTGATGAATTTAAAAATTACAATGACAATTATGGACACGTTAAAGGTGACGAAGTAATTAAATCTGTGGCTGATTCCATTTCAATGTCTCTATTTAGACCTGAGGATTTAGTTGGAAGGTATGGCGGCGAAGAGTTCCTGGTAATTATGCCAAATGTGGATTTAGCTGGAGCTGAAATTGTGGCAAATAGAATTCAAGATGAACTTGAGTTAAAAAACATCAAACATGAATTTTCAAGTGGAAGAGGTCGAATAACAGTTAGTATAGGCATAGCAACCATTATACCAGTTAATAATTTGAATCTCAAAGTACTAATAGATCAAGCAGATAAAAATATGTATTTAGCAAAGAAAAAAGGAAGAAATCAAATAGTGACATCTGATGAGATTAGTTCTCCTTGACTATGATTGTATTCATAACGTAGAATAAGCTGTATCGAATTTTAATAAAACTAGGCGAGAATTACGCTTTAAATATTTTGGAGGTATTAAATGTCAGTTATCACTGCTCAGCATTTGAAAGAAATCGAGCGAAGAAGAACCTTCGCAATAATTTCTCATCCGGATGCAGGAAAAACAACCCTTACAGAAAAACTATTATTATACGGAGGCGCTATTAGATTAGCTGGTTCGGTAAAGGCCAGAAAAGCTCAGAGGCATGCAGTTTCAGACTGGATGGAGATAGAAAAACAAAGAGGTATTTCAGTTACTTCATCAGTAATGCAATTCGAATATAATGATTTTTGTATTAATATTTTGGACACACCGGGGCATCAAGATTTTAGTGAAGATACATATAGAACTCTTATGGCGGCAGATAGTGCCGTCATGGTTATTGACTCCGCTAAAGGAGTTGAGCCACAGACAATTAAGTTGTTTCAGGTCTGTAAATTAAGAGGCATTCCGATTTTTACATTTGTAAATAAAATGGATCGTGAAGGAAAAGATGCTTTTGAACTCATGGAAGAACTTGAAAGTGTTCTTGGTATTAGATCTTATCCCATGAACTGGCCAATTAGACTAGGCGGTTCTTTTTTAGGTATATATAATAGAGGAGATAATAGTATTAATTTATTTAATGGCGGGGATCACGGCCAAACTATGGTAGAAAGCTCAAAAAAGAGCATTGATGACCCTGTTTTCAGGGACTTATTAGGTGATGTCGCTCATGATAAATTAATTGAAGATATTGAGCTGTTAGATATGGCTGGGGACGAATTCAGCGAACATAAGATATTAAAGGGCGAATTGACACCTATTTTTTTTGGCAGTGCTATGACTAACTTTGGGGTTCAAGATTTCTTAGAGTCATTTTTGAAGTTGACCACCGAACCGTTATCGCGCACTTCTGATCAGGGAGAAATTGAATCGAATGACTCAAACTTTTCTGGATTTGTATTTAAAATTCAAGCAAACATGAATCCGACTCATAGGGATAGAATTGCCTTTATTAGAATAGTATCTGGACGATTTCATAAGGGTATGGATGTTAAACATGTTCAGGCTGGAAAGACAATTAAGCTTTCTCAACCGCAGCAGTTTTTAGCTCAAGACCGCGAAATAATTGAGGAAGCATATGCTGGTGATATTATAGGAGTTTTTGACCCTGGGATTTTTAAAATTGGTGACACTTTGACAGAGCAGGGCGACTTCAGATTTGAAGGTATACCTACTTTTGCGCCTGAAGTTTTTGCACGTGTATATGTAAAAAATTCTTTAAAAAGAAAACAGTTTATTAAAGGTATTATGCAAATATCCGAAGAAGGAGCAATACAGATTTTCCACAGACCTGATTCAATTACGCAGGATTATATTATAGGGGTCGTCGGCGTTCTTCAGTTAGAAGTGCTTGAATATAGATTGAAGAATGAGTATGGAGTAGATTGTTTAGTAGAGCATACTGCATATAAACATATTAGATGGATAGAAAACAAAGATATAAATGTCGCAAATCTCAAGCTTACATCAGACACCATATTCGTACGTGACTTAGAAGGAGATCCAGTTCTGGTTTTCCAGAATGAATGGTCTGTCCGTATGGTGACTGAAAGAAACAATGGTATAGAGCTTTCTGAAATAAAGAAGAGGTAAAGAACAAAAGCATAGAGAACAAAAGCATAGAGAACAAAAGCATAAAGAATAAATCATAAAGAACAAAACGATAAATTTCTGGTGGTGAGCAAATGTTCCCAGTTACACATATTTGGTTTGGTGAAAGAGTTTTGGGAAAACTAAATAACATGGGGATTTTAGGCACCATATTTCCAGATATGGTTATTTCGGGCTGTTTTAGCCATGAAGAGACTCACAGGGCTGGATGGAAACTTTTTGATTTTCTAGTATCTAAAGATGAATATTTTAGACCTTTTGCACTAGGAACAATCACTCATGGAGTTAACCCTACTGGGCTGGATTATTTTGGTGACGAAAAATTTCCAGGCGGAGAAAAAGGGTATTGCTTTCAAAAGGCAGAAATTATAAAGAATAAAGTCATTGAAGCATGTAATATACCCGAAGAATTTGGTTTATGGAAAGGTCATAATTTTATTGAAATGGCCATCGAGATGGAAATTTATGATAAAAATATTGACATAGATTATAGAATGAAAAGTGCACTTGCTGATAAGTATGAAATTACGAAGATAAGCAGAGCTTTGGCTGAGTATTATTTGCTAAATTCAGAGGATGTAAGCCATTGTATAGACCAATTCGGGAAATATGTTGAACTTGAAAACCCTTCATCAAGTAGTTTAGCCTTTAAGTATGATTTGCAAATGATAAAAAAACATGGGATTAGCATAGATATTAAAAAGAGCACAAAAATTATTGAAGAGAGTAGAGAAATAATTAAAGAAGATATATTCGACTTTTTCGATTTTGCGGAAAATGAAGTAAAAAAAATAATTAAGAACAAAGGCGACTTCGAAAAAAATATACTTTCTTGTGATATGAAAAGATTTTAGACATTCAATTTGGGGAATTGGGGAAAAACATGAAGGAAATATTAGTTTTTGGGCATCGAAATCCTGATACGGATTCAATCTGTTCAGCGATTGCCTATTCTTATTTGAAAAACAAAATTACGAATTCCGACTCATATATAGCGTGTAGAATTGGAGAAATAAGCAACGAGTCGAAGTATGTATTAGAGACGTTTAGTTTGGGAGAGCCTAGATTTATTGAAGATGTAAAAACTCAGATTAAAGATATACCTCTGAAGGGTATTCCAATAGTACATCCAGAGATTACATTAAAAAAAGCTTGGCATATTATGAAAGAGCATAAGAACACTACACTCCCAACTTCATACGATGGGAATAAAATGGATGGGATAATTACTGTGGGAGATATTGCAAATTCTCTTATGGATATATTTGAAAGCACTGTTTTGTCTGAAGCAAAGACTTCTTATAGAAATATTATTGAAGTGCTTGACGCGCAGATGGTAGTTGGCAATATAGATGATTTTATTTATAACGGCAAAGTTGTTGTAGGTGCCATGAATCCCGAAACTATGGAAGCATTTATCCAGCAAAAGGACATTGTCATACTGGGAAATAGACTTGAAGCTCAGCTAATGGCTATAGAAAAAGGCGCTCAGTGTTTGATAATTACTGGGGGAGTTAGTGTTTCAGACGCCACAAAAAAAATTGCATTGGCCGCGAACTGCGCGATATTGGTATCTCCTTACGACACGTATCGTGTGGCAAGATTTCTTAATCAGAGTATTCCTGTAAAGCACTATATGAAGACAGAAAATCTTTTTTATTTTGAGGAAGACGATTATGTAGATGATATTAGAAGCATTATGGTCAAAAAACGCTATAGAAACTTTCCGATTTTAGATGAAAACAAGAAATATATAGGGATGCTAAGTCGTGCAATGCTTATTGATTTATCAAAAAAGAAGGTTGTTCTTGTTGATCAC
The DNA here is from genome assembly GCA_964477445.1 of uncultured Clostridiaceae bacterium. GTDB lineage: Bacteria > Bacillota > Clostridia > Lutisporales > Lutisporaceae > CAYZED01. The sequence goes on along the minus strand of CAYZED010000007.1, from coordinate 98,257 downwards.
AACGAAAAAAGTCAATCTGCAATTGGGTTAGATGAAGCTGAAATACTTGAAATTATCGATCATCACAGAATTGGAGATATTGAAACTGTGGGACCAGTCTTTTTTAGAAATCAACCGCTTGGTTGCACTGCGACTATAATTGCTAATATGTTCAAGGAAAATGATATCGAAATCCCTATTAACATTGCAGGTGGTTTGTGCGCTGCGATTTTGTCTGATACATTGATTTTTAAATCTCCGACTTGTACTTCTATAGATATTGTCACAGCCGAAATGCTAGCGAACTTAACAAATATTGACATACTGGAGTTCTCGAAGAATATGTTTAGGGCTGGTTCAAACCTTAGAGGCATGTCAATAGAGGATATATTTTATCAGGACTTTAAACGCTTCTCATCAGGAGAAAAAAGATTTGGTGTGGGTCAAATAAATTCTTTGGATCGATCTGATTTGGATGACATTAAGTTAATGTTGAAGCCTTTTATGAATGAAGTGAAGAAGAATGAACGTTTAGATTACTTACTCTTTATGTTTACTGATATAATTAATGCAGAGACTGAATTGGTCTTTATCGGTAATTGTGACGAAATCGTTCATAAGGCATTTAAAGAAAGTATATCAATAGATACTGATTCTGTTATGTTAAAAGGTATTGTATCGAGAAAAAAACAAGTAATACCCCCAATTTTGATGAATATGGAGCACTAATAAATGGATTTTAGTAATATTAAAGCTGTATTTTTAGATTTTGATGAGATGATTTTTGATCACAAATTCTCTTCAATCAGAGCATTAAGAGCATTGGGAAATGAGCATCCTGAGCTCTTGGATAAAGATGACAATTGGCTTGAAGCCGAGTTTTGGAAGCTTATGGACTGGAATTATCCTGATGTTCTATCAAAAAAAATTACAAATGATGAAGCTCGAATAGCTCGAATAGACAAATTGTTTCAAATGATTGGAATTAAACTGTCGGATGAAAGACTCAAGGAACTATCTGAAATCTATAGAAATGAATATGTTAAAGAAGCAAGATATATACCTGGTGTTGATAGATTAATGAATGCAATAAAAAAGAAGGGTTTGTTTTTAGGCATAATCACAAATGGGATGACGATTACTCAAGAGAATAGACTTGCAGGACTTGGGTTAAATCATCTTGTTGAGAGATTAATTGCTTCAGAAGAAATTGGGGTTGCTAAACCCGAAAAAGATATTTTCGATTTTGCTCTAAAAATAGCAAATTGTAAAGCGGAAGAAGCAGTTATGATAGGTGACTCATGGCAAAAGGATGTATATGGAGCTGTTAATGCTGGATGGAAAGCAATTTGGCTAAAGAGAAGAGAAGAAGAAAATATTGATGAGAGTTTAGCTCCGATTGCATATGAGCCAGAAGAAATAATAAAAATATTAGGAATTGAAATGGATTAAAATGGAAATAAAACAAACTTGACTTTCGAGATATTTGTAGTATAATATTGATAACTTGAAACAGGTCATTGTATTAAATAAAAAATGAATGGAGAAGTATTATGTTGAATTTAGACAAGCTTTTTGATTTAAGTATGAACAGCATTTCTATAATAATTATTATTATCAGCATAATTACTATGCTGATAATTACTTTGGCAATTTCCATTCCAACAGTAATTATCAGCTCAGCGATTATTGCGCTGCTAGTAGCAGCTGAAATTACTAAATTTAATATTATTGAGGCTGTGACAGGAACAAGTAAGTACATGGATGCTTTACAGAGAAGGGGAGTTTGCTGAGAACCCCGAAAGCTTAAGTGACTTGTATCGTCCTTGAGCTGTATGCTGAAACTAAGTAAGCAATACCGGATTTAGACCGTTATACTAATTAGAGATATAAATATGGGTGGTAACGCGGAGCTTCGCCCCAGGATAATAAACTGGGTGCGGAGCTCTTTTTTTGCACTATTCATTTTGTTTTATAGTTCGTTGCCATAAGCATTCGCATTAATTATAGTGTTGCTTCCTGCTGAAACTCGGCGGAGCCGAGGAGGGAAGCAGGTATTACAGACGTATAGTAACACTATTAATGCGAATAGCGTTACAAGTGGGTAAACTCTAGCGTACTAAATGTACGCGTCGATCTTACCAAAACCTTGCGCCTTCTCTAAAACAAAATTAATTAGTGCAAACTGTAAATGAAAACTTGTTTTTAAAACATTTTGCTTTATAGTGCGTTGCCATAAGCATTCGCATTAATTATAGTGTTGCTTCCTGCTGAAACTCGGCGGAGCCGAGGAGGGAAGCTGATTATATATGCACATAGAAACATTATTAATGCGAATAGCGCCATAAGGTCTGGTACTGATATGTTGAGTTGTATTTATAGCATCACTGAACTCGCTTTAAAAAGTCGATATTACAGACCGATAGAGTCACATTAATGCGAATAGCGTACTAAGTGGCAAACTCTAGCGTACTAAATGTACGCGTCGCGCTTGCCAAAATCTTGAGCCTTCTCTAAAACAAAATTAATTAGTGCAAACTGTATATGTAAAGTGATTTATGGAATAAACAAGAATAATCATTTGCATAAACATAGGTTTTCTCTTTCGATTGCGTATTTAATATTAATTTGCGTTTCCGATTAAAAAATATTCAATAACGCAAATTCTTATGACTCCTCGATTGACGCTAACCACAGCAAATAAAAACTTATTCATAAGAATAGGTGCAAACAGGAAATATAAAAATAGCATATAAAAATATTGGAGGATAAAAATCATGAAAAGAAAAATGAAGGGCGCATTAGCGTTAATGGAATTACTTAAAGAACAAGGAGTTGATGTAGTTTTTGGCTATCCTGGTGGGACGGTTATAAACATATATGATGCACTCTATGAGGAAGATAAGATAGTTCACATACTTACTTCTCATGAGCAAGGAGCTACGCATGCAGCCGATGGATACGCTAGAGCTACGGGTAAAGTTGGGGTTGTAATTGCAACTTCTGGGCCAGGAGCTGGGAATACAGTTACAGGAATAGCTACTGCTAAAATGGATTCTGTGCCTATGGTGATAATAACGGGGCAAGTAGCTAGGAGTTTGCTGGGGAAGGATTCTTTTCAAGAAATAAACATAACTAGTGTTACAAAAAGTATCACAAAAAAGAACTACTTAGTTATGAGAGCGGACAAATTATGTGAAACTATACGTGAAGCTTTCGCTCTAGCAAAATCCGGTCGACCAGGACCAGTTCTTGTTGATATCCCGAAAGATATCCAAAACACAGAAATTGAATACGAATTTGAGGAATCAAGTAAATCATTTGAAAAGTATAAAGAAGTATTAAATGTAAATCATAATAGACAAAAGTTTCTTTTAGTTAAAGCCGCAGAGGCAATAAATCGCTCGGAAAGACCTGTTATTTATGCCGGTGGAGGTGTAAAAATCGCTAATGCAGTACAGGAACTAAGGGATTTTGCTCTTAAAATAAAGGCTCCCGTTTCAACAAGTTTAATGGGAACTGGTGTTTTCCCTGGTGAACATGACCAATTTTTAGGCATGGTAGGGATGCATGGATTCAAGCATGCAAACTTAGCTTTTGATAACAGTGATTTGATTATAGCTGTAGGGGCGAGATTTAGTGATCGTGCGACCTGTAAGACAGATGGATTCGCAACTAATGCCGAAGTAATCCAAATAGATATAGATCCTGCTGAGCTAGGCAAAAATATTGAAGTCGGTTATCCTCTTTCAGGCGACGTCAAAGACGTTCTCAACGAACTTAATAAATTAATAGAAGAAAAACCAGTTAATGGATGGCTCAAGCAAGTTAAAGAATATAAGGATGATAATAAATTAAATTACAATGCAAAAGGAGAGCTTTGCCCCAAATTTTTACTAGAAACAATTAATAGAGTTGCAGGGGAAAACATCACAGTAACGACTGAAGTGGGACAACATCAGATGTGGACTGCACAGTATTATAAGTTTAATGATCCGAGAAGCTTTTTAACCTCTGGAGGGCTTGGTACAATGGGGTTTGGTTTAGGTGCGGCTATTGGAGCCGCGATGGGAAGACCAGATAGGAAAACAATAAATATAGCTGGCGATGGAAGTTTTCGTATGAATATAAATGAATTGGCCACTTTAAGCAGGTACAATATTCCGGTTAAGCAGATAGTCATGAATAATTCGGCTTTAGGTATGGTTAAGCAATGGCAAAAGATTCTCTTCGAAAAAAAATATTCACACACACAGTTTTTTGATGTTTTGGATTTCGCAAAAATAGCGGAGGCGTTCGGAGTAAAAGGGCTGAGAATTGAAAAAAATGAAGATGTTGAAAGAGTATTGTTGGAAGCACTAAATCACGATGGGCCCGTGGTAATTGATTGCATAATAAGCTCAGAAGACTTAGTATTACCAATGGTTTTAGCAGATAGGCCTATATGTGAATGTAACGATGATTATTGAGATTAAGGGACAGTGGTATCAGAAAGCTGATTGAGACTGTCCCTTTTTTGTTTTTATTTATTTTCTTTCGTATAGCTTAACTCCATCAAATTTTATATCATTCAAATCATTTTCCTGATTTAATAAGTAATTACCGAAATATGCTAAATGGTATTGGATTAGCATTTCTTTTTGTTTTTCTGGATTGATCGTTCCAAAAAATTCTTTTGGTAGTTCTGGGCATGTGAAAATAAAGTCCATGAAGCCCACGTGAGTTATGCCATCAATAACAATATTTTTTGTTTCAGCTTTATTAGCTAAGTAAAAGCCTCTGTTGGTTCTCCATACAAAATCAATAGAAATTGTGAAAAAAGGCTTGTCTATTCCATGTGTTCTATAATTACCAAATGCAGAACCATCTATATTAATACCACATACAATTCTTTTATCATCCCTAGCTGCCTGAGCCGCAGTAGTTCCACCAAGAGAGTGACCAGTTATAGCGATTTTATCCAACCTCATTTTATTAAATAGAATTGAAGATTCGAGATTGTTAATAACTTCAAGATGATTAATTGAACTAATAGTATCTTCTACCCATAAATCAACAAGCTTTTCATATTGGCTATCAAAAGAATATCTTTTTTCGGCTAAATCAAGAAGTGTATTAATGTCTTCTTCAACCATGAGGTTCGCTACTAACTCAGCATATTTTTTTGGCGCATCTGGGTCGCGTTGGATGCTCGTATCATAAACGAAAGACGCAATATCTCCGTTTGTGTACTTTAGTGCCGCCGAAGTTCCAGGATGGCCAACTGAAACAACTATATAACCATTACTTGCTAAGTCACTACATAAAGTAGCATTTTGCATTGGAAATCCACTAAAACCGTGGTTATAAATCACAACAGGATAGTTTTCTTCAGACTTCAAAACGGTTACATCAGGGTAGCAATTTGTTTTATAATCCAAAAGATTATCATTCAGATAATTTCCAAACACAGTTTGACTGAAATCAAAAGCTTCCTTAAATAAAAATAATTCAGGTTCTTTGTTTTCGTTGCTCTGTGCTGGATAAAATATTGTTAATGGAATTTTTCGATCAGAACCTTCAATTGTTTTGTATGTAAAATCAACATGTGTTATTCCGACTATGTATTTACCATTTGGATCGAGTAAAAACAGCTTATTATTTTCCATTTTAATCCTCCGTTTTATTTCTTTAATCTATTTTTGTTTTTAATTTAAGCAATACAATATATTATTGCATTACAAATCATGAATCAATTCAAATTGTAGTACAAACCGATAAAATTGTATAGTTGATTTTGTTAAAAAAATCTCGTTAGGCTATAGGGATTTTTACTAACTACCAGTGAGATATACATAAGGCTTATATTAAATATAGGATAATAGTATTTTACTTAAGACTGGATGGATAATAAAATTAAAGTATCTGTAGAATTCAAATTAGAAAATAGAAATTGAGGAGAAAAAATGTCAAAATACATACTGAAAAATGGAACTATCGTAGACGGTACTGGAATGGCAAAATATCAAGCAGATCTATTAATTGAAGGAAATATTATTACAAAAATCGGCGAAGTTAGAGATGCGGTTTCCTTAGAAGAAGGGGTTGTTATTTTTGATTGCTCCGGGTTGACAATATCGCCAGGCTTTATTGATTGCCATTCTCATTCTGATGCGGAAATTTTGCAGGAATTTAGTGCTTTTAATTTACTTGAACAGGGGATTACGACTGAAATTGCTGGGCATTGTGGAGTTTTTCCGGCTCCATTTAAAGGCAGCACGATGAGAAATTTAGAAATGATGCTCCCGAAACATAAAGAGAATATCTTGAAAAATGGTGGGAATTATGAGGCGTTTTTTAAAGAAATTGAGTCTATTGATGTACCTCTTAATTTCGCGACATATATTGGACACGGAACAATTAGAGAAAGCGTTATGGGATTTAGTGATGCCATTCCAACAGAAGAAGAACTTCAAGAAATGAAAGAACTTGTTAGAGAAGGAATGAAAGCAGGTGCTTTAGGTCTCTCGACCGGGCTAGTATATCCGACGGGTTGTTATTCTAAAGAAGAAGAAATTATTGAGCTTTGTAAAGTAGTTGGTGAATTTGGTGGATACTACTCGACTCATATGCGATCAGAATCATCTAAAGTTGTCGAAAGTGTTGAGGAAACTATAAGAATCGCAGAAGCAGCTGGAATTCCAGCTGTAATATCTCACCACAAAATTGGCGGCAAGTCTAATGCAGGTAAATCTATAGAGACTCTTAAACTTATTGATGAAGCAAACAATAGGGGATTAACTATAAGACTAGATCAATACCCTTATGATGGTGGTGCAACGGCACTAATCAGTTCAATACCTCCAAAGTATGCAACTAATGGCCCAGAAGGGTTATTAGAGCACTTGAGAAATCCTGAAACTAGAGCAAAGATAAAGGAAGAAGTCAGCAAAGAATCGACTGAATATGAGAATTTAATATATGGAAGTGGGTTTGATGGAATAATTGTAGTGTTGCCTATGACTCCTCAATATAATGGGATGAGTGTGCTAGACATAGCTAATCAATTAGGAAAAGATCCTTGCGAAACGCTGTTTGATTTGCTGTTAGAGAACGAAGGCGGTGGATTAGCAATATATATTATGATTAGTGATTGGGATCTTGAAAATATAATTAAACATCCACTAACCATGGGTGGTGTAGATGGGAATATAATGAACCAAAGAGGGGAACTGACTCATCCTAGAATTGTGGCTACATTTCCAAAAATAATTGGGAAATATTGCAGAGATAAAGGATTCATGACACTCGAAGAGTGTATAAGGAAACAGACCGGGCTTCCGGCAGAATTTTATAATCTTAATAATAAAGGAATATTAAAAGAGGGAAATGACGCGGATATGGTGGTATTTGACTTCAAAACAATTGCCGGTAATGCAAACTATGCGAATTCAACTGCTGCAAATACAGGGATTGTATATGTATTTGTTAATGGAAAGTTGTCGGTCAAAAATGGAACGATTACTGGCATCAAAAATGGTAAAATAATAAGAGAATCAATTAATTAGATTATGTTAATATAGAGTAAATGGGAAACATAATGGTTTTCGCGTTAGATACGGATCAACATTATTACAATGCTAATACAGCTAATATTATTGTTAACATTACAGGTCCAACGGTTAATTCAAGTCATGTTTGTAGATTTCAAAGGTCATCAAACGGCATTTATACAGGGACAGTTGGTGGAGCTGAAAATTGGGAGGTTTGTAATGAATAAAAAAACCAAAGTTATTTCATTGGCAGTCTTAATATTGCTTATAGGAAATGTTTTTTCGTTTGCTAGCCCTGATATGCCGAAAGATTTGAATGAGAATAAAATGGCTAGAGCAAATATTTTTATTGAAGATAAAGAAGATTCATCATTATTTAGTAAGGCCGGAGAGGCTGCGGCAATTCAAACTGCAGCAAAGGAATATAATCAAATTGGAAATAATGGAGTTAAGGTGAAACACTGTTTGATTACTAGTTCTACGCAAATGTTCTCAGAAGAGTCACTTGAAAAAGATCCAGCTTTAAAACAAAAAGGTCATATGGATAAACTACCTGTATATATTGTAAGTTTCAAAACTCCTCCATATCATCCTGCACCAGACTCAAAAGAGGACCCAATAATTGATGAGGTTCATATTGTAATTGATGCTTTATCAGGATTACCACTAATGTCTTTCAGCTATGAAAGATGAATAAATAGTAAATTTTTATAAAAATATATCGGGACATTCGTGACGGGCGAGAATCGTGATTATGTGATTCTCGCCCTTACTTTGTATTTGCATCAAAATCACCTTATTTTATTTTTAAAATCACATCAAAGGATATTGACACTAAAAGTTTATCTATATTATAATTAGTTTATTCTGGTTATAATATTTAGGTATAGAATATTTCTATACAAATAATTTGGAGGTAATAAAAATGAGTGTCAGAGAAAAATACCCATTAAATCATGAGGTTGTGGACGAAGATAAAAAATACATTGCAAAAGCACAAAAAACTCCTTACTTTCCATTAGCTATAAAAGAAGGAAATGGAGCATTAATATACGATTACGACGGTAATGAATATATTGACTTTTTATCGAGTGCGTCTTCTGCAAATACTGGTCATGGAGATAAAGAAATAGCAGAAGCAGTTAAGAATCAGATGGAGAAAATGTCACAGTATACGATAGCTTATATGTATTGTAAAGAAGCAGTTGATTTAGCGAAGAAACTCGTAGGAATCACACCAGGCGATTTTGAAAAGAAGGTACTCTTTAGTAATTGTGGTTCTGAATCAAATGATGGTGCGATTAAACTTGCAAGAGCATACACTGGCAGGAGCAAAATTATTTCTTTCTTCGAAAGTTACCATGGAGCGACTTACGGAGCGCTTTCAATGACTCAAATTGCGGTTTTTCTTCATAAGGGAATTGGTCCGCTTCTTCCTGAGTTTTATCAATTTAATTATCCACTGTGTTACAGATGTAAATATGGGAAAGACTGTGATAATTGTTCACTAGAATGTCTTGATGAAGTAAAATATGCATTTAATACATACATTTCGTCAGATGAAGTAGCCGCCATTTTCCTTGAGCCGATAACTGGAGATTCTGGTATTCATGTGCCTCCAATTAAATATGTGAAAGCACTAGCGCAATTGTGTAAAGAACACGGAATTTTGCTTGCTGTTGATGAAATTCAGCAGGGGCTGGGCAGAACTGGAAAGTGGTTCTCAATAGAGCATTTTGGAGTAGAGCCTGACTTAATTACTATGGGGAAATCTCTAGGTGCGGGACTACCTATGGGTGCAATTATTGGAAGAGCTGAAATAATGGATAGTATTGATGGATTAGGACATGTGTTTTCTTTAGCTGGAAATTCTGCTTGTTCTGTAGCTGCATTAAAAAATATTGAAATTATTGAGCGTGAGAATCTCTTAGCAAGAAGCACTGAACTCGGAGAATATTTTGTCGAAAAACTTACTGCAATGAAAGATAAATATGACATCATAGGTAATATAAGAGGAAAGGGTCTTTCAATTGGTGTTGATTTAGTTAAAAGTAGAGAGACTAAAGAAAAAAATGGTATCGCTGCAGCGAAAATATGCAATAGATGCATAGAAAATGGGCTGGTTCAGATTTTTATTTCTGGCAGTACTTTAAGAATTCAACCGCCGCTTGTAATAACTAAAGAACAAATTGATAAAGGCTTAGCTATTCTAGAAGAGTCGATTCAAGCTTTTATGGATGGAAAAATTAGCGATGAAGTCCTTTTGGTAACAAAAGGTTGGTAGCATTAGCAAAATCACGGCTAATCATGTATAATAATATCAAAATTGATTTTAGAGGGTGTTATATTGCAGATTGGTGAGAAAATAAGAGATCTTAGAAAAGAAAAAGGGATGACGCTCAGAGACTTAGCGGAAAAAGTTAATATTACATCAGGATATATATCTCAAATTGAGCGAGATCAGATTGACCCGTCTTTTTCAGTTCTAAGAAGAATTGCTTCCACTCTCGAAGTTTCTTTAGCATCATTACTATCAGAAGAAACCCAAGGTGGAGTGGTTGCGATACCAAAAGAAAAAAGAACCAAAATTAAGTTTGCGGATATTAATATGGAGTATGAGTTTTTGACTCCAACTGGCAGGCCTGGAGGGGTTATGCCGAACATGGAAGTTATATATCTGAAGCTGGCACCAAAAACTTGGGGAAGCAGTGATGATATGATTCACGCAGCGGATGAGTGTACTTTTGTATTAAAAGGAAAAATGGAGCAACACGTTAATGGATCAGTTTACTTGATAGAAGAAGGCGGAAGCCTATATGTACCAAAGAATTTACCACATAGACTTTATAATCCGACCGACGAAGAAGTTGAATTAATAGGAATTATTTCTCCACCAGTATATTGAGTGTTGAGAAAAATGATAGATCAGTTTAAATTAAATTCAGAATATATGAAGTATATCAAGATGGATGAAGTCAAATTAAAAGTATAAAATTATAAACACTGAGAGTATAATATTTTCAGTGTTTTATAATATTTTTGTTAAATATTTTTAGTAGGAGAATAGAAATTGGAAAAAGAATTAAGTATGGTTTTTAAGCAAAATTTACATTAAAGCATACAGTTTCAACAATACAGGACTATGAATTATGAAACAATGACCAATATTGAAAAGGCTATGATATTACATCTTTCAAACATGCCAAACTTAGTTGTGAAAGCAGACATAGTGTAGTGCTACCTATTTTAGAGGAAAAAAGTTTTCAGCAAATTAACTTAATAGGTAAGATTTATTCTCGAAATTATTTAGATTTATCCTTGAAAAATATAGATAGGGGAAACTTTTATATGAATATATCTGGAAAAAATATTGAGATATCAAAAAAGATTCTAGCTCTAGCTGAGGAGCAAAAAGCTGGAAGAGGCGCAGGGATTAGTGCTGCAATAATAATTGACGGAGAACTTGTTTCAGCTTGTGCTGCGGGTGTGCGTGGATTTGACAATTCACAGGCGGATGTCGAGGATTTATACAATGTTGGTTCGGTTTCTAAGGTTTATGCTGCAGTCGCAATAATGAAACTTGTGGAAATGGGAAAGATTAATCTTGATGAACCAGTATATAAATATCTCCCTAAATTTACAATGCGCGATCCGAGATACAAGGATATCACAATAAGAATGACATTATGTCACACTTCTGGGCTACCTGGAACAAACTATAGAAATGCAATTAGAAGCTATTGGGATGATAATGATGACTATCTTGAGCCATTCTATGAATATTGGGAAGACTCAAAATTGAAGGCGGCGCCAGGGGAATTTTCAGTCTATTGTAATGATGGGTTTGAGTTAGCCGTCGCAGTGCTTGAAGCTGTTTCGGAGAAGAGCTATTTTGAATTCTTAAAAGAAATGATAATTGATCCAGTAGGGGCGCGCACAACGGGTATTGGAAAAGCTTCTATTTGGGATAGAAAAATGATGAGTTGTATTGATAAAAAGCCAGAATTTGTTGCAGCTGTAGGAGCGGGCGGCATTCGAACAAGCATAGAAGATTGTGCTCGCTTTGGGTATATGTTTCTTGAACCCCAGGGGATTTTCAACAAAGAAAGTATTTCAGAACTTTCAAAAGCACAGGGCGTAACGTTTTTAGAAGAAGATAATTTTTCGGCTAATTATGGTCTTGGATGGGACACCGTAGAATTTATGAATCCTTCTGTTGATTTAGGAGTTCACACTTTGGGCAAAGGTGGAGGAACGCTACAATTCGGAAGTTACTTGATTGTTAGTCCAAAATATAATCTTTCGGCGGCGATTTCGTGTGCAAATGACTGTGGTGTAATGGGTGTTAATCTTTTGTCAGAAATGGTTTACTTGACGTTAAACGAACTTGGTATACTAAACGAACGCCCAAAATCAGAAGAACCTAGTCTCTCAGTAATAGATCCTGAAGACTGGATTGAAAAGTACGGCAAAATTTACTATTCTGCTATGGGCATTAATAAACCAGAAATTAAGGATGGTAAAATTTCTTTTTATACCTACTCTGGTGAAAATGTGTGGACACCAAACCCTTTGTTACAAGATATGCAATGGGATGGACAGAAACTTTTTTCTTCTAGTGCGTCCTTAAAAATCACAGACTATAGTGAAATAAAATATGCAATTGCTTCGATGTTGGGAATGGTGGTTCCATTTGCGCAGTCTACACCTGTTGGAATCACAATGAGCAGTGGATGGAAAAACCGAATCGGCAAAAAGTACATAGCGTGCAATCTCTCTGCAAAAGAGGAAAATGTGGAACTTAATATTGCGAAAATCATTGAGGATATTGAAGGAAAGGGTATTATTTCATTCATAACCCCAGGAGGAGGGCAATCAATACTTTCTGCCATTTCTTGCGGGGATGACGATACGGACATGTTTATGAATATTCCAGGGATGGGATCACGTGATATCTATGCACCTTTTATTGAGAAGAAAGAAGGAGTAGAATATTTAAGGATTGGTACACTTCTATATAAAGATATTAATGCTGTTTCAGATCTTAAAACGATGAGCATTTCGATTCCTGTCAAGGAACAAAATGCAGTTTATAGACTAAAAACTGGAATGAAAATAGAATTTGCTAAACCACAGGATGTCGAATTTTATATGCTAGATGACAAGTTGAAAGTAATATATTCTAGCAAGTCAGGGGAAATAATGCCTGAAGTAGTTGATGGCTTTATAATTTTCGCAAATGATGGACCAACAAATTTGGAGGTTAGAATTAGATAAAATTACTGAAAACATCGATAAATATATTATATAGAAAGAGGTTGCTTCATATGAAAAGAAAGTTTTTTGTTTTATCAGCATTTACATTATTGTTTCTAGTAATTCTCACAGGATGTGTTCCCGGAGATGGAACATATACATCCGTTAAATTGGCTGGTTTTTTCTGGGGCATTTGGCATGGATGGATTGCTCCAATTTCTTTAGTTATGGGACTATTCAACCACAATATTAGAATTTACGAAGTAGTTAATTCGGGATGGTGGTATGATTTCGGTTTCTTTATGGCTATTATAAGCGGGTTTGGCGGATTGTCATTAACTAGAAGACGACAGAAAAAGGATAAAGACAACTAGGAAGTGTACTGTTAATAGTATATCTAGTTCATATAGTTAGGTTGAATATGGTTAGAATAACAAAACCCTCTGAGAATTCAGAGGGTTTCATGGTAGAAAATGAAAAGGTAATTGCTAAAATTTACTCTAGATTAAGCTTTTTTCTCAATACAAAGTCAGTAATTAAGTAATAAGCAATTGCTAAAATTAAGAAGTATGCGATACTACATAGAAAAACTAAGTTTATATTAGGAATTGTAACGAAGTCCATTGTTCCATTTTCAGCAGCTTTGAAAAATTCGGAGAACATGTTTGTGTTGGAAAGAAGAATACCCACAGGCGTTAGAATCATTTGAGATACTGTTTTTAAGACCATAAACATACCAAATGAAGCTAACAGCTTATGTTTGCTAAATAGGTGTCCTAGTGCGATTGAGGCATATATTAATAGTACTGTTGAGGCGATTGCGAAAATAATAAATACAAAGAATTCAAATCCCACAAATGCGGTAGAGTTACCTAGAAAATTAGTTATGGCACTCCAGGCAGAGTTTAATCCATTAGTAAACTCTTTGCTAATTGAAGCCACAAAGAAAATCGAAAAAACTGCAATAAGTCCACTAGCGAGTGTCCAGACAGTAGATACAATTAACTTACTCGCGATATGTTTCCAGGTCTGGACAGGGAGTGTGAACATTAGATAGCCCTCATCACCTAGCAGACTTTTATAGAACCTTTGTATTTGAACCACTAAGGTTAATACAATTGTAGCAATTATTAGTGTCACATAAACTGTCATACTTACTCCACTGAGGAAATTTGTAATAAAATTCTTACTAACCTCAGCATCTGGAACAACAAAAAATATTCTATTTAGTAAAGCGAATATAGCAATAGTGAGATACAGGGGCAAAAATACCATTGAGGTTGCCTTGAACTCATATTTTATAAGTTTTCCTAACATTTGAACACCTCCCTAAAAAGTGAATCCACAGACATTCCATTTTCACCACGAATTTCATCGACTGTTTTTTGAAGGACTACTTGACCATCTTTCAGAAAAATAATATCTTCTAAAACTTTTTCAACATCGGAAATTAAATGTGTTGAAATTATTATTGTAGCGTTTTCTTGATAGTTGCCAATAATTGTATTTAGGATGTAATCTCTTGCAGCTGGATCAACTCCGCCGATCGGTTCGTCAAGGAGATAGAGCTGAGCTTCTCGGCTCATGACCAAAATCAGCTGCACTTTTTCTTTAGTACCTTTCGAAAGTGTTTTTAATCGTGCATTTGGTTCAATCCCTAGTCGATTTAACATATCATAGGCTTTTTCGGTGTTAAAATCTGTATAGAAATCTTTGAACATTTGAATCAACTGTGAAACTCTCATCCAATCGTTAAGATATGTTTTTTCAGGAAGATAAGAGATCACTTTTTTTGATTCGACGCCTGGAACATTTCCTAGTACTTTAATCTCTCCACTTGAAGGAGTTAACAAATCATTGCATAATTTAATTAAAGTGCTTTTTCCACTTCCGTTTGGGCCAAGTAATCCGATTATACGGCCTTTTTTGATATCTAAATTTATGTTGTTTAGAGCTTTTTTATTCCCAAAGTTTTTACTGAGATTGGTACAAGTTAGAATTGAACTTTTATCGCTCACTTTTTTTATCCTCCAATACTTTTGATATTATTGAAACTGTTTCAGTTCCGCTATAGCCTAGATTGCTCATGCTTTCTAGAAATTTCGAAATTTGCTCTTCGGCTAATTTTTTCTTAGTTTGCACAATCATATTAGTATCCTCCGTAACAAATTTTCCGCTAGTGCGGTTAGTAATTAGTAATCCGTCTTCTTCCAGTTTCGATAATGCTTTTTGCATTGTATTTGGATTGACTGCAGCTTCTTGCGCTAGATCTCTTACCGATTGAATTTTTGAACCAGGAGGATATTCTCCTGAACAAATTTTTAGTTCGATTTGCTCCACTAATTGGGAATAAATTGGTCTATCTGATTTAAAGTCCCATGACATAAGGCAGCTCCTTTCGCGTATTACTGTACTAAGTGATTAATACAATAATACATCGAGAGAAATATAATGTCAATAGCTTTATTGATTATTTATTTTTCCTTCAAATTATTTTTCTCGAATTATAATTATCAATTAATAACCACCATGTGAAAAAGGATTGACAAATTCATCACAATATCGTAATATATAGATATATAGATTGTTTAATTTATATCAAAGTCTAAGAATTTAGAAATTTCAGGGAGGTTAGCATGAAAAAAGAAGGTAAATTTGATGAAATAGCTGAGCTTCTTAAGGCTCTGGCACATCCGATAAGGCTATGTATTGTTAAGGGGTTACTCGAGAATAGCTGTAACGTTTCAAATATGCAAGAATGTCTTAATATTCCGCAGTCGACAGTGTCACAACATATCAGTATACTTAAGACGAGAGGGATAATAAAAGGCACACGAAATGGAACGGAAATCAATTATTCTGTTAATAATCCTCTGATCAAAGAACTAATAGGGGTTTTATTTTTAGAAAATAAAGATTCTTAAGAAGGAGAAAGACTTAATGAAAGAGAAATTGGTTATAATTGGAGCTGTTGCAGCAGGCACTAAGGCAGCATCTAAGGCAAGACGAGAAAATCCAGATTTAGAAATTAAAATTTACACAAAAGATAAATATGTCTCATATGCAGGCTGTGGACTTCCATATTATATAAGTGGTGTTATTAGCGACAAAAGCGAACTTTTGGTGAGATCACCTGAAGATTTCAAAGTCGAGCAGAACATTAATATTTTTATTAAACATGAAGTTATTGAAATTAATCCAGAGATAAAAGAGATAAGTATTCGAAATTTAGATACAGATTTAGAGTTCTCTGAAAAATATGACAGACTTATTATTGCTTCCGGTGCTGTAGCTGTGGTACCCGCACTAGAAAATGTTGATCTTGAAGGTATTCATACGCTTCGAAGCATTGATGATGCATTTGCTATAAGAGATGGTATTGATAAGGGAAAAATCAGAAAGGCAGTAGTAGTTGGCGGCGGGTTCATTGGAGTCGAGGCTGCTGAGAACTTACATATGAAAGGTGTCGAAGTAGTTCTTGTTGAGCTATTTGATCATATTTTACCTCCTTTTGATGAAGAGATGGCGCTTTTAGTTCAAAATCATATGAATGAAATGGGCATCAAAGTAATTACAGGAGAAAAAGTAACTGGATTCGAGGGCAAAGATAGAAAAGTAAAATTGGTTAAAACAACAGGTGGAAATTTTGAAGCTGATGTTGTAATTTTGTCAATTGGTGTTAAGCCAAACGTAAAATTCCTCAAAGATTCAGGGATCGAACTTGGAGTGACAGGTGCTATTAAGGTTAACGAATTTATGCAAACGAGTGTACCAGATATATTTGCAGCTGGTGATTGCGCTGAAAATGTCCAATTAGTTACTGGTAAAGCAGCGTGGTTTCCAATGGGTTCTACAGCCAACAAAACTGGACGGATCGCCGGTCAAAATGCTGCATTTCCTTGTGAAGGTAGTATTAATTTGGAGAAAATGGGCGATAAGAATTTTTGTTATGTAAATAAAAATTGGGAAAGACTCAAAGGAGTTGTTGGAACTGCTGTAGTTAAAATTGGTGACATTAATGCTGCCAGAACAGGCTTAACCGAAAGAGATGCTATTAAAGAAGGCTATGATTACGAGAGCATAATAGTTCCAGCAAATGATATAGCGCATTATTATCCAGGGCATAAAGAGATAATTAGCAAATTAATAATAGATAAAGTAAGCGGAAAAATCTTAGGGGCACAAGTGGTTGGAGCTGGAGTAGTTGATAAACCAATTGATATATATGTTACCGCTATGACAATGGGAGCAACATATGAGCAGCTTTCAAAACTTGATTTAGCATATGCACCACCGTTCAATATGGCTATGGGAAGCAATATTTTGGCCGCTAATGTAATGAAAAACAAAATGACTGGTAAAGTTAAGTCATTCAACAGCAAAGAGTTGAAAGAAATGATGAAAATAGGAAATGCAAATATTTTAGATGTTAGGGAAGAAATTGAAAACTTCATTTCATCAATACCTGATTCAACTAACATTCCACTAGCAGAATTGGAAAAAAGATCAGGAGAAATAAATAAGGAAGTTGAAACAATAATCCTCGTTTGTAAAGTTGGAAGACGAGCATTCATAGCATATCAAAAACTTAAAAACCTAGGATTCGAGAATGTTTCAATTTTAGAAGGCGGCACAACAGCTTATCCATATGAAAAAATATAAAGCAATATCATACACTTATTCACAGGTTTGAAAAAGACTTAACATAAAATACTATTAAAAGAATAGAAACTTATAAACTATTAAGTAAAATAAAAATTAGGAGGAATTAAAAATGTCAGAAAGAATTATTAACGCAAGAGCGCTCCAGTGCCCAGGACCAATTATGGAGCTATTCAAAGCATCAAAAACTATGCAACCAGGAGATGTGGTTATTATTGAGGTAACGGATGTTGGGTTTAAAAAGGATATCGAAGCTTGGTGCAAAAAAACTGGGAACAAGTTACAGGAACTTGTGGAAGAAGGCGGAGTTATAAAAGCTACAGTTGTGAAGGGATAGGTGGAATTTATGTCAGGTAAAACGATTATACTTTTTAGTGGAGATTTAGATAAAGCAATGGCTAGTTTGATTATTGCAAATGGCGCAACTGCGATGGGTGACGAAGTTACAATGTTCTATACTTTTTGGGGACTAAATGTTCTAAGAAAAGCAAAAAAGATAAAAGTGAGAAAAGAGTTTATGCAGGCAATGTTTGGGTGGATGATGCCAAGAGGAGCCGCAAGACTTGGATTATCGAAGATGAATTTTGCTGGAGCCGGAGCGGCGATGATGCGTGGAATAATGAAGAAAAAAAATGTTAGAGCTCTACCAGATATGCTTGAGGATGCTATGGAAATGGGAGTTAGAATGATAGCTTGCACAATGTCCATGGATGTAATGGGTATAACCAAAGAAGAATTAATTGAAGGTGTAGAATACGCCGGAGTTGCTACATATCTAGGAGAAGCAGATAATTCAAACGTAAATTTGTTTATATAATTATAATTACAATTACTTATTGGATAAATGTGGCGAAGCCGCTTTGTCCTTTTTTTTGCTTTTTGTGGTAAACTTGTATTGAGGTGATTAATCTGAGCAGTTATAAAAATATCCATCGGATAGTTGGCGTTTTAGCAGCAGTGGCACTACCTATAGTTATTTTGTTTTTAGTGACTTGGTTAGTTTCATTTAATCAAAGCTTCTATATCAAGGAATACGTGAAGTATAATGTTGGTGAAAACGTAAATTTAAATAAGAATGAGTTGGTGTTGGTTACCAATAAAGTGTTGAATTATTTAGGTGGCATATCAAATAATCTTGATTTTAAAATAAAGAGTACAGATAAGAGAGATTTTTTTAGTGATCGAGACAAACAGCACATGATTGATGTAAGAAATATTTTTGACACTTTGAGAAATGCAGGAATGTTGGCAGTAATTATTTTAAGTATTTGCATAGTTGTCATGATTAGAAGACACTATCTAAGATTGGAAATGCAGAAATTTCTTCGTTTGGGAGCAATTATTGGAATTCTTCCATTTATTATTATAGGTGTTGCTATGATGATTAATTTTGAATGGTGTTTTATAACTTTTCATAAATTGCTTTTTACAAATGACTTATGGCTGCTAGATCCTGCTGTTGATAATCTAGTGAATATTTTTCCTGAACAATTTTTTACTGATATGGCATGGAGAATTTGTACGGCATATATTGTAGCGCAGCTAGCATTAATCTTGCTGTCATTTACTGGAACTAAAAGTATTAAAAGGAGGACTGAAAATGCCAACTAAATCACAAAAAACTAAAAATGTCAGAAGAACAAAAAATAACAGCAAAACAAATAATAAAGTATGGATACCTATACTGATTATTTCAGCAATTATAATTTTGGCAGTTATTATTCAAACTGGGATTATTGATTTGAATAAGATTTTTAATCCTGGAGTAACACCAACCTTGACTCCAAGTGTAACACCTACTTCTGATATCAAAACAGCAAATGTAAAACTCTATTTTCCATTGAGTGATAATTCATATCTTGGAATTGAAAAAAGAGATATCGAATTTTTTAATGATAAAGAAAAAATCGAAAAAACCTTAAAACAATTGATGATAGGTCCGTTTGGGAGTGGGCTAAGAAATGACTTTAATAAAGGAGTTATATTGAATTCAGTTTTGATAGATGGTACTAAGGTTACGCTTGATTTCTCGAATGAATTTCTAGGTTTTTCTGGTTTGCTGGATGAAGCATCTAGATTGGCAGCTATAGTTAATACAGTAGTTCAATTTCCTGAATTCATGGAAGTGAAAATAACTATTGACGGAGTTGATCTAATTGGCCCGAGCGGAAATCCAAGAGGCTTTATGAAGTATACCGACTATGATTTGAGAGAAAAAAATGTTAAGAAGACTATAACAATTTACTTTGGTGAAAAGAATGCAGAGTATGTAATGGCAGAACCGCATATTATATCAATAAAAGAAAGTGCATCTCCGACAGAATTATATACTGCAGTAGTAAACGAAATAATCAAAGGACCTTCAGCATCAAGCAAATTATATAAAACTGTACCTCCAGAAGCCAGAATCATCAATCTTAAAGTTGATGGTGATGTTGTGACAGTGGATTTTTCAGCCGAAATGTTAACAAAACATTGGAGAGGATCTGCAGGAGAAGCTATGACCATAGCATCACTAGTTGATAGTCTTACTGAATATAAAGAAGTAAAAAGAGTTTTGTTACTAATAGAAGGTCAGCCAATGAATATTGATTCTATGGTAGTTGATGAGCCATTAGTAAGGGATGAGAACACTATTAAGAAATAGAATATAATACTATTACGATATTAAGGAGCATAAAAATGTATGATTGTATAATTGTTGGTGGTGGGCCTGGCGGTCTATCAGCAGCGCTAAACTTAAAAGCAAGAAATAAAGATTTTATTTTGTTTGCTGGGAATGAAAAGGAAACAGTTATAGAAAAATCGCATTGGATTGATAATTATTTAGGATTGCCAGATATTAGCGGGAAAGATTTAATGAAAAACTTCAGAAGTCATGCAGAAAAAAATAAAATTGAGGTAAGAAAAGAAAAAATTTATAATATTTTAAATATGGGAGAATATTATGTTTTATCCAATGGAGTAGATTTTTTTGAATCAAAATCAATAATCCTATCAATTGGTCAATCAAAAGCGATAACTTATCCTGGAGAGGACAAATATTTAGGTATGGGCGTGGGTTATTGTGCTACTTGTGACGGCCCGCTTTATAAAGGGAAGACAGTAATAATAGTATCTGAAAGTCATGAGGGGGAAGAGGATGCTAACTTTATGGCCGAAATTTGTAGCAAAGTTTTTTACATTAAAGCTTATAAGGAAGAAGCGCACCTAGATCCAGGAATAGAGGTCTTGACTGATAAAGTAAAAGAAATTATCGGTGACGGAAACTTCGCGAAAAAGTTAGTTCTCGAAAGTAGAGAAATTGAAGCTGATGGGATTTTTATTATTAGAAAAGTTATTCCTATAGGGAAGCTATTAGAAGGATTAGAGATTGACGGCGGACATATTAATGTAAATAGAGAAATGGAGACTTCTCAGGCTGGCGTTTTTGCTTGTGGCGATTGTGTTGGCAAACCTTACCAAATAGCGAAGGCTGTGGGGGAAGGAAATATTGCAGCCCTTTCTGTTGTGCGTTTTTTAAACGAAAAAAGAGAAAATGGTGGTGTGTTATGACACACCACCATAAAAATTGTATATCTAAGCATGCTTCATCAAAATTCCTTGGATAATATTTGCGACGTCTTCGCAAGCATTGATAACTGCTTCAAGGCTTTCATAGATATCTTTCAATTTGACAATTTCAATATCAGAGGTTCCATTATGGAATAGTTTTGTTATATTTTGTCTGAAAAGTGCATCGCCTATTGCTTCAAAGTTGCCAATAGAAGTTAGCAATTCTTGAACTTCAGCAGAAGATTCCGAACTATTGAGAGTATACATTAGCGCTGTAACTTCCTTTGAACATTTTACGATTAGGTCAGTCATTTCTGTGACACCCGCTGGCACTTCGGTGATATTAAACATTAGGAACCTACTAGCAGCCGACTCAATAAAGTCTGTTACATCATCCATTCCTTTTGCGATATGGTGAATGTCCTCTCTATCTAAAGGGGTAATAAAAGCTTTGTTTAACTGTGTAAAGATAGCATGAATTTGATTATCGCCTTGATTTTCTATTTCTTTTATTTCATGATATTTTTTTGAGGGGTTAGTTAAATCGTGAGCGAATTCGTTAAGTTTGAGTGCTGCAGTATAGCTGAGTTCAGCATTTTTTTGAAAAAGTTCGAAAAAGGATATATCTTTCTTACTGAAATTTTTAAACAATGTAATTCCTCCTCATATACTAGCTATTATTTAAGACATATTGATAACCTACATTTGAATTATACTCTTATAGTTTTTTCACAACAATGTCAGTATACGAACGGCATGTTAATTGTATGTTAAGAAATATGAAAGCTTGATGAATATGAGTCCATAACAAATTTGCTTTATTGATAGAATTTGCGCCGGTGTTTAATGGGAAAAATTGCATTAATATTGACATATATAAAAAACAGGCATAAAATTATGGCGGCACAAAAATTAAAAAAAGATAATAAAAATTTTTCGAGTTATCATAGGAGGTAATTTTGTTTCATAAATTCAATTTTCACGACACTAAATTGGTATTAGATGTAAATAGCGGCACGGTTCATTTACTTGACCAAGTAGCTTGGGATGTGGTCGATTATTATGTAGATGGTATAGAAATTGTACTTAAGGAGCTGTCTGATACATATAGCAAAGAGGTTTTGGTGGAAGCTTTCGACGAGCTTAATGAACTTGAAGAGAAAGGTCTTTTTCAATCAAAAGATACTTTTAGAGATTTGGTTTTTGAAAAGAAACATTATAAGGAAAAGGAAAATCCCGATTATTCTGCTTCTATTGAACTTAAAGCGATGTGTTTCAATATTGCACATGATTGTAATATTAGATGTGGTTATTGCTTTGCTTCGACAGGAGACTATCATGGTGGCAGAAAATTGATGTCTCTAGATACAGCGAAGAAAGGCATCGATTTTTTACTTGAGAAAAGTGGGAATAGAAAGCGATTAGAGGTCGATTTTTTTGGTGGCGAACCTCTTCTCAATTTTGATGTTATTAAAGAAACCGTTTTTTATGGACGTGAAGCTGAAAAAAAATATGGAAAAAGAATTGGTTTTACTATAACTACTAATGCAGTTTTGTTAAATGAAGAAGTTATAGATTTTCTTAACGAGCATATGGATAATGTAGTAGTAAGTCTTGATGGAAGACCAGAAGTTAATGATAAAATGAGAAAATTCGTCGGTGGAGCAGGCACAACAGAGGATATACTGCCCAAAATTAGACGATTTGTTGAAAAACGTGGTGAAAAGAGCTACTATATAAGAGGCACATATACATCATATAATCTTGATTTCTCAAAAGATGTACTTTTTATGGCTGATCAAGGATTTAAAGAAATAAGTGTTGAACCTGTTGTTGCTGAACCTGAAAGACCATATTCAATCAGAGAAGAACACTTGGATCAGATTTTTAAAGAATATGATAAATTGGCTGATGATAACCTCAGATATAATGAAGAGGGAAAACCTTTTAGATTTTATCATTTTATGATGGATATGGATGGTGGTCCATGTGTATATAAAAGAGTATCATCTTGCGGGGCTGGGGCAGAATACTTTGCGCTAACACCAGATGGAGAGTTATATCCTTGTCACCAGTTTGTAGGGCGTGAAGAATACTTAATGGGAACTCTAGAAAATGGAATTACAAATACTGAAAT
>CAYZED010000007.1:34796-75126 GCA_964477445.1 uncultured Clostridiaceae bacterium | reverse complement strand
TGAAATGCTCAAGAAATTCTCATGCAACACCGTATATCATAAAGAAAAGTGTACAGATTGTTGGGCAAAATTCCACTGTTCGGGTGGTTGTCAAGCTAACGCAGCAGCCTTTAGCCATGATTTGTCGATTCCATATGAAATAGAATGCAAGCTCCAGAAAAAAAGAATAGAAGTTGCTCTTTCACTGCAGTCAAAGGAACTGATCTAATATTTTTATACTTAGAGGTTAATTAAAAATAAAAATATAACAAAAAATTATTAATTAAAGGCGGTATTTTAAAATGAAAAAAACTACACCAGTAAATCTATCAAATAGGCATGCACATTTATCTAAAGAACATGTTGAGATACTTTTTGGTAAAGGTCATGAATTGACTGTTATGAAAGACCTCTCACAGCCAGGACAGTTCGCATGTGAAGAAAGAGTGGATGTTGTGGGACCTAAATGCACACTGAAGAATGTAAGAATATTAGGACCTGAAAGACCAGAAACTCAAGTTGAAGTATCTATTTTTGATGCAAGGTCAGCAGGGATTAGCCCAGTAATAAGACAATCTGGTGCTATTGAAGGCACACCTGGATGTAAATTAGTTGGACCAGCTGGAGAAGTTGTACTTGATAAAGGTGTTATAGTAGCATCAAGACATATTCACATGAATTCAGCTGATGGAGAATCATTAGGACTTAAAGATAAAGATATTGTTAGTGTAAGAGTCGGTGATGATAGATCAGTTGTATTAGAAAATGTTTTAGTTAGAGTACATGATTCTTTTGCTCTTGATATGCATATAGACATAGAAGAGGGAAATGCCGCTGGAATAAAAGGCGGAGAGCTAGGAGAGATAATCTAAACTATAGAAAATAAAAAGATAACAAGACTATAGAAAATAACAAGACTATAGAAAATAACAAGACTATAGAAAATAACTAGACTACTAAAAAGTCAAAAATAGAAAAATAAATGGAGGCGTTTACATGAATAGAACGGAATTCGCTAAATTCTTTGATCACACTATTCTTAAACCAGAGGCCAGTGTTTCGGACATAAAAAAACTATGCGACGAAGCAATGAAATATGGATTTACATCTGTTTGCGTTAATCCCTCCTATGTAAAAACAGCTTCCGAGCGTTTATGTTGCTCTAATGTAAAAGTATGTACTGTTATTGGATTTCCGTTAGGTGCATCAACCACAGAGACAAAGATTTATGAAACAAAAAATGCCATTGAAAACGGCGCCAATGAAATAGACATGGTTATTAATGTTGGAGCAATAAAAAGTGGCAATTGGGAACTCGTTGAACATGATATAAAATCTGTTTCTGAAGCCTGTGGAGAAAAGGCACTATTGAAAGTAATATTCGAAACATGTCTTTTATCAGATAAAGAAAAAGTTGAAGCGTGCAAGGTTAGTGAAAGAGCTGGGGCGGATTTTGTAAAAACCTCAACAGGTTTTTCGACAGGCGGGGCAACTGAAAGTGACATAGTTTTGATGAATACTAATGTTAGTGAAAATGTTGGAATTAAAGCTTCTGGGTCCGTTCGAGATTTAGATACTGTAATAAAAATGATTAACTCAGGCGCAACAAGAATTGGCGCGAGTGCATCTGTAAAAATTATGGAAGAGTTTGAAATTAGGGGTGAAAAAATTGAATTCAGTCGCGTTTGATATTTTTGGTTTAACAATAAATTGGTATGGTATTTTACTGACAGCTGGCATTGTCGCCGGTGTGTTCTTTGCTTATTTCGAAGCAAAAAGAATCGGTGAAAACACAGAAATAATTCTCGATTTGGCGCTTCTTTGTGTACCTAGTGCAGTTATTGGAGCAAGAATATATTATGTGTTATTTAATTTAGATTATTATCAAGGAGATTTCCTGCGCATGATTAATATTCGAGAAGGTGGTCTTGCGATTCATGGCGCTATAATAATGGCACTTATTGTTGCATTCATTTATTTAAGTATTAAGAAAAAAAGCTTCTTGAAATTTGCTGATATTGTAGCACCTGCAATAATACTCGGACAAGCAATAGGAAGATGGGGCAATTTCACTAATGGTGAGGCTCATGGTGGACCAACAAATTTACCTTGGGGTATAATGGTTGATGGAGTAAGAGTTCATCCGACATTTCTTTATGAATCAATTTGGAATTTCCTAATATTTATTTTCTTAGTCTGGTTAAGTCGTAGAAAGAAATTTGATGGTCAATTGATTCTGCTTTACGCGGCATTATATTCAGTTGGTAGATTTTTTATAGAAGGAATGAGAACAGACAGCCTAATGTTCTTAGGATTCAGGGCGGCAGAAATTATTAGTGTGATAATAGTTATTTTTTCTGTGGCGGTTTATATGGTTTTGTCAAAGAAGATAAAGAGAGACGATCCAGAAGAAGTCATAGATATGGACGTGGAAATTTTAACAGTTGAACCAATAATCGAAATAGAGACAGCAATTGAGACAAAAACTGAGAATATTGATGAGGCAAAGAACTAACAAAAAGTAGAGAATTTGATTAATCTATTTACTTTTTATAATTAGCTTGGTATAATTTAAATATGATGTACACGAGTACAAATAAGTAAGAAATTGTCATGGGGTGAAGTATGAGATATACCATGAACGATATTGCTAAAGCATGTGAAGTATCCAGAGCGACAGTTAATAGAGCAATAAATAATAGTCCGAATATTAAACCAGAAACTAAAGAAAAAATAATGAATCTTATTAGCCAGGTAGGATATGTGCCAAATAAACAAGCTCAAGATCTTGTTATTGGGAAATCAAGGTCTATTGGCTTAATTTTGCACAATATGTCTACGGAATTTTCTAATATGATTTATAACAGAACAAAAGATATATGTGATGAGAAAGGTTATTATCTTCATTTCTCATCTTCGAGTGATAACCCATTTGATGAAGAAACAAATATTAATGCTTTGTTAGAATACAACGTGGATGGGTTGATAATATTCCCGATAAATAAGAATCCCAAAATGCTTGAGAGAGTTTTGTCAAAGGATATTCCAGTGGTTCAAATATTTAATAAACTAGAAAGTCTTAACGCAAGCGGAGTTTATGTAAATGAATACGAAGTAATAAAAAAAGTTGTTAATCACCTTTTCTCAAAGGGACATAAAAGACTAGCCTATGTTGATATGCGATATGGGAAATTCAGACATCAGAACCAAACGGATATACATTTTAATACTTTTGTTAATGATGAAAGAAAAAGAGCTTTTAGAGATGCGCTTAATGAAGCTGGGGTAGTAAATGAGTATCAGGACATACATACGGTTTTTCAGTATGGTGAAAAAAATGGTATTTATGATGACAAAAAATTCTATGATATTATTAAATCTAAAGATGTGGCTACTGGAGTAATTTGTTTTGATGATTACACAAGCCTTTTGTTAATGTATTTATTAAGAATTAATGGCATTAGAGTTCCGGAAGACGTTAGTATAATAGGACACGATGATTTGGACATTTTAAGGTTTATTGAACCAAGAATGGCAACGGTCAGAGAGCCAATAGAAGAAGTAGTTAAAGCAGCCATGAGGATTTTGTTTGAACAAATTGAAGAAGATAAAAAAGAAATCGAAGAAATCTGTTTTGATGCAGAGTTTTTAGATGGGAAATCAGTTATTCAAATTTAATAAAAATGCTTCACTTTATTTGTGGGGCATAATATTTATACACAATTGGTCACGAGTACACAGATATATTGAAATGAGGTAATTATGGATTTTAAAAATGGGAATGAACTTTTAGTAAATAATATTGTAGTTGATGCGCATAATGATTTTTTAAGTGATGTAATATATTTGCGAAGCGCTGGTAAAACAAAGGTGATTGAAAATAAATACTTGCCAATTTTTAGATCTGGTCACGTGAACGTGGTTGTAGCTGCAATATTTATTGAGAATATATTTATACCTGGAATGGTGCTTGAAAGAGCACTTCATCAAATAAGTTGCTTAAAATATGAGATGGAAGAATCCCAGGGTCTTTTTAGACTCTGCACAACTTATTCAGAAATTGAAGAGGCGATCAAATCCAACGAAATTGCAATTCTACTATCATTGGAATGCGCTAGTCCAATTCAAAATAATTTTGATTTATTAAGAATTTTTTATGATTTAGGAGTCCGCTTTTTAGGGCCTGCTTGGGCAAGAAGAAATTATGTTGTAGATGGGAGTGTTATTTCATCTAATGATAATAAGTCAGCGGGAACCTTTACGGAGTTTGGAATTAGGGTGATTAAAGAAGCGGAAAGATTAGGTATGACGCTTGATATTTCTCACCTCACTGATAATGGGGCAAAACAGATTGATGAATATATAAATGGAGTTTATTTTGCATCACACTCAAATACAAGATTTATCAATAATATCGAACGAAATCTTCCAGACGAATTAATAGAAAAAGTGTCTGTTCGTGGAGGCGTAATTGGTGTTAATTTTGTTAATACAATAGTTGCACAATCAGATCAGGAATCCACAATTAGTCGTGTTATAGATCATATTGAACATATAGTTAAAATCGGTGGAGAAGATTGTGTTGGCATAGGAGCAGATTTTTTTGAGAATTTGCCATGTGTTGGGCCTTTATTTGAAAAAGGATTTGAAACAAGAGATATAAGCGACGTTATAAAGGGTTATGCGGGTTTCCCAGAGTTTGTTGAATTAATGATTGAGCGTGGATTTACAAAAGGTTTTATTCGAAAATTGATTGGCGGAAATTTTATGAGAATGTTTAAACAGGTGCTTTAAGAATAGAAAATGAGGTAAAAAAATGGGGCTAAAAATTAAAAATGAGATATTTGTTAAGAGATATATAAATATCATGATTCCCTGTAGAGATGGGATAAAACTTGCTTCGGATATATACATGCCAGCAGGGATAGGACCTTTTCCAGCAGTATTGATAAGAACACCTTATATGAAATCACCGGCGATATCACCACAATACGAGAAATGGGGATATTATTTCGCTAAGAAGGGATTTGCTTACATTGTTCAGGATGTGAGAGGAAGAGGCGATTCGGAAGGCAGTTTTTATCCGTTTTTAAATGAAGGTAAAGATGGTTATGACTCAATAGAATGGATTTCATCACAGAATTGGTGTACTGGTAAAGTCGGAATGGATGGAAATTCGTACAATGCACATGTACAATATACTGCGGCTAAATTAAAGCCACCACATCTTAAGGCAATAGCAGTTTCTGGATCGCCAGGCGATTTTATGACACATGGTATGTCGTACCTTAATGGAATCAAAAATTTTTATATGATTTCTTGGCTGATGCTGACTTCAGGAAGAACTTTGCAGATACCGATGGAACAATATAGTTTGAAACAAAATGATTATGAAGAGAGAAATAAAGCCGAGGTGATAATGCACCTTCCTCTTTCTGAAATCCCAGAAGAACTTGGATACTATTCTGATTATTGGATAGATACTTTAAAGAATAAAAAAGATGATGAATTTTATAGCGGAGTAAAATTTTTAGGAGAAATTGATGATATCAAAATTCCTGGATTACACGTTTCTGGATGGTTTGATACAAGTAATGCAGCAGTCATTGATTATTACAAAGAGATGTCAAACAATTCATTAGCAAAAGACGATCAATACTTGATTGTTGGGCCATGGCATCATGTTTTATTAGTTGACCCAAAAAAAGAGGTTGGCCCATTTGTTTTTAACGATGAAAGTGTAATTGATATTATGGCCGAAAAAGTTAAGTTTTATAAGAAATATTTGCTTGATGAAGACGAGTTTGATGTTCCTAAAGTAAGAATATATGATATGGGTTCAGGGATATGGGCAAATCAAGGAAGACTGAATAATATAGCCAATAAAGAATACTTATTAGATGATGGTAGCTTGTCTGAAATAACTATAGAAGAAAACAAGCAGAATAAAGATAAATATAAGAACTATAAATATATAGAATACGAGTATAATCCAAATAATCCAACACCATCATACGAAGCTTTCTGTAAATATGATGTACGTCCGATAGCTGCAATTCGTAGAGATATTGTAAAGTTTTCATTGGTTTTTAAAGAGGATACGATTCTTGATGGAGAAGCAGAAGTTGATTTAGTTATTTCTTCAGATGCAGAAGATACAGACATATTCGTACACCTTGTGGTTTCTATGCCAAGCGGAGAAATGATTCCTATTACATTTAATGGCGGAAAACTTTCATATTTAGAGGATATAGGGTTAGCAAATGTATTACCAGATGGTAAAAGAAGAATTAGACTTAATTTGCCATACTTCAAGCATTCATTTAAGAAAAATGAATCACTAGAACTACACATAAGTAGCTGTTCGTTTCCAATGTTCGCTAGAGGTCTTAATACTTTGGAAGATATTGAAAAAGGGAAAGAAATAAAAACAGCAAGAAACAAAATTTACTGTTATGGAGAATTTGCTTCAAAGATTTTTCTTCCGATTGCATAGAAAATTTAAATTCAGGATGGGATAAAATGGAAATGATAAATGTAGATAGTATAAAAAAAATAGTCATTGCTGGAGCCGGGATAATGGGATCTTCAATGGCTCAGGTTTTTGCACAAGCTGGATATGGTGTAGTTTTGTATGATGTAACTGAAGAAATCATTGAAAGAAGTAGAAGATTAATTTTCTTGAACCAAGAAACAGCAATTTTAGAAGGTAATATTACTAAAGAAGAATCAGAAAGTATAATCTCTAGAATTTCTTATACTACAGAAAAATCTTGCTTTATTGAAGCTGATTTTGTGGTCGAAGCAATTATTGAAAATATGGAAATAAAAAAAGCGTTTTGGAAAGAGATATCTGGAATCGTATCAGAAAACATAATACTAGCTTCTAATACATCGAACCTATCGCTTACAGAAATAGCAACAGCAGTGAAAAACCCTGAGAGATTCGCGGGGATGCATTGGATAAATCCACCTCACTTAGTACCGTTGGTAGAAGTGGTTAAAGCTGAAAAGACTTTAATAGAAACGATAGAAGTGATAAAGGAAATTACAATAAAAATAAAGAAGCATCCTGTTGTTCTCATGAAAGATATTAGTGGATTTATATTTAACAGAATTCAATTTTCAGTTTTGAGAGAAGTTTTAAGTATAGTTGAAAGTGGTGCAGCTAGCATTGAAGACGTTGATAGCGTCATGAAGTATGGTATGGGAATGAGATATGCTTGTCTTGGACCTTTTGAGATTGCTGACTTGGGAGGACTCGATACTTTCTATTATATTTCGCAGAATATTTTCGGTGAATTAAGCAGTCGAAGTGATGTGCCTGAATTTTTTGAAGATATGATTAAAAATAAGCGTTATGGGGTGAAGACTGGAAGCGGATTCTATGACTACTCTAATGGGAAAGATATACAAGCAATAAAAAACAGAGATAAGAAATTTATTAAAATTGCTAAATGTTTGTTTGA
This sequence comes from uncultured Clostridiaceae bacterium, assembly GCA_964477445.1. Classification (GTDB taxonomy): domain Bacteria; phylum Bacillota; class Clostridia; order Lutisporales; family Lutisporaceae; genus CAYZED01. The sequence goes on along the minus strand of CAYZED010000007.1, from coordinate 67,678 downwards.
GACTGAATAATTGGAGGGAAATCAAATGAAAAAGATAACGGTCTTTGGAGCTTTCATAATGGATATGGTGGCTAAAGTAGATAAATTTCCCAAAGATGGTGAAACAGTTGTAGGCCTTAGTTTGAATGAATTTCCTGGTGGGAAAGGTGCAAATCAGGCGATTGCGGCAGCTAGGCAAGGCGCTAACGTTGAAATGATTGGTATGGTTGGAGCTGACACAAATGGAATGAAATTTCTTAAAATTTTTGAAGAAGAAAAAATCATTGCAAGAAATGTACATATTGACACAAATAATCCAACAGGACTCGGTTTAATTCAAGTAAACCGATTAGGAGAAAATAAAATTGTCGTAATTAAAGGTGCTAATGATAGTTTTGGGGAGAAAGAATATGAGCAAGCTAAAGCTGATATTTTAGAATCGGAAATTGTAGTTTTACAACTTGAGATGAGACAAGAGATAAATTGTAATATAATAGAAATTTGTAAAGAAAATAATATTAAATTAGTACTTAATCCCGCACCGGCGATTAAACTTTCTGAAAAAATATTAAATGGGATCACTTACCTTACACCTAACGAAAGCGAGCTTGAAATACTAACGGGTATGGTTATTAGAAATCTTGATGATACAAAGTTAGCAGTTAAGAAACTTTTAGATATTGGTGTTGAGAACGTTATTGCAACATTGGGATGCAATGGAGCATTGATAGGAAATAAAGATTCTTTCATACATGTAAACGGCTATTGTGTAGACGTTGTGGATACGGTAGCCGCAGGCGATTCATTCAATGGAGCACTTGCTTATAAACTTATGGAAGGTGACACATTAGAGGATTCAGTACGTTATGCAAATGCAGTTGGAGCTTTAACAGTAACTTGCGCGGGTGCGATACCTTCACTGCCTAGAAAAGAAATCGTAGATAAATTTATATTGAGAAATAACGAAAAAAGGAGCAACTGATATGAGTAGTGAGAGTAATCTTTTGGATTCGCTAAAAAAAGTCATAAATATAGAAAAGATGGCTTTAGATAAGTTGATTGATAGCGTGGGAAATGATTATATTAAAGCAATAGAAATTATAGAAAACAGAAGAGGAAAAATAATTTTTATGGGTCTTGGAAAAAGTGGTATAATTGCTAAAAAGTTAGCAGCTACTTTTTCATCGACAGGTACGCCAAGTTTTTTTATACATGCAACTGAAGGTGTACATGGCGATTTAGGAATGATTGATGAAGGTGATGTTGTAGTAATGATGTCAAACAGCGGAAATACTACCGAACTTGTTTCAAATCTTCCTAGCTTGAAAAAAATTGGATGCAAAATCATAGCGATTTCAGGCAATTCAGACTCAAAGATTGTAAAGGAATCAGATTGTGCAATAGTTTATCCTATAGAGAATGAGGCAGATCATTTGAATCTAGCACCTACTGTTTCGACGACATTAATGCTTGTTTTAGGGGACGCTATAGCATGTGTGCTTTCAGAGAGACTAAATTTTAAGAAAGAGAATTTTAAATTATATCATCCTGGGGGAGCAATTGGCCAAAAATTAAGTGAAGAATAATAGGTAAAGAGGAGGGCAAAAATGAAAAAATTTCCTTATAGGCAGATACACTTAGACTTTCATACATCGCCATTAATTGATAATATTGCTGAGGCGTTTAATGCAGATGATTTTGCAAAAACGCTTGTTGAAGCAAATGTTGATGCTATAAATTTATTTGCGAAATGTCACCATGGCTTTTTTTATTACGACACACAAGTCGGAATGAAGCATCCAAATCTTAATACAGATTTATTATCCAGGCAAATAGAGGCTTGTGAAAAAAATGGTATTAGAGCTAATGTGTATCTATCTGTAGGAATTGATGAATATCAAGCAAATCTGCACCCTGAATGGAAGTTGATAACACCTTTAGGGTATAACACTATGGGTGAAATCATGGGTTGGGGAGAATCAAAATCAAATCCTCTCTACGATGAAAAAAAATCTGTAAGTTATTTTAATTCAATAGCATTTTGGCAATTTTTATGTGTGAATCAACCTGGATATAGAGAACAGCTTCGCAATGAAGTCAAGGAAATTATGACTAAATTTGACCCTCCAGGTCTGTGGTTAGATATATTTAACCAAGCACATTGCGCTTGTGATGAATGTAAAAAAAGCATGGGCTTAATAGGACTTGATCCCACAAACTATGCGCATGTTATGCAACATGGAAGAAAAGTTGAAATAGAATTTTTTAAAGAAATACATGATTTAGCTATATCTTTTAATCCCAATGTAGATATTTATTTTAATGGTTTTAGCCAAAAGATGGATCTAGTTGATATTCCAGCACTTTCAGTTAAGAGAAAGATTGAAAGCAATACAGTATTTGACATTGAATCGTTGCCGTCTATTTTATGGCCATACAATCACTATCCGCTAGCAGTTCAATATTTTAATAAAAGAAGCTTTGAAAAACCCGTAACTATGATGAGTGGGAAGTTTCATAGAATATGGGGGGACTTTGGCACATTAAAAAACAGAGCAGCGATGGAATATGAATGCTTCAGAGCTTTGACCTATGGAAGTAGGGTTTGTCTCGGAGATCAACTTTTACCTACAGGTGAAATTGATAAAACAGTTTACAAGCGAATTGGAAAGGTTTTTGAGTCCATTAAAGAAAAAGAAAAATGGTGTGAATCTACAGAAAAGGTAGCGGAAATAGGAGTTTTTCTTACAAACGGAGTTCTTTCAGGAGCAAGTAAAAGCCTTGAAGGAGCACTGCGAATACTAACTGAGCTAGCATATCAATTTGATTTTATTGATCTAGAAGATGATATTTTAAAATATAAACTCATAATTTTGCCTGACACTGTTAGGATAAATGAAAAATTGGGTGAGAGAATAGAAGAATTCATTAAATCGGGTGGGAAAGTTTTATTAAGCAATTTATCGGGTTTGAAGATTAATAAAGATGAGTTTGCGCTTGATCAATTTGGGATTGAATACTTAGGGAAATCAGAATTTACAACAAGATATATACATATAGATCAAGAAATTAACGATGAAGGTCCAATGGATTATGTAATATATGAGAGTGGTCAGAATGTTTGTGTAAAAGGGAATACGAAACAAGTGTTTAATATTTCAGCGCCATATTTTAATAGAACAAAAGAGCACTTTTGTTCGCATTTTCAGACACCACCAAGCCATGTAACTGATATTCCAGCAATAACTTTAAATGAATATGTAGCATATATTGCTGATCCTCTTTTTTTGAACTATGAAGAATATGGGAATAAGATATACAAGGAGTTAATCCATTATTGTATTGAGCGTCTATTGCCAAAGCCGATACTTATAACAAAAATTCCTACTACTGCAATTGTTACATTAAGAGAAAACAAACAAAGTTATTTACTACAATGCTTGAATTATATTATTCAAAAAAAGTGTCGTGAGATGGAAATAATCGAAGAAGCTTTCCCACTATATAATCATGAATTTTCGATAAAAACAGACAAGAAAATCAAGCAAATCATGACAGTTCCTGAAATGAAAAAAATAAATTTTGTTCAGAATGAAGATTACGTGAAATTTAAAGTACCAGAAATTAATGGACATCAGATGGTAGAAATTCAATTTTAAGGAGGGAATAGACATGTTAAAAGGAGTACCGAGTATTCTTTCTCCTGATTTGTTAAAAATCTTGATGGAAATGGGTCACGGAGATGAAATAGTTATTGCGGATGGTAATTTTCCAGCTGAGACTTGCGCAAAGAGAATAATTAGAGCAGATGGGCATGGTACAGTAAAGATTATTAAGGCGATACTCAAATTATTTCCACTTGATAGCAAAGCAGGAAATGTAGTTTCTTTAATGAATGTTGAAGCAGGCAGCGAAAGACCTACTATTTGGGATGAATATGAAATCGAAATTAGAAAGGCTTGTCCAGACTTTAAAGGATTTAAACTATATGAAAGATTCGAGTTTTATGAAGAATCAAAAAAAGCCTATGCCATTGTGGCAACAGGCGAGTATGCCCTTTACGCGAATTTAATATTAAAAAAGGGTTGTGTCATTGAAATGGAGGAAGATCGATTTGAATAAGATTAATTTGAACAAAATTAATATACAGAAACTAAGGGAACGAGTTAATAATCAGATGAAGGAGTCAAAATGCAGAGGGGCTCAAATAGGAGTAATTGTAGATGGCGAGATAATAGCCCTAGAGTGTTTTGGAGTCAGAAATGATAAAAATGACCCAGTAACAGAAAAAACAATATTTCCTATAGCCTCTACCACAAAGGCTTTTACAGCCGCTATGGTTGCGTCGCTAGTTGATAAAAGATTGCTTAATTGGAACGATAAATTATCTAAGTATTTAGATGATTTTAAGATGATGGACGAAACTGCAACAAAACTTACAAATATTAAGGATGCACTCTCGCATAGAACTGGAATTGCTAGACATGATTATGCATGGATGGGCACGGGATTTAGTATGGAACAATTAGTTAAGAATCTCAGATATTTGCCGCCATTTGCTGAATTTAGAACTGTTTTTCATTATAGCAATATCATGTATTCTACAGTTTCTTATTTAGTTGAAAAAGTCACAGGAAAAAGATGGTTTGAAGTTATGAAGGAGAATGTAACAGATCCAATAGGTATGGATGATACTTTCTTCACAGTTAATGAAACTATGGGGAAATCGGATTATGCTCTTCCGTTTAAGGAGCTTGATGGAGTAAGAAAGGATTATAGCCTTTTTAATCTTGATAATAACGCTGGAGCAGGAGCTATTAACTCTAATATTAAAGATATGATGAAGTGGGTAAAATTTCTCTTAAATGAAGGAGAAGTTGATGGTAAACAAATAGTTTCTAAAGCAAATCTTTTGGAAACGTTCAGACCCACAATAATTGCAGATAATAGTTCGTTTTGGAAAACACCAGAGTTTAAGAATCGTACCTATGCATTAGGTTGGTATAATGAAGTTTTTCGTGGAATGACCATGATGAGACATACTGGTGGAATCAACGGATTTTTTTCACAAGTATTATTTATTCCAGAGAAGCAAATTGGCGTTGTTGTTCTAACGAATACTGACGGATCGGATATTTGCGGACTCATATCAAACCAGATAGTCGATGAAATATTAGGATTTGAAACTATTGATTACTGGAATAACATTAATAAAATCCAGGATGAAACAATCAGTAATGGATATAAAAAAAATAGAGACTATTTCAACCCTTTGTTAGAAACTGGATCTAAATCAAATCGTGAAAATTCAGATTATGAAGGAACATACATAAATCCTGCATATCCTACAGTGACAGTCAAAAGTATAAATGGGGAGCTTACAGTTGAAACTATTGCAGGAACTTTAAAAGCAAATCATTTATTTAGTGATACTTTTGTTTTAGATTTCAATGGTCAGATGTATATACCAGTTGAATTTGAAGCAAATGAAAATGATGAAATTGAAAGAATGAAACTGAGAATTGAGCATAATTTACCTTTTGGTATAGAGTTTATTAAGAACTGATGGTGTTGTAATATGATAGATTTAATTATAAAAAACGGAACTGTAGTAGATGGGACAGGGGAAACTAGGTTCTTAGCAGATATATATGTAGATAAGGGAAAGATTCTTGAAATAAGTAATTCACGTAATGATTTAATTGCAAAAAAGATAATTGACGCAAAAGGTAAGATTGTTTCACCAGGATTTATAGATTTCCATGGACATTCCGATGTTAATTTGTTTAGGGATATGGGTATAACTAATAAATTAGAGCAAGGAGTTACAACTGAATTATGTGGATTATGTGGTATATCGATGTCTCCTTTTTCAGAAGAGCATTTTGATATTGTGACTGACAGTTTTAATATAACAGCAGGAAATCCAGAGATGAAAGAAAAAGTAAGAAATTGGATGAAGTTCGACAGTATGTTAAGTGCTTATGAAGATTTTAAGATAGGAATTAATTTGTATTTTTGTGTTGGGCACGGGATGATTAGAGGCGCGGTTATGGGATATAAATCTGATGAACCAAGCCCACAAGAGCTTGAGCAGATGAAAGAGCTTGTTAGAAATGCCATGGAATCTGGAGCTGTTGGATTATCTGCTGGGCTAATTTATCCGCCTGGAATTTTTGCAAAAAAAAATGAATTGATAGAGTTATGTAAAGAAGTTAAGAAATATGATGGGATATATAATGTGCATCTTCGAAGTGAATCAAATGGATTAATAGCCGCTCTTAGTGAAGCTATCGATATTGGGCTGGAGAGTGGTGTTCGAGTGGTGATTTCACACCACAAAGTTGCTGCAGTTAAGAATTGGGGCAATTCTAAAATAACATTGGAGATGATATCACAAGCTCGTGCAATTGGTGTAGATATTTGGCTAGATCAATATCCATACATCGCTAGTGCTTCTACGCTAAAGAATATTATACCTCCATATTATCAGGAAATGGGGCTTGAAAAAGTACTTGAATTACTAAAATCAAGTATTGGAAGAGAAAATATATTAAATGCAATTGAAAATAATGATGGTTCTTTTGAAAATCAATCAAAAGACATTGGATTCTCTAGAATTATGGTGATTATTTCAAAGGTTAAAGGAGCGGTCGGAAAAAACATTTCAGATTATGCGAAAGAAATTGGTAAAAATGAATATGACACAGCATTCGACATTCTACTGGCTGATGGTGGTACTACGATGTGTGCGTTTTTCTCAATGAATGATGAAGATCTTGAACGAATAATGATATATCCTCACACGATGTTTGGCACTGATGGAGCCGTAACGCTACAAGGCGAAAGTGGGCATCCAAGATATAATGCATCTTTTCCTCGAATTTTGGGCAAGTATGTCAGAGAGAAAAAAATATTAACACTCGAAAATGCAGTAAGAAAAATGACAGGTTTACCGGCTACAGTCGGTAAATTCAAAAGTAAAGGATTTATAAAAACAGGTTATGATGCTGATATAGTAATCTTTGATGAAAATACAATTATTGATAAAGCCGATTTTGATGATGCAACAAAATCAAATGAAGGAATAGAGTATGTAATAGTTAATGGAGAAATTGCTTTGAAAGACGGGAAGAGTTTGCAAATTAAAAATGGTAGAGCTAAACGTTGGCACAAATAGATAAACAAATAAAAGTTGTGTATGTACTTTACACTACCTGATAGTTTAGGAAGGATTTAAATATGAAGACTTATCAATTTCCTGAAAATTTTATATGGGGATGTGCAACCGCGGCTTACCAAATTGAAGGCGCTTGGAATGAAGATGGTAAAGGAGAATCTGTTTGGGATCGTTTCTCACATACCATAGGCAAGATTAAAGATGGCACAAATGGAGATACTGCATGCGATCATTATCATAGATACGAAGAAGATATTCAATTAATGAAAAAAATGAACATCAAATCCTATCGTTTTTCTATTGCATGGACACGAATTTTTCCCGATGGTATAGGAGAACCAAACGAGAAGGGCGTTCAGTTTTATCGAAACTTAATTGATTCTTTGATTAATAATGGTATTATCCCTGCAGCAACACTATTTCACTGGGATTTACCCCAGAAGTTACAGGATATTGGAGGATGGACAAATCGAAGTGTGGCAGAAGCTTTTGGAGAATATGCAGCTTTTGTATTTAAAGAATTTGGCGATAAAGTTCCTATTTGGATTACTTTGAATGAACCATGGGATACAGTGGTTTTGGGACATATTACTGGTGGACATGCACCAGGAGTTCAAGATATTTCAGTGGCACTGAAGGTCTCATATCATTTAGCACTAGCACACGGAATTGCGGTGAAGGAGTATCGAAAATTAGAACTAAATGGGCAAATAGGAATTACACTTAATATGATGAAAGTTTACCCTGCAACAGAGAAAAAGGAAGATGTTGATGCTGCTATGCGAATGGATGCATTTATGAATCGTTGGTATGCTGACCCTATTTTTAAAGGGAGTTACCCGGCTGATTTAGTTGAATATTATTCACATTTTGCGCAATTGCCAGAATTATTAGAAGAAGATATGAAATTAATCAGCGCTCCAATTGATTTTTTGGGAATTAATAATTATTTTAGTCTTTGCATAAAAGAGAATAAAAATGAGTTGCCTTTAAAGATGGAAATCGTTTACGGTCGTAAAGAACAAACCGATGGTAAATGGGATATTGATCCTGAAGGGATGTATGATTTAATGGTCCGATTAAAAGAAGACTATAATCCTAAACAGATCTTTATTACAGAGAATGGAGCTATATATTTTGATACTATATCAGAAGATGGAACAGTTAAAGATGATACACGCATAGCATACTTTCAAAAATATTTATCAGCACTACACAGAGCAATTGAAGATGGAGTTAATGTAACTGCATATTATGTATGGAGTTTAATGGATAATTTTGAATGGAGTCAGGGTTATAATTCGCGATTCGGCTTAGTTTTTACTGATTTCAATACACAAAAAAGGACAATTAAGAAATCAGGATATTGGTTTAGTAATGTAATCGCAGACAATGGATTTAAATTTTAGATGAATGAAGGGTTAATATGAGCGCTGATATTTTTAATGATGTTCTGGGTCCAATAATGATTGGGCCATCGAGTTCGCATACTGCGGGACCCGTTAGGATTGGGCTCATGGCTCGAGACCTATCAGAGGGTGCAAAGTCCATAAGAATTTATTTTAGCAAAAGTGGTTCTTATGCAGCGACTTATAAAGGACAAGGGTCTGACATTGGTTTCGTTTCGGGACTATTAGGCTGGGATACTGACGATATAAGAATTCCTGATGCACTTGTTTCTGCCAAAAGTTTAGGGTACGATTTTTCTTTTCACATTGTACAAGATTCCTTTTCTCACCCAAATACTGCGATGATAAATTTTTATGACAACGGATTATTAGTTTCTTGCTTAGAAACAATTTCTCATGGAGGCGCAGTTGTCGAAATCATAAAAATAAATGGATTTCATACTAAAATATCAGGAGATAGCCATGAAATTATAGTCTATGGAAAAACAGAAGCTGACGATGAAGAAATTCATAAAAAAATTGAAATGATAATTTTGAGATCTAATAACGATATATTATCAATAAAAAAATTAGGAGTTGTTGAAGAAGAAAACTCTCTTGATTCCAATGTTTTTGACTGCCAATATGCAAAACAATTTACTACATTAAATAAAATTAGCGATAGAGTAAAAGATGAAATAATGCAAATTAGTGAAGTCATAAAAGTTCAAAGAATATCACCAGTCCTACCTGTGGCGGCTGGAAATTCTCAAAAAGCTCCATTTAATACTGCAAAAGAAATGGAAGATTATTATTGTGGTAAGGAATTCTTACTTTGGGAAGCTGGATTATTATATCAAAAGATGATAAGTGGATGGTCAGAAGAGAATATTTTTAAATATTGCGAGAAAATACTATCTGCTATGGAAGAGTCAATAAAATCTGGAATTAGTCTAAAGAGCGACATAGGATTTAAATTCCTTAAGCCAAAGGCTGGTATGCTTAGCAATGCGGAAGAGAAGAATTTATTCATGGATACAGGAATATTAAATAAGGCAACTGTTTATGCAACAGCTGTATTAGAGAATAATAAGTCAATGGGGAAGATTGTGGCGGCTCCAACAGCTGGTTCAAGTGGAGTTATTCCGGCAATATTAATATCAATAATGGAAGATAAGGGTGTTGATAGAATAACAGCTATTAAGGGGCTATTGAGTGCCGGAATTATTGGAGTGTTTATTTACAACCAAGCGACATTTGCAGCGGAGATGGGTGGTTGTCAAGCAGAAAACGGTTCGTCAAGTGCTATGGCAGCGGCGGCGCTGACAGATATAATGGGTTATGACTCAAAAGTAAGTCTAAGAGCTGCGGCATTATCAATCCAAAATATGCTTGGGTTAATATGTGATCCTATTTGTGGAAGTGTGGAAATTCCTTGCATTAGTCGAAATGTTTCCGCAGCAGCTAATTCGGTTGTATCTGCAAATATGGTTATTGGAGGATTCGACCCCTACATACCATTAGATGAAGTCATTATTGCTATGAGAAAAGTTGGAGAAATGCTTCCGAAAGAACTAAAGTGTACTGTTTTAGGGGGGTTATGCGAAACGCCTACAGCAAGAAAATTGCAAAGCTCTTAAAAAAATAAAGTTATCATTGATATACAGACATATTTATGGATTAAGGAGGTGCACCTAACATGAGAATAACTAAATGGAAAATTATTATATTGAGTTTAATACCATTGGGAACAGAAATGTTATGGGGCCTTTATAATTCTTATGTTCCGATATACTTACAAAGTGGAAGCGCGGGAATTAACTCGACATCAGGGTTTTTAGGTTTCGGACTTACGCCTTTTTTTGCAGGAATTATTCTCTCCTTCTCCAATGTGTTTAGCATATTTGTCAATCCATATTTTGGTTCGCTTAGTGATAATACTTTATCAAGAATAGGAAGAAGGAAACCATATATTTTAACTTTTGTTCCTTTATTAGCATTGTCTTTCGTATTAATACCTATAATACCTTCATTCATTATTAAAGAATCAAATGGGATAATTAGTAAAATGCCTGGATTGTTTATAATGTTCGTAGCTGCTTGCACAATTATTTGTTTAATATGGTCAGCACTAGGCAATATTGTAGTCGCAATGAGGTGGGATGTAATAGATACGGGACTTCGTTCTAAGGCGCAAGGATTTGTGGTGTTCATTACCTATATAGGCATGATATTTATAATGCTAGTTGGACCTCTTTTATATAAAATTTCACCTGTTTTACCTTTCTCACTAGTTAGTGGTGAACTTGTATTGGCACTTCTTTTAGTAATGTTATTTCATAAAGAGCCATATGAATACAAAATAAAGGGGAATGAAACAAAAAAGTTAATTATATTTAATCAGAGTATAAGTGATAGTGGAATTAATAAAGAAGGAAATAGAATTGGAGGAATTATAAATTCTTTTTTGACCATAAAAAGCTTGCCTATAAAAAATAGAACTGCTTTGATAAGAGTTGTATTAGCAATAGTGTTTAATGCTGCGGCACTTAGCATTTTAAAAGTATTTCTTACTTCTTATATAGTTTTTTCATTACATGAACAACCAGGTTTTGCGACACAACTGAGTGGAATATTCTATTTAATGGTACTCATAACAGCAATTCCGACAGGTATAATCTCTACAAAAATCGGAAAACAAAAATCAGTAATTGTGGGATTCTTGATGATGGCGTCAGTTTTATGGATAGCATTTGTTTTTACCAATACTTACATTTTTATAGGAATACTAATCTTTGTAGGTCTTTTCATGAATTTAGTGAATATTAATCTTGTACTATTATCAGTAGATTGTGCCGAAAATGACTTGTTAGTTGCTTCGTTTTTGTCAATTGGATCTATAGCATCCACATTCGGATCTTTTATTGGACCAATACTTTCTGGTTTTATTATTCAGATATTTTCTAAAGAATATAGAATAATATTCTTATTAATTACAATTTTTTATTTATTAGGAGCTGCAAGTCTGACAATGATAAATAAGAAGAAACCAAAAATTAGTTTAGCCGAGTAGGCTAAAATGCTAACAAATATATGATTATTTAAAGAAACTAGATTTCTTAAGGAGCGGCAATATGTTTGATATTATTATTAAAAACGGATTAATTATTGATGGGTCTGGAACCAAAGGCTATAGAGCCGATATTGGTATTAATGAAGACAAAATTAGATCAATAGGCGATTTATCAAAACAAGAGGCAATGGAATTTATACAAGCAGATGGTCACGTGGTCACGCCTGGATTTATAGATATGCATAGTCATGTAGACCAAGATATTTTCAAAAATGCGTCATCCTTCAATAAACTTGAACAGGGAATAACATCAGATATTGCAGGGAATTGTGGAATTACTCTATTTCCTATACCACCATCAAAATTTGATTTAGTAAAACAGAATATGGGTTTTATTCTAAATGATGAAAAAACAGTTGAGATGTGCAAGAAATTTGATTCTTTTAAAAGCTATTCTGAAGAGATTAATAACCTTAAAATCGGAACTAATATGGCAGTATACATTGGGCACTGCCTAGTTAGAACAGCAGTTATGGGTATAGAAAATAGAGAAGCAAGTCGTTTAGAAATGGAAGCTATGAAAGACTATGTCAGAGAAGCTATGGAGAATGGAGCACTAGGTATGTCCGCAGGGTTAATCTATGCACCAGGAGTTTTTGCAGATAAATTTGAGCTTACACAGTTATGCAAAGTTGTAGCGGAGTATAATAAAGTATTTGCGGTGCATATGAGAAATGAATCATCATTAATTAGGGAATCGATTAAAGAAATTATTGATATTGCAAGAGATTCAGGGGTTAGGACAGTTATTTCACACCTTAAAATTGCTGGTGAAAATAATTGGATTTATACAAATGAAGTTCTAAAAATGATTAATACAGCTAATGAAGAAGGTTTAAATATTGCGTTCGATCAGTATCCTTATGACCAGGCTGGAACAATGTTGAAGATGATGATACCCCCGATTTTTCATGCTATGGGCAACGAGGCACTTTTGGCGTTTATTAAAACAGAAAAAGGACGAAACGAGATAAAAGAATATGTGCTAAGTTTTGAAACAGGATGGGAAAATTTTTATTATTCGGCAGGTTTTAAAAATACGCTTATCACCACAGCCTCCAATTTTCAAGAAGTTCAAGGGAAAACGATATATGAATATGCCACTGAAAAAGGGATTGATGAATTTGATGCTTTTTTCGAAATATTGATTAAGGACAACCTAGAAACTTTTGTAGCTTTCTTAATGATGAGTGAAGATGGTATTGAGTCTTTTTTATCAGCAGAACATGGAATGATTGGAACGGATGGAGGTGTAATTTTAGACGGGGTAGGTTTTCACCCGAGGTGTGTTGGTTCGATGCCAAGACTATTAAAAAAGTATGTTTTAGAAAAGGAGGTAATAACGCTTGAAAGAGCTATTCATAAACTTACGCATAAAGCAGCAGGATTTATGAATATAAAAAACAAAGGCTTAATTAAGGTTGGATATGATGCAGACATCGTAGTAATGAATCTTGCAGAACTATCGGATAGGGCTAGTTTTCATAACCCAAGAGAGAAAAATGTTGGAATTGAATATGTTTTAGTTAATGGGAAAGTTGTAGTGAAAAAAAATATGTTCACGGGAACATTAAATGGCAAATTAATATTGACATAATAGAAATAACCTTGTATAATTTGAAATATAGAAATGTACACGAGAACATAAACAAACTTTTTTCTCGATTACACATGTACACGAGAACATTAATTCCGAAAATCTACGAGATTTAGCCAAAAACTGTAACCTAAAAATGAAATATATGGGAGGAAGAAAAAATGAACAAAAAACGCAAAGCGATTTCTCTGGTATTGGTGGTAACTATGGTTCTAACAGTATTCTTTAGTGGATGTGCTATAGCGGCTCCAGCAGCTCCTATTAAGGGAATTGATGGCAGGCTGGTTGACACTACAGAAATTACTGGCCTTGATTTCTACCAGCAAGGTACTGCGGGGAATTACATTCCACTTTTAACTGGTTCACCACTTCTATCTAAATCTCTGGACGGGCAGAGTTATGTACCAAATGCTTGTAAATCATTTAAGGTATCAAAAGATGGAAAAACCATAACTATTACACTTGATCCGAGCATGAAATTTTACACTGGACAGAAAGTAACAACGGCTGATGTTATTGGATCTTTTGAATGGTGTAAGCAATATAGTATTAATGCAACTCCTTTGGAGGCTGTTAAATCTTACTCTTCAAAGGGTAATGATGTATATATAAATCTTAAAGCTCCTACACCATCATTTTTGGTATTTCTCTCAAAACAGTTTTCTGCAATACTCGATGTTTCTGTTGCTAAAAAAATGGGACCAGATGCTTTCAATAAGAAACCAGTATTCTATGGACCTTATTATGTAGTTAAGTGGACTCAGGGGGTAAAGGCTGAATTAGCACGAAGTGAGTATTTCCAAAATTGGGATCCAACGTGCACAAATCATGGACCAATGTATTCACATTATACAACTGTAAGATTTATATCAAACCCTACAACAGTATTGATGGAGTTCCTACAAGGGAATTTCGATTTTGTACCATACATTCCAAGTCAATATAGACCTATGGTAGCATCAAATCCAAAGATTATTATAACAAAAACACTTGAAAAAGGTGCGGCAGGATTATCGCTTAACCCTACATCAGATGTTCTAAAAGATATAAATATTAGAAAAGCGATAGCAATGGCAATCGATAAAAACGAAGTTCTTAAAGTTTGGGGAGGACCAACATCAGGTAAAATTGCAAATTCTTTAATTTCAAGCTCAGGAAAAGGATATAGTAAAGAAGTAGAAGCATACTTTGCAAAAGTTTTGCCTGTTGATGTAACCAAATCAAAACAATTGCTAGCATCTGCTGGTTATACGGACACAAATGGTGATGGCAAATTAGAGAAAAATGGAAAAGTACTTACCATTAAAATTCTCACCACAGCAGGGACAGCTACTGTTGATACAATGTATCAAGCACTATTACAAAGAGTTGGAATTGATGCTGTTTTAGATGTTCAGGAAATAAAGGCATATCTTGAAAAACTACAATCAGGAAATTACGATATTGTTTCGGATTCTACGAATAGAGATGACCCTTCAGAGTTATATACTAAATTCGCAAATTATAAGGGCTTCTATTCTAACTCGAAAGTTGCAAGCGCAATGAAAGCTATGAGCACAGCACCTAGTGTAGCTTCACAAAACAAGGCAGTAGTTGTAGCACTTAAACTTCTTGCCGACCAAGCTTTGTATGTGCCAGTTTTCAGTCCTTATAGTTTTGGGGCCGCTCAGAGTTATATGCAAGGAATGAAAATTAATTCAAATGATGAAATTGACTGGTCAGCGCATTTATATGACCTTGTTAGAAATAAATAGTATAATATAAGTATTAGAATTTATAATAAAAAACTGGAGACGGTAGCTTAGTGCTCTTTTTCCAGTTTTTTTTATAAACAAAGTAGTTTTTTAAAGGTGGGGTTACATATGAACGATATTCTAGTTTACTCTCTAAAGAAATGTGCTATAGGTTTAGTAATGATTATTTCAGTTTCGGTTTTACTGTTTTTTTTAATGCACTTATTGCCAGGGGATCCAATAGACTACATGATACCCAAGGATGCAATAGTTTCTGATTCTATTAAGGATGCCATGAGAGCTAAATGGGGACTTGATAAACCATTAGTAGTACAATATGTTGTTTGGGCAGGTAAAATACTTCAGGGCGATTTTGGGAAGTCAATATTATATAATCAACCAGTTATACATTTGATCCTAATTAAGCTTCCAACTACTCTTAAATTGGCGTTTTCATCAATGTTAATTGTAGCATTAATCACTATACCATTAGGATTATTATCAGCATTTAAACATGGTAAATTTTTTGATAAATTCTTTTTGTCATTGACGACAATTACTTCATCGATACCATCATTTTGGCTTGCCTTACTTTTAGTTATTGCTTTTGCGATATCCATTCCAAGTATGTTTCCAGCACTGAAGGGAATTATGCCTCCGATTTCAGGAATAGAGGCAGGTTTTAGATCATTTATTCTGCCAGTTGCGACTAATGTAATTTGTGGAATGGCAGGGCTTTATAGATTCACGCGCTCTGAGGTTTTAGAAAATATGAAAGAAAAATATGTACTTACAGCATACGCAAAAGGTCTTTCTGAGACCAAAGTACTATATAAACATATACTAAGAAATTCAATGATAACGGTAGTAGTTATGTTTTTCCTTGGACTACCAACTATGATAAGTGGATCTGTAATTATTGAGAGAATATTCGCTTTGCCAGGAACAGGAGATTTCATATTTTCCTCAATATCAAGTAATGATTATCCAGCAGTTATGGGAGTTGTCTTAATAGTGTCGGTTTTAACAGTTATTTGTAATACTGCAGCTGATATAGTTACCGCTCTTCTAGATCCAAGGATTAGAATTGAATTGAAAGGAGCTATTAAATAATGAAAGCTTACTTAAAAAAAATAAGAACTGATAAAGCCTTTCTATTTGGCAATATCATAATTTTAATAGTTCTAACATTCTCATTGTTTGGGAAATACATTGCACCATATCCTTTTGATGGAATGGACACGAGAATATTATTGCAAAAACCTAGTTTTTTACATTGGTTTGGCACTGATACATTTGGACGAGATATTTTTAGTAGAATCATTTTAGGTACATGGATAGCTGTAAAAACTTCGCTTATTATAACATCAATTTCATTAACCATTGGAGTCACGTTAGGAATTATTTCTGGTTTTGTTGGTGGAATAGTTGATAGTTCTATTAACTTTTTAATTGGTGTAATTATGTGTATACCTTCTTTGTTTTTAACTCTTGGGATAATAAGCATTTTGGGGCCTAGTTTGGAAAACGTCATAATCTCAATGGCTTTGGTTAGTTGGACTGGCGTGGCTAGAATGTCAAGATCAAAAACTCAATCTATTAAAAATCAACAATTTGTTGAAGCTGCTAGAGCGTTTGGTGAGAATAATTTTAGCATTATGTTAAGGTATATTTTGCCTAATATTTTGCCGTTTATTGTTTTTTTAATGACAATTAGCATACCATCTTCACTTTTAATGTCTGCTGGGCTTGGTTTCTTAGGTCTAGGAGCGCAACCTCCATCACCAGATTGGGGATTAATATTAGCTGATGGAATGGCAAACATGTATATTGCTCCATATATGGCAATTTATCCAGGGGTTATGCTTACGCTAACAATACTGGGAATGAATCTTTTTGGTGAAGGAATTAGAGACCTTTTGGATCCAAAATTACAGAAATAGAAAGCAGGGATTTAGTTGAGTAACTTATTGGAAGTAAAGAATCTGTCAGTTGAATATAAGATGAAAGAGGGATATTTATCAGCCGTTAATAATGTTAGCTTTAATATTCAGGAAGGTGAAGTTTTTGCGCTTGTAGGAGAGTCTGGCTGTGGGAAATCAACTACTGCATTTGCAATAAATAATCTTTTCTTTTCAGGCAATGAAAAACTAGGCGGCTCAGTCATGTTTCAAGGCAAGGATTTACTTAAACTTAGTAATAAAGAAATGACAAAAATTCGAGGAAAAGAAATTGGAATGATATTTCAAAATCCACTTGATTCTCTTAATCCTGTATATAGAGTTGGTAACCAGATTGAAGAAGCACTCCTAATTGACAAAATTTCAAAAAAGGAGGCTTATGATATAACACTTTCAACATTCAAAAAAGTTCAAATTCCTGACTCAGAAGAGAGAATGCAAAGTTATCCTCACGAACTAAGCGGTGGCATGAGACAAAGAGTAATGATTAGTATGATGTTAGCTAGAAATCCGAAGTTATTAATTGCTGATGAACCAACTACAGCACTTGATGTTTCAATTCAGGCACAAATTTTAGACTTGCTCAAAGAATTACAGAAAGAATATAATACGGCGATACTTATTATTACCCATAATTTTAACACTGTTCAAAAAATCGCAAATAAAGTTGGTGTAATGTACGGTGGTAATCTAGTTGAGACAGGAACTGTTGAGCAAGTGTTTAAAAATCCAAAACATCCTTACACAATTAAACTAATGAGGGCACTTCCTACAAAACGAAAAAATGATGGACCATTAGAAGTTATTGAAGGTAGTGTTCCAAGATTTACGTCTGAAGAGATAGGTTGTAGATTTGTAAACAGATGTCATTGTTCGATAGACGAATGTAAGACTAGAACTCCTGAAATGATAGAAGTCGAAGATGGTCATTTCTGTGCATGTATTAAATATTTGGGTTGATCGGAGGGAATTTCAGTGAGTAAGACAGAATATGTAATAAGAATAGATAATGTAAAAAAGTATTTCAGAATAACAAAAGGTACTTTTGTAAAAAAAGAAATTGACATCAAAGCGGTAGATGGAGTTTCTCTAAGTATTAAGAGAGGGGAAACATTAGGGATTGTGGGAGAGAGCGGCAGCGGGAAAACGACTCTAGCTAGATTAATTTTGAGTTTGACAGCTCCTACTTCGGGAGATGTATATATAAATGATATTGATGTCCTTAATTCAGATGAAAGAGCTATCAAAGAAATTCGCAGAAAAGTAACTGTAGTTTTTCAAGACCCATCATCAAGTTTAAACCCTAGAAGAAAACTACTATATTCACTAACAAGGCCGTTAATAGTATATGGAATGAACAAGAAAGATGCGCTTATAAAGGTTGAAGAGGTTCTTAAGAAGGTTCAATTAGACAAAGAGTACCTAGATTACTATCCGCATCAATTAAGTGGTGGGCAACTGCAGAGAGCTTGCATTGCTCGTGCGCTAGCATTAGATCCTGAAATAATAATATTAGACGAACCGACTTCAGCACTCGATATTTCAATTCAAGCTCAGATTTTGAATTTGCTTATTTCACTCCAAAATGAATATAACCTTACTTACATTTTTATTACGCATGACTTAAATGTGGTTAGATATATGAGTGACGAAATTATGGTAATGTATCTTGGTAAAGTAGTTGAAACAGCTGATACTGACGAAATTTTTTCGGATCCAAGACATCCATATACTTTTGGACTATTAAATAGTATCAATACTCAAGATTCTAAGAAAGAACAAACGAAGCTAAAGGGTGAACCTGATAGTATGATAAATATACCATTGGGTTGTAGATTGAGCACCAGATGTCCATATGCTGACGAGCATTGCCGAGTGTCATACCCACCTTATGAAAGTATAAAAAATAATCATAAAGTTGCATGTTTTAAACATGAAGAAATCAAGGAAAATATCTTTGGAGGATTGGTTGTAAATGAATGATTTTTTAAAAATTCTTGATCAAAAAATTGAAGGATTAATGAAGCAATTCAATAATCCTTCAATTGCAATAGGTATTATAAAAAGTGGAGAAGTGATATTTTCGAGCGCATACGGATATTCAAATATTGCAGAAGAAAAAAGAGTAACTGAAAACACTTGCTATGATTTAGCATCATGTTCAAAGGCATTTACTACTTTTATACTTGGCATAGCTATCGATAGAGGTTTAATAAAGCTTGATGATAAAATAAGGACACATTTTGCTGATTTTGGAATGTTTGATGAATATGCATCTGAAAATATTACATTTAGAGATATGGCGGTTCATAGGTCCGGATTACCAAGACATGATTTAGTATCCTACGAAAACAACTCAATATCTAGAAGTGAATTAGTTAATAAGATTAAGTATCTTAGACCTAGTAGTAGTTTCAGAGAAAAATTTCAGTATCAGAATCAGATTTATATCGCATTAGGCTTTGTTTTAGAGAAAGTATTTAACAAAACTTGGGAACAAATAGTGATCGATGAAATCGCGACTCCACTGCAAATGACTTCAATCCATTTCAGGGGTGAGAATATGGATGATATTGATTACTGCTCACCATACCTAATAAATAACAGTAAGGTTATTGAGATAAAGAGAAGTTTGGAGAATGGTGCAGATAATCCTTGTGGTGGAATTAAAATGTCTTTGAAAGACTTTCTTAAATGGGATTTAATGCTTATAAACAAAGGTAAGTACGGAGATAAAACAATTATTAGTGAAGAAACCTTATCAGTGCTTTTTAATCCAGAAATTTTCACAGGGGAGGAGAATAATCTTCCTGGGAGATCAATGAATTCATATGCATTGGGCTGGGGAGTATTAATGCATGAAGGAAGAAAGCTTGTTTCACATGGTGGAATAGTTAACGGAGCACAGTCGTTTATTGGAATTATCCCTGAAGAAAAAAGTGGCTTTGTTATTCTTACAAATTGTATTGGGACTCCAGTAATGACTGCATTAGATTATATTATTACTGATGCAATTTTAGGCTTAGAACCAAGAGATTATGAATCAATTTTAATGAAGCATTTTTTTGAAGAAAAAATTAAGATTGACGAAGCAAATGTTAACGACAAAATCGAACTTGAAATGAATGAGAACATAAATATTTCATCATATGTTGGTGAATATTTTGATAGAGGATATGGAACTATAGAAATCTATACTGATGAAGAATTATTAAAAATGAAGTTGAACAACATCAAATTAGACTTGTGCTATGAAAATACTGATGAGTATAGTGCATTCTTTGCAGCATATGGAATACGAATTAGAGTAAAATTTGTTCGAGATGACAAAAACGTTGTTAATAATATAAATCTAGAAGTAATAGCGGGAAGCATTGCTAAAGCAAATTTTGAAAGGACTTAATCCTTACATTGTATTCTTGTCCGATATGTTACGGCTTTAAATCTAAATGGAGGAAATGCATATGAGCAAATATGAAAGCATGCTTCGAAAATTAGAAGAGTTTACGAACATGGGAGCGCATTATTTTTCATTAAGTGAGCTCTTCACTTGGGAACAAAGAATTACGTTGCCAAAAAAAGGTTTTAACTATCGAGAAAAAATGATGGAATTCTTTGAGGAACAAATGATTAAACACTACAGTTCTAACGAAGCTGAAGAGTTAGTTAGATTTTTTGAGGATAAAAATGCGGAATATGATTTATATTTAGCTTTAATTCGCGAACTAAAAGAAAAGCATGAAAGATATAAACATATTCCATCAACTCTAATGAGTAGAAAAAAATCGATAACAGCAGAGGCAAATAAAGCCTGGGAAGAAGCAAATGATAAAAATGATTACAATATTTTTAAACCATATTTACAGCAAATTTTTGACCTACATAAGAGGATAGCAAAGTATGGAGAAAAATTAAATCATCCTTTAGATTTTTTTATTAAGGAATATGAGAAAGATCTTACTACAGCAGATATTGATGAACTGTTTGCAGATATAAAAAAAGAATTTATCCCGCTTTTAGCTAAAATAAAAAAATCGGATGTTAATATACATGATTCAATACTTGGAAAAAAATATGATAGAAATATTTTAAGAGATGAATGTATAAATATACTTGCGAAAATGGGATATGATAAAGAAACTGGAATAATTGAAGAAACAAGACTTCCATTTTGTTCTCTTATAGGACCGAAGGATATACGAATTGGCTTGAATTTCGACACTATTAAGGAAGGTGTTTTCGGAAGTTTGCATGAAATGGGGCATGCTATTTATTGCTATTCTAGTGATTCTAGTTTGATGAATTGTGGACTTTGGGGAGCAATACTAGGTGGCATGGATGAAGCAATGGCAATTTTATATCAGAATATTATTGGTGGCAGTGAAGCGTTCTGGAAGAATAATTACAATATTTTAAACAAAATTAACATAGATGAAAGCGAAGTATGTGCCAGAATTGCCTATGAATCCTTTAGCGCTGTTATACCATCATTAATAAGAGTTTCTGCTGACGAATTGACTTATAGTTTACATATTATAATAAGGTATGAAATTGAAAAAGGACTTTTAGATGGTAGTATTGATGCAGAAAACTTACAACGAATTTGGAGTGATAAGTATAAAGAGTATCTAGGTGTAGTACCAAAAACAGATGTAGAAGGAATTTTGCAGGATGTTCATTGGTCCATAGGTTTAATAGGATATTTCCAAAGTTATGCACTTGGTCACGTGTACTCATCTCAAATTGCAGCAAAATTATTTGAAGAAGTAAAAGATTTGGACAAAATGATTGAAAAAGGAGACTACTCAGTTTTAAATAAATGGCTTGAAGATAGAGTTTTCAGACATGGCAAAACGTTTACTCCAAATGAGCTATTAATAAAGATTACAGGAGAAAAAGCAAATTCGAAGTATTTTATAGATCGCATAAAGAGAAAATATTTGGAACTGTATAAAATCGACTGATAAGCGAGGTGAATATCGAGCTCTGCTTGGTAGATTATGAAACATATTGAAAAAAAAATCGAAAGAATTTTAGAAGATATTAAAGCTAGTATCGTAATCCATGAGATCGAAATTAATGATTTTAAGATTGAAGAAAAATTTAACTCTTCAGGTGAAGTTGTTTTTGAAATTAACAAAACTATTATAATACCTGAAGAGTTTAGGGAAAAGTATGTAGTTTTGAATATCGAAAGTAAGACACCTCAGCACTTTTCTATAACTCCTCCACAATTTTGGCTATACATAGATGATGAATTAATACATGGTCTTGATATAAACCATCATCAGACATTGCTCCAAAAATCGGGAGAGCCAGGCAAGGTTATTTATATCAAATTAGTTTCTTTTGCGGGATTTAAGGAAGCTGATATGTTTTTAAAAGGATCTATTCAGAGTGTTAACAAAACATGTGAATCGCTCTTCTATGATATAAATGTTCCGCTTCAAGCTGCAAAATTTTTAGAAGATGATGATATAAGAAAAATAGATATATTAAGTTGCTTAGATAGAGCAGTGAATTTTTTAGATATCAGAACACCAAATTCGAAAGAATTCAATCTTTCAATTGAAAATACTATTAAATATTTAGACGATAATTTCTATAAGAAATTATGTGGTAAAGAAGATATTTTGGCGCATTGTGTAGGTCATACGCATATTGATGTGGCATGGAAATGGACATTATCGACAACTAAAAAAAAAGTTATGGCAAGTTTTAGCACAATACTATCTCTTATGAAAGAATATCCGGAGTTTACTTTCATGTCCAGTCAACCCCAGCTTTATGAGTTTTTAAAAACAGAAAATCCAAATTTGTATAAAAAAATCAAAAATGAAATAGCAAATGGAAGATGGGAAGTTGAAGGTGGAATGTGGCTAGAAGCTGACTGTAATTTGACTTCAGGAGAGTCATTAGTGCGACAGTTTCTTTTTGGGACAAGATTTTTCAAAGAAGAATTCGGAATGGATAACAAAATTCTTTGGCTCCCAGATGTTTTTGGATATAGTGCAGCGCTTCCGCAAATTATGAAAAAATGTGGAATTGAATATTTCATGACCACAAAACTCAGTTGGAATGATCACAACAAAATGCCATTTGATACATTTAATTGGAAGGGCATTGATGGAACAGAGGTTTTAACTCATTTTATTACAACTACTGATCCGGATATGAAAGATATTGCGCCATTTTATACTAGTTATAATGGTGTTATTGAGCCAGAACAGATTATGGGAGCTTGGGATAGATATCAACAAAAGTCTGTAAATAGAGACGTATTGGTTTGTTATGGTTATGGCGATGGCGGCGGTGGACCCACAAGAGAAATGCTTGAAAACGAAAAAAGAATGAGTAGGGGTATACCTGGCTGTCCCAGAACAGTAAAAGGAAAAGCTCTTGATTACTTTAAAAAGATAAAAGAAAATCACAAGAATGAATTTCCAAAATGGGTCGGCGAATTATATTTAGAATTTCACAGAGGCACTTATACTTCAATGGCAAAATCAAAAAGATACAACCGCAAGAGCGAATTTTTGATGCTCGATGTCGAGTTTTTTTCTACTCTAGCAAAACAATTTGATAAAGAATACAAGTATGAAAAGAATAGAATCAACGAAAATTGGAAGAAGGTTCTTTTGAATCAATTTCATGATATCTTGCCCGGCTCTTCAATCAAAGAAGTATATGACGACTCTTTTAAACAATATGAGGAAGTTAAGGCAGATGTAGAAGCGTTGATAGATTCTGCTATAGAAGTTATAAAGAACAAGGTCACAACTAAAACTAATTCGTATATTGTATTCAATCAATTGGGATTTGAACGAACAGAAGAAGTCGAGATTGAAATTCAAGGGACATCAGAAAAGCACGTTTTTACAGCGAAAAACGTTCCAGCAAAAGGCTATAAAATATTCGAAATGAAGCAAAACAAGATTCCAGATGGTTCTGAAGTACGCACTTGCGGGTTATTAGCTGGCGGGTTATTAGTAAGTAAGAATTTATTAGAAAATGAATTAATTAGAGTGAAGTTTGACAAGAATGCAGAGATAATTTCAATATATGACAAAATAAACAACCGAGAAGTTATTACTTCTGGAGAACATGCAAATAGAATTGTTGCTTTTCAGGATAAACCGTTTGAGTATGATGCGTGGAATATTGAGCCATATTATGAAGATAAAAAGTGGGTAATAAATAGGTTAGATTCTGTAGAAATAATTGAAAATGGATTAAATAGAGCGGCACTAAAGGTAGTTCGCACTTATGAAAATTCGATAATTGAACAAAAAATATCAATAACCAAGAATTCCTCGAAAATAAGATTTGAAACAAAAATAGATTGGCATGAGAAACATACGTTACTTAAGACTTCATTTCCTGTTGATATTAATTCTGACAAAGCAACTTTTGAAATACAATACGGTAATGTGGAGAGACCAACGCATAGGAATACAAGCTGGGACAGTGCAAGATTTGAAGTATGCGCGCATAAATGGGTGGATTTGTCGGAGGGCAATTATGGAGTTAGTTTATTAAATGATTGTAAGTATGGTCATGACATAAAGGAGAATAATATTCGACTTACTTTACTTAAGTCAAGCACATATCCTAATCCAGAAGCTGATCAAGGTATTCATGAGTTCATTTATGAACTCTATCCTCATATAGGCACTTGGAAAGAAGCTAGAACGGTAAATGAAGCTTATTCGCTGAATTGTCCAATGATAGTAAGGCCATTAAAAATTGGAGAAGTTAAATCTAGTAATGAGTTCTCATTATTTAGTATTGATAAAGACGTTGTTCAGATTGAAGTCGTAAAAATTGCTGAAGATAGTGATTCAATAATTATTAGAGTATATGAATACTTTAATTCAAGGAACCTAGTTAAGTTAACTTCTGATAAAAAAATTAAGAGTGTTTTCGAATGTGATTTACTAGAGAAAGAAATATCTGAGATTAAAGTCGAAGAGAATGAGAATAGTTTCTATTTTCATATTATGCCTTTTGAGATAAAAACGTTCAAACTAGATTTGTCATAAAATCTCTATGATACATATATTCAAACGGAGGACAAAATGGGTAAGTGGTGGATCGGAATCGACCTTGGAGCAACTAATATAAGAGTTGCATTGTATGATTCTATTGGAAATTGTGTTGATTTAACAAAAGAAAACACTGACAAAAAAGATGGTGCTGAAAGCACAATTAACCAAATATTAAATCTAATAAAACTTCAGATTCAAAAGAACAAAATTGACATTGAATCTCTGGGAGGAATTGGTATTGGCATGCCAGGACCTTTAGACGCAAATAATGGCATTGTATTCAATCTAGTGAATCTCGAAGGATGGGATGGAATTCATTTATCCAAAAGGATTGAAGAGTACTTTAATGTACCATGCTTTATAGAAAATGATGCCAATGTGGCGGCTTTGGGAGAAGCAGTGTATGGCGCTGGTAAAGGATATGAAATTGTATATTATCTTACAATAAGCACTGGAGTTGGTGGAGGGCTAGTTTATAATGGGCAAATAATTAATGGAGCAACAGGTAATGCTGGTGAAATAGCTAATATAATTGTTAAGGATAATGAAGCTAAACATAGTTTTCTGAATTCCGGATCTCTTGAGGGTTCAGCTAGTGGAACAGCCATTTTAAGAGAAGCATTAGAAAAAGGCTTAGAAGTGAATACTACAGAAGATGTTTTCGAGAAAATGCTGGAAGGTAATTTAGTTGCAACACAAATAATTGATAAAGCGGCAGATTCTTTGGGGAAAGGTATGGCTGCTATTGCACACATTGTAGATCCGAATGTATTTGTACTCGGTGGTGGTGTAATGGATGCCGACGATATTTTTTTAGAAAAAGTAAAGAGCAGTTTCGAAGGCTATATTTACAAAGTAATGCGAGGGAAAATAGATATAAAAAAAGCAGAACTTAGTAATCCAGGCACTGTTGGTGCTGCGTTAATGGTACAAAACCGTCTGAAGAAAAAAAACAGTGATGAAAAAGAGCTACTAGTCTTTAAAAGAGCAATTCATGAAAAAATTTGGGGATTTGAAGATTGGAGTGTCAGTGGATATAAGGGAAGTGAGAGCATAATAGTTGAGGGTAAATACTCAGGTATGAGTCTTTCAACGTTATGGGATAAACACAAAGAACTTTTTGGATATCAAGAAGGAAGTGTATTTCCGTTACTAGTTAAAACTATTGATACGAAAGAAGACTTGAGTATTCAAGTACATCCAGGTGATGATAGTGAAGATGGAGAACCAAAAACGGAGTGCTGGTATATTGCCGATTGTTCGCTTGATTCAGAAATTGTATATGGTCATACAGCAAATAACAAAGAAGAATTATTGAAAATGATCAAAGAGAATAGATGGGATGAACTTTTATGTCGTATGCCTATTAGAAAAGGTGATTTTATAAATGTCCCCAGTGGAACAGTCCATGCTCTGACAGGAAAGATGAGGATTATTGAAGTTCAACAACCGTCAGACACAACGTATAGGCTGTATGACTACGGAAGAAAAGTAGAAGGCGTTGAAAGAGAACTACATATCGAAAAGTCGATACTATCTATGAAAGTCCCTTTTATCATGGGAAAGCAAGAACAAAGAGTTGAGAAGTTTTATCATTTCGAAAGACATACTTTGATTGAATCACCGCAATTTACTGTAATAAAATATGATGTGAGAGGGCATGCGGATATAGAACAAATTTTTCCTTACTTAATAATCGGAGTAATAGAGGGCAAAGGGACAATAAATGGGAAAGATGTTTCAGTTGGAGATTTTTTAATAGCTCCATATCATTTTGGGAAAATAAGAATACAAGGTAATATAATTTGTCTCGCTGCAACTGTTAATTTTGAGAGGTAGAAAAATGAAAACAATACTTTGCTATGGAGATTCAAATACCTGGGGTTCAAATCCTGTAGATGGATCAAGATACGATAAAAATACAAGATGGACAGGCGTTTTGGCTAACATTTTAAAGGAAGACTATTATATAGTTGAAGAGGGATTGGGAGGAAGAACAACTTTATTTGAAGATCCGGTTAGTGATGGACATAAAAATGGAAAAGAGTACCTAATACCTTGTTTAGATAGCCACAGTCCTATTGATTTGGTAATTTTAATGTTGGGAACTAATGATTTGAAAGCGAGATTTTCTCTTACTGCAACAGATATTGCAAATGCTGCAGGGGTATTAGTCGAAATTATAAAAAAAAGCGGGTCTGGACCAAATGGTAATTCCCCCAAAATAATACTTGCAGCACCACCGCCAATTATAGAGATGGAACCATGGACAGAAATAATTATGGGTGGGAGAGAAAAATCAAAGAAGTTTTCTCATCTTTTTTCTGAAAAAGCAAAAGAATTAAACTGTGATTTTTTTGATGTTGCTGAGCACATTTCTGT
Source organism: uncultured Clostridiaceae bacterium (assembly GCA_964477445.1). GTDB lineage: Bacteria > Bacillota > Clostridia > Lutisporales > Lutisporaceae > CAYZED01. Next base: position 40,277 of record CAYZED010000007.1, on the reverse strand, counting down.
TAGTAAAGAGGATGGGATTCACTATACTGCGAAGAGTCATATAAGACTTGGGAATGCTATGGCAGAGAAAGTAAAAAGCTTGTTATAGTTTATTTGGATGTATTACTAAAATAGGTTTTATTTTTAGTTAAAAAATTAAGGAGATCATTATGGATATTTTCAAAATTCCTAATTCGAAAATAGTGCAGTTTTTTCTGTCAAAAATCATTAGACTTCCGAAGCCCACAGGGAAATATATAGTAGGTGTTTATGATTTTATTTGTAAAGATATTAACAGAAAAGATCCAATTTTTAAGGAAAATTTTAGAGAAATTCCTGTTCGATGCTGGTATCCGGCTGAATCTACTAAAGGATGTAAAAGAATATCTTATATTAAAGATTCGAACATATCTAGGCATTTAACTAATTTTGCACTAGCCATTATAGGGATAAAAGGAGACTTTGATTTTTATAAATACCTGACCAAAGTTAAGACTCATGGATATTTAAGTGCTTCTATCAAATACGGCGATGAGAAATATCCAGTTGTATTTTTTGGGCATGGGAATGCAAGCCCAAACTGGTCAGCCACACTTCTATGTGAAGAATTAGCCAGTAGAGGGTACATTGTAGTTGCACCTACAATAACTTACGTCACTTCGGTTTCTGTTTTCGATGAGAAAATAGTGGGGGTTAATGAAAAGTTTAGTGAAGCAGTTACTGAAGAATCTAGAAGAATTAATATTGAAGCTGATAAGTTTAGAATTAGTGACCCCGGAGAGTGGCTCAGATTACAGCTAGTTGATACGCCAGAGATGAACAAAATCATGAATTTATATTTAGAAGATACTATTTCGGTTCTTGACTATTTATATAAAATCAACAATTCAGAAAGCGCAGCAATTATTTCGGGTAAGATGGATTTGAACAAAGTGGGCATATTTGGGCATTCAATGGGTGGAGGAAATGCTGGTAGGGTATGTTTTTTTGATAAACGATTTAAAGCTGGTATAAATATGGATGGGGGACAATTTGGTGGAGAACTGATAGAAAACATTATTGATCAACCTTTTATGGTTCTATGTAGTGGTATAAGAGCATTTATAACTGGATATCATTCTAATCAAAAAAATATTATGTTTATTGGCATAAAGAACTCGACACACGGTGATTTTGGTGATGGAAGAGTCATAGATTTAGGTCTTAAATCAATAATTATGAAAGAAGGAGCTGAGTCAGGAAAAAATATATCAGAGCCAAGAATGAGAAAAATCTTAAGAGATTTAGTTGTGGGGTTCTTCGATATTAATTTAAAAGGAAAAGATGCTTCTATAGAGCAGATTGCTCTAGTTTATAAGGACGAATTGGAATACTTATTTAGGAGTTGAAATAGAGGGATAGAATTGTGAATTTTTTCAAAAATTACTTAAGTCCATATAAAGGTTTATCAAAAGAAATTTATATTATTGCAATTTCAAAAATGATAAATGCAATGGGCTGTTTTTCAACACCATTAATTACTCTTTTGCTTGTAGAAAAAATTGGTCTTAACAAAGCGCAAGCAGGATTTGTTTTAACAATAGCAAGCCTAACATATATTTTTCCGCTTTTAGTTGGTGGAAAGATTGCAGATATATTTGACAGGAAAAAGATTCTGATAGTTTTTCGTCTTTTATCAGGATGTATGTACGTTTTATGCGTGTTTATTCAACCTTCAATGATAATGATTTATTTATTGATATTTTCAAGTGCTTGCTCTGTTTTTGCAGGTCCTTCACTAGATTCACTAGTTGCAGATTTGACTTCTAGAAAAAATCGTAAATCAGCTTATTCACTAAATTATTTATGTGGGAATGTAGGATTGGCAATGGGACCTTTGCTAGGAGGATTTTTATACAAAGATTACATAAATATTTTGTTCTTATTTGAGGCTATAACTACATTTGGGTCAATTTCATTAATAATATTATTTGTATCTAAATCTAGTTATTATACTCATCCATCAAAGAGGGTAGAGACTAGTTTTTTAGAGAAAAATGTAAAGGGAAGTATTCTCTTTGTTTTAATGGAACGACCAGTCTTGATAATATTTGCCATAATAATGATGGGTTATCAATTTGGCTACTCTCAGTGGGGTTTTTTATTTCCGATGCATGTATCTCAAAATTTTGGGAATTCGCTGAGTGGAATCTATATTGGAACAATGGCAAGTTTCAATGGACTAATTGTCGTCTTTTTAACCCCATTATTTACAAAGCTATTAGCCACAACTAAACATAATATATCGATATTCATTGGAGGTTTGTTATATACCTTTGGATTTGGAATACTTGGCTTTTTTGATACATTATCGTTTTTTTATTTGTCAGTACTAATTTTTACACTTGGTGAAATAGTAATATCTATTTGTAGTACAACTTATGTGATGGAATACACTCCAACTTCACATAGGGGACGAATGAGTGCTGTAATAAATCTAATTATTGGGACAGGAAGCATGTTAGGGCCTTTAACAATGGGCAAAATTGTTATGTTAACTGGAATAAAAAGCGGGTGGTTAATAGTTGGAATGATTATTTTAATGTGTTCTTTTTTTGCAATAAAACTTAAAGCGCAAAAAAGTATGCAAACATAATAGAAACAAAGAAGGGGGTCTCATGAATATGGAAAATGTCGTGCAATTAAAAGTTAAAGAAGAAATATATAAATCAATTAGCCAAATGGAAATTATCGATAGTCATGAACATTTGCCGTCTGAAGCAAACAGAATAGGAAGCTATGTCGATGCACTTTCGCTTTTTACACACTATTGCAGAGGTGATTTAGAATCAGCTGGATTACCAGAAGAATATTCAAGTCTAATGCAGCCACTAGATGATAAAAATTGGAGACCCTCAGTTGAATTAGACGAGCGGTGGGATAAATTAAAACCATTTTATAAATTAATCGAACACACAAATTATTATAAAGCAGCAGCAATTTCAATGGGGAATATTTATGGAGAATTTGAGCTAAATGAGGAATCAATCTTCAAAGTAACGGAACTAATGCAGAAAGAAAATAAGCCAGGATTATATCAAAAGGTATTAAAGGATAAGTGTAATATAATTACTTGTTTAAATCAAAATATAGTAGATAATGATTCACTATTAAGTAATATTTACAGAGTTCCTAATTGGCCTACATGTAAGAAATATATTGATGATTGGGGTTCGAACATTAATACTTTTGATGACTTTATTCAAAAAATAAATGAAAAAGTTCAATATGGAAAAGAGAATGCAGCACTTGGCATTAAATTTCTATCGTTTCCATTTTCGTCGGATTTAAAAAATTATAAAGATGCGAAGAGGATATTTGATGATTTAAAAGCGAATAAAATAGCCACGTTAGAGAATGCAAATGCATTAACTAATTTTACTGCTGGTATTCTGCTTGAAAGCATCGCTGAAAATGACCTAGTAGCATGTGTACATACAGGGTATTGGGATGATTACAGGAAATTACATCCATCAAATTTAATTAACTTAATTGAACAACATAGAGACGTCAATTTCGATGTGTTTCACCTTGGTTATCCATATGTAAGAGAAACAATTATTCTTGGCAAAACTCAACCTAATGTTTGGTTAAATATGTGCTGGACTTACTTAATTTCGTCTAAATTTGCAAAAGAATCATTGGAAGAAATGCTTGAAATGATTCCGATAAATAAAATCCTTGGATTTGGAGGAGACTATAGTTTTGTTGAAAATATTTTTGGGCACTTATCTTTAGCAAGAGATGTAATTTCCGATGTTTTGGCAAAGAAGGTTTATGAGAAAAATATAACAATTGATAAAGCCAATGAAATAGCGACTAAGCTTTTTAGAGAAAACCCACAAAAGTTATATAAAATAAATATATAGCAAACCCAAAAACTACTGTTTCGAACATGAAACAGTAGTTTTTTTTATTATAGGAAACTATACTTTTTTGAAAACAGCAAACAACCCCCACATATAGTATTGGAAATTGTTTTTGACAGCACATATTGATTTTTGTCTCTAAATCCTAGAGGTGCAATGATTGTTAAAAAAAAATATATTTATAAAATGTAAATAAACTTTAAAAAAAATTAAGAAAGTTGTTTATTTTTACCGATTTATATGTTAAAGTGGTTTATAGTGGAGTAAAGTAGTAACTAAGTGGAGGGAAAAATGTTTATTGGTGAATTTCAGCATTCTTTAGATACTAAGAATAGAGTAATTTTGCCAGCACGTTTCCGTGAGAAACTTGGGGATAATTTTGTTGTCACTAAAGGGCTAGATAACTGTCTATTTATTTATACTTTGGAAGAATGGAATGTTGTTGAAAAAAAATTGAGTGCACTTCCGACTTCTAACAAGGATGCAAGAGCATATGCCAGATTTTTCTTTTCGGGAGCTATTGAAGCAGAGACAGATAAGCAGGGTAGGATGCTAATACCTTCAAACTTGAAGGAATATGCGCATATTGAAAAAGACGTAGTAATAATTGGAGTTTCGAGTCGCATAGAAATATGGAGTACGTCGCAGTGGCAAAAATATATCGATGAAGCAGATATGAGTATAGATGAAGTTTCCGCTAAGATGAGCGAATTAGGTATTTAGAGAAACTTAACACTTCATATAAACGGGAATTTAACGAAATTGGGTGATTGCATGGATTTTAGCCATATTCCGGTCTTGCCAAAGGAGACTTTGGATCTCTTAAATATAAAACCAGGTGGAATATATATTGATGGAACTTTAGGAGGAGCAGGACATTCAAGTATGATTGCAGAAAAAATGCAACCTGGCGGAATGCTTATTGGAATAGATCAAGATGACAATGCGATAAAAAGTGCAACTGAAAGACTTAAACCCTTTGATGGAGTAGTAATTGTAAAAGATAATTTTTCAAATATTGAAGAAGTAACAGCAAAACTCGGTATCGAAAAGGTAGATGGGATATTGCTGGACATAGGTGTCTCTTCACATCAAATTGACGAAGGTGAACGTGGCTTCAGTTATATGACAGATGGACCGCTTGATATGAGAATGGATAGTTCCTCATCACTTACTGCGGAAATTGTAGTCAATACTTATAGCGAAGAAAAGCTAGTGAAAATTCTAAGAGAATATGGCGAAGAAAAATGGGCTGTAAGAATCGTAAAATTTATTTGTGAATATAGAAAAGATAAGCCTTTTTCAAGTACGAAGGAACTGGCGGATATAATTAACAAAGCTATTCCGAGAGCGGCGCAAGAAGATAAATCACATCCAGCAAAACGCACTTTTCAAGCAATTAGAATAGAAGTAAATAATGAGTTGGGAGTTTTGAAAAAAGCGTTGGAAGACGGCACAAAACTGTTATTGCCTGGAGGAAGGTTTGTCATAATAACTTTTCACAGTTTGGAAGATAGAATCGTAAAAAGTTGGTTCAATCAAATGGAAAAGCCATGTACGTGTCCTCCGAAATTTCCAATTTGTGTTTGTGGAA
>CAYZED010000007.1:20605-34786 GCA_964477445.1 uncultured Clostridiaceae bacterium | reverse complement strand
CAATTAAAAATTATAACTAGGAAACCAATAACAGCATCGGAAGAAGAATTAAAAGTAAATATTAGATCGAAGAGCGCAAAACTTCGAGGTGCAGAAAAGTTATAAGCCGAGCTAATAGCTACGTCTTAATTAAGCTCGCTAAACTTTAATAGAAAAGATTGAATGATAAATAATTGGAAGGAGGGATACAATGCCGCCAAAACAAAGCTCCGCATATGATTATGATTACTTAGAATATAAAAACTCAACTGCTAGGCCGTTGGAATTTCCCTCTGACTATGGAACTAAACGAAAAGGTAATAGTCAAGATACAAAGAAGGATATTAGACGAAAAAGGAAACAAGAGCGAAAACCAAAAACAAGCGTTTTTAGAATTTCACTTAGCCTAATTTTTTGTTTTGCTATTGCATTATTACTTGTATCAAGAACTGCTTATATAGCAGAGATTAACTACAGTATTGAAACTCTAAATAAAGACTATGAAGTTGCACTTAACATAAATAAAGATGTTAATGTAAGATTAATGAAGTCAGTAAATCTTGATGAATTAGAAAAAAAAGCAACAGAAGAAATGAAAATGCAATATCCTAACGTTCAAAAGCAAATCACTTATGTCCTTGTGGAGGTTAAGAAAATAATTGACAATAGAGATTTAAGCGGTTATTATGATGTTTCAGAAGTACAAGAAGAAAAAGCTATTATTTTTATTAGGCAGATAATTGCCGGGATTACAGGCACTGTCAGAAATAACTGATAGTGAATGGGTGTTATATTGAATAGTCGAAAAAAGCGTTCGCAAAGAAATATACTTATTTTCACAATTGTGGTTTTTATTTTACCAGTTGTTGCAATTTTGTGCGGATTATCTTATATTCAGATTATTGGGAAGAATGTATATAAACAAAAAGCTATTGCACAGTGGACAAGAGATCAAGTTTTACCTTCTATCCGAGGCGACATTCTTGATAGGAATTATAAAAAATTAGCCATTAGTTCACCTGCATATGAATTCTATGTCAGACCTGATCTTGTTAAAGACAAGGAAGGTCTGGCTTTGTTGCTATCAAAAAAACTATTCCTTAATAAAAGTGACGTTCTAGAAAAACTCAATTCTAAAAAAGATACAGTTTTAATTAAGAAGAAAGTAGATGTAGATTCAGTAGGAAATTTAGTAAAAGAAATTGATGAAGGTAAGCACGTTGGGCTTCTTTACTACGATGATACGAAAAGATACTACACCCAGAGTAATTTTGCTTCTTATATTTTAGGTTTTACAGACATTGACAACCAAGGGCAAGAAGGAATAGAGCAAAAATTTGAAAGTGTACTTAATGGATTGCCTGGGAGAGACATTAAACTAACCGATGCCAGGGGGATACAGTTACCTGGAAGTGAAGGTAGGTATGTAGCGGCACAGGATGGTTCAAGCTTAGTGCTAACACTTGATGAAACGATACAGCATTACATAGAGAAGTCTGCAGTTAAAGCGTTGGAAATAAATAAGGCAAAAAGAGTAACTGTTTTAGCTATGGATCCAAAAACTGGTGATATTTTAGGTATGACATCTAAGCCAGATTTTGATTCTAATGATCCGAGAAAAATACCTTCAGAATATACTGCAAGTCAATGGTCTAAGCTAAGTTCCACTGAACAGGTCAATTCATATTATAGGATTTGGAGAAATCCAGCTGTGGCAGATGCTTATGAACCAGGATCGCCTTTTAAATTATTTACTGCAGCGGCAGCGCTTGAGGAGAAGTCAGTTAAACCAAATGATAAATTTTATGACAAAGGTTATATAGAAGTATATGATAGAATAATGAAGTGTTGGAGATATCCAGACCCTCATGGAGTTGAAACTTTTAAAGAAGCAATAGGGAACTCTTGTAACCCTGTGGTGGTGGAAGTAGCTCTGAACCTAGGCGAAGTAAAATTTCTAAAATATGTAAAGGCGTTTGGTTTTGGACAATATACTGGTGTTCAGTTGCCGGGTGAGACTGCTGGATCGCTAAGAGAACTTAACCAAATAGGGCCTGTAGAACTTGCTAATATGTCTTTTGGTCAGGGTATAAATGTAACACCTCTTCAATTACTCACAGCAGTTTGCGCGATTGGTAATAATGGATATTTAATGGAGCCAAGAATAGTTAAACGAATTTTGAATCCTGATGGGACCTCGAAAACTACGCTCAGTCCTAAGGTGGTAAGACAAGTAATTTCAAAAGAAACCGCAAATACGCTTTTAGATTTTATGGAATATACAGCAACATATGCTACTGGAAAAGAGGGCTATATTCCTGGATATAGAATAGCCGCAAAAACTGGAACAGCCCAAAAAGCAGTGGGTGGAGTATATAAAGAAGGTCTTTATGTGGCTTCATACGTGGCTATGGCGCCAGCGAATAATCCAAAAATCGCATTGCTTACAATAATAGACGAACCGAATGGAAATAGTATTTTCGGGGGAATAATTGCTGGAAGAGCCACAAAAGAAATGCTAACTGATATTTTAAGATATCTTAATGTTGAACCTCAATATACAGTTAAAGAATTGGAAGCGTTGAAAAAGAAATAAATTGGATAAGGTGTTGGAGGAAGAAGATGAATTTTTTACTTGAAATGAAGGAAAGTGTTGTTAATTTCGAATTCTATAATATTCTGAGAAAGAATAGCTATAAAAGAGTATTTGCCTATTTAGCGATATTAGTTCTTGTGATTTTTTCAATCGGATCAGTTAAGACTTGGCTTATTTTTGATAGTGAAATTAATAACTGGAAAAATAAGTTCAAAAATGAATTTCCAGAATTCAGTATGAGCAACGGAGTACTTAATTGGAGTGGCGACTCGGTTCAATATCTAGTAAAAGAGGAAACCACCGCGTTTTTGATAGACATAAACAAAACTATTAGCTTAGATGAAATGAATACAAAATATCAGAGTTATATGGTTTTTTATAAAGATCAAGCTGTTATAAAAAACGACTCTAGACTCCAAACAATATTTTACAAAGAATTTAGTGCTGGAATCCAATCAAACATAAACAAGAAATTTATAATTGGCTTTTTAGAGAATTTGAAGGTTTATATTATTTTTGTTTTAATTTTTATATTCCCTTTTATCTATGCTCTTAAATTACTTAATGTAGTGGTTTTAGCATCTATCGCTGTTTTAATTGGTAAGTTTATGAATGTCAAATTTACTTGGAAAGAGTATTTTTTAATTAGTGCATACTCACTTACACTTCCGATGCTTTTGGGGCTATTCTTTGATCTGGCGGGGGTTAGTTTTCATTGGCTCATTTTCTGGCTAATATCATTGGTTTATGTAGTTATGGCTCTAAGAGCGTACAGACCTGAAGAGACTGGTATTTTGTAATGACCGAGAAAGAAATAATAAAAATTGGTGTTATTTCAGATACTCATATTAAGTATGGAGGAAATAATCTACCGACAACTGTTTATAAAATTTTTGAAGATGTTAATCTAATAGTTCACTGTGGAGATCTCTTAATTCATGATGTTATTGAAGATCTTGAACAAATCGCTCCAGTTGTTGCGGTTGCGGGGAATATGGACAATTATAACTTAAAGCAAATCTTAAAAACCACAAAAGTTATTGAAATTAGTGGTAAAAAGATAGGAATAACACATGGGAATACTCGAGGTGAAAATGCCTGGCGAAGTGCATATATGAATTTTGAAAAAACGAAGCTGGATTGTTTGATTTTCGGACATACTCATGCTCCCTTAGTTAAAGAAGTTGATGGAATGCTAATAGTTAATCCTGGGTCAGCAATGGACAAAAGATTCGAGCGACATCACACAGTGGCAATTATCGAAATCGAAAATGAAAAGTTACACGCAAGCATAATAAATTTGGATTAAAAATTTCATTTCATTCATTAGACATAGTTAAAAGCGGCCGAAGCCGCTTTTTTCGTTTATGTTAAAGAATCAAATAATATACCTTGTTGACTTATGTTGTTTAAAGATAACTGACGAACGATTTCTTTTGAATCCGCTTGTTTCTGGTCTTTTTCTTTTTTTGTTAAGTCCATAAAATTTACTATTGGTTTGCTTATTGCTTGGGTAGCAATTTTATCTAGCTTATTAGCAAATCCATCAGCGCCAGAAAGCACATTTTTAACACGATCAGGGCTTTCTTTCAATGATGATTCGAATTTTTTTGAATCCACTGATAGCTTACCGTCTGATCCCGTCTTAAAACCAATACTTTCTAAAGATGATTGTTTAAATCTGACAACATTCTCCAATTCTTTAGTTAACTTTGCGGTTCCTGAAGAAATATTATTTTGTTTTAAGTAGTCCATAGTATTGTTATAGCTTGAAGCAAGGGTTTCGGCGGCATCGGTAACTTTTTTATTATCTTGAGAAACATTAATTGTGGTTTCACCAACACTTCTCAAAACAATTGAAACTCTATCATTATCTATTTTTATTTCGTTAGTTTCAGAAGACATTTCTTTATCGTCAATTTTAAATTTTGAATTTGAACTCTCTTGAGTAGCTTGAATAACATTAAGATCGGCCGCAAGTGTTCCCTCTTTGTCAGAAACACTAAACTTATTAGAAGCGCCAGTCTTATTACCTGCTATTTCAAAAGATATTTTTCCGCTTCCATCTTCAATTATCCTGCTATTTACGCCTGCACCAGATTTGTTAATGGCGTCGCTGGCGAGTCTCATGACATCACGGTTTGTATAATAACTCTTCACTTCAATGCTAATATTAGTTTTTTTACCAGCAGCTTCAATGGTGAAGGTTTTTGTACCTGAGCCTGATGTATTAATAGCGGCTGCTTCCTTGCTTTCCCCTTTATTTACTTGCTTTTTTGCGACACTATCTACTTTGATGGAATAATTCTTAATTTCTGCCCCAGTCTTTGCAGTAGCTGCAATAACTTCCTTGTTTCCAACCGTCGCAGTTCTAGTGCTAAAAGCGGAATCTTTATTGGAGACATTAAGTAGATTTGACGAGGTTTTTAATGATCCAGCTTGTGCAGAAAACGATTGAAGGTATGAAGTTAGCTCATTCCTAGCTATGTTGTTAATTTTTCTGCCGTAAAGAGCATTAATACTAGCATTGAAAATAGCATTAGATGAAGCGGTAGACTCAGATGGTGACAAGGGGTTCGTTAATAGCTGTTGAAACATCCTGTAATTATTAATGGATATCGACATTGTCATACACCTCCTTGTGATTAGACCTATACTATTTAACCTTATCATTTGTTAAATTCAAAGTCAATGCAATAATGTGTAAAAATGGGCAATGCACTGTTATTTGTTTATTCATGTGAATTACCCACCACTTAATCTCAGATAAATTTGAAGTGGGGATATTCTTCGAAGATTTTTGATAAGCAGATGTATAATATATCTAACGTTAATAAATTAAAAAACAGGGATAAATTAAACACTTTTTGCATGATACACAATTTCAATGTTAATTGACTTATATTTTAGCTTGTGGGAAAATTTATATACAAGTTTGGTATGGAGGTAAAAGGATGTTATTAAATGAAGTTCTTATAAATATCGATATTATTGAAACGTATAATTTCAAAGAAATAGAGATTGATGGAATCTCGTATCATTCGGCTAGAGTGAAAAAAGGCGATTTGTTTGTTTGTATTAAAGGTTATAAAACTGATGGACATAAATATATTTCTATGGCTATCGAAAAAGGGTGCGCCGCAATAATAGTGGAGGATTATCAGATTGGCATTGATATTCCTCAAATTAAAGTTACTGATGGAAGGATTGCTTTGGCGACTTGCAGCAGTAACTTTTTTGATAACCCAACTACTAAAATGAAAGTCATTGGAATTACTGCAACTAATGGAAAAACAACAACTGCTTTTATGGTAGACAGAATATTAACAGAAGAAAACTATAAAACGGGCTTAATTGGAACAGTGATGATTAAAACTGGTGATGAAATAATTGCGTCTGATCTTACTACGCCAGAATCCTATGATCTGCAGAATTATGTTTCAAAAATGGTTTCAAATGGATTAACCCATCTGACTATGGAAGTTTCATCATCCGCATTACAGCTAAAACGATGTAGCAACGTAGATTTTGACATAGTTACATTTAATAACATTAGTCGTGAACATATTGATTTACATGGAAGTTTCGAAGAGTATTTTAAACAAAAATCTAGCCTTATTACTAATGCAAATGATAAAATGTGGGCGATACTAAATCTAGATTGCGAGTATACATCTACTTTGATAAACAAAACAAAAGCAAAGGTATTAACATTTGGGGTAAATAACGAAAGAGCAGATATAAACTGTGTTGGGCTTGATCTTTCATCGGGCAGAGCTAAATTCGAAGTAAAGGCAAATAAACGTTTTAACACAGAAAAAACGAATTACATACCATTCAGTTTCAATGTAGAACTTAAGGTTCCAGGATATCACTCTGTGGTAAATTCGCTTGTGGCGATAGCCATTGGTTTGTTATGTGATGTTAGCGTTGAACATATTCAAAGTGCGCTTAAGGATTTCAAAGGTGTTGAGAGACGCTTTGAGTTAGTTTATGAAGACGATTTTATGGTTATTGACGACCATTTTGCAAATATTGGAAACATAGATATTACACTAGAAACGTTAAAGTATATGAAATATAAAAAACTGAAATTATTATATGCAATTCGTGGAAATAGAGGATCAGTTGTAAATCGTGAAAATGCGGAAACAATAGTCAAATGGTCTAAACGCTTGCAGCTAGATGAAATTTATGTCACAAGAAGCATAAGTTTAACTACCGAAAAAGACAGAGTAACGGATGAAGAAGTAAATGTTTTCATGGAAGTTATGAAAAATACAGATATAAAAATTAATTTTTATGAGGAACTTAATGATGGAATTTCGGCAGTACTCAAAGATGTGGAAGATAATGATGTAATAATGCTTGCAGGGTGCCAAGGAATGGACCACGGGGTGAGAATTCTACTAAATGAAATCGCGAAACTAAAAACTGATTTTGACAAGGGCGCGCTTTTTGCTCCTTTAAAAAACAGAGTCGCAGGAATGTTGTAGGAGGAGCAAAATGAACAAATTTAAAGATGCTGATAGAAATATTAAAACGAATAAAAATGAAGAAACTTATGGATACATAGATACCAATATTAAAAACAAAGCTGTGGTTCTTGGTGCAAATTACTACATTGGTCTTAGCATAATGAGATGTCTCGGTGAAAATGGTATATACGTTGTCGCTGTGGATTATTCGGAGGATAATGCTTATGCTTTTTCTTCGAAATACTGTAGTGAAAAACTAATCGCACCTCATTATAAGAAACAGGCTGAAGAATTACTTGCGTTCTTAATAGGATATGCAAACAAACAGGAATTTAAACCAGTATTGTTTCCCACAGCAGATCCTTATGTTGAATTTGTTGATAAATATTTGATTGAGCTGAAGGAGCACTATCTTATTCCTCAAACTGAGCAGGGACTTTATACAAATATTATGGACAAGGGCATTTTAAGCAAATTTGCGCTGAAACATAATGTTAGGGTTCCTGAGAGTATCCAACCTGGTGCAGATAACTTTGTTGAAAAAGTAAACAAAGAAATCAAATATCCGTGCTTGGTTAAACCGGTTGATTCGCCAGCTTTTGTTAGAAAATTCAGACGAAAATTATTTGTAGTTAATAATGAAATGGAACTATTGGAGGCTATCGAGAGATCAAAGACTGAGCGATTAGAAGTAATAATTCAAAGAATAATTCCTGGCTTTGATGATCATATGTATACATTTGATGCATATTTAGACCAAAATTCAAAGGTCACTCATTGGACTACTTGTCAAAAGCTTAGACAATACCCTATAAATTATGGAGCTTCTGTATATACTCAGCATAAATATGTTCAAGAACTTTTTAATATTGGGGCGCCATTCTTAGAAGTTATCGGTTGGAAAGGATTCGCTGAAATCGAATTTAAGAAAGATGCGGATACAGGGAATTTTTACTTAATTGAGGTCAATGTAAGAACCACTACTTTGAATGTGTTACTTAAAAAAGTCGGAATAAACATGCCGCTTTTGGCATATAAAGAATTAACAGGTCAGCCTATTGGAACTAAATCCGTTACAGAAGAGAAAAATTTAGTTTTTTGGTATGCCTTCGAGGACTTCTTTGCAGTAAGAGAATATTTAAAAAAAGGTCAATTGGCATTGATGAAAGTATTGCTTTCATATTTTAGACCAAAAGCACATGCGATTTGGGATTGGAGAGATCCAGCGCCATTTTTAGCTTTCTTTATAAAAATAATTGGGAAAAGATTTAGGAGGACTAATGATAAAATTTAGTTTGCTGGATGCGCAGAATGCTTCTGGAGGAGAACTCATATTTTTACAGAAAGATTCCAAAAATCGCTTCGATTTACACGATAATAAACATTCATACGATAATGAACAACCAAATGATAATGAACACCCAAATGATAATGAACAACCAAATGATAATGAACAACCAAATGATAATAAACACCTATACGATGAAAATGGCAGGTTTGAGGATATTTATGGGGTGTCAATTGATAGCAGAAAAGCAAATCCTGGAGATCTTTATGTTTCAATTAAGGGCGAGAAGGTTGATGGTCATGATTTTGTTCTAGATGCATTAAGTAATGGAGCTTCTTGCTTACTAGTAAATAAAGAAATGAAGGATAAAGTGCTAGAAAAGATTTCTGGAGTTGATGCAGCACTACTTTTCGTTGAAGACACAGTAAAGGCTCTTGGAGATATTGCCATGTGGTATAAAAGTAATTTTGACATTAAGACGATAGGGGTAACAGGGAGTTCGGGGAAAACAACAACGAAGGATATGATTGCAGCAGTGATGAAGGTTGGGTTTTCAACACATAAGAATGAGGGGAACTATAATAACGAATTCGGACTACCAATTACAATTTTTGGGATTGAAAAAGAGCATCAAATAGCTGTGCTAGAAATGGGTATGAGTAGTTTTGGAGAAATCGAAAGATTATCTGAAATTGCAAAGCCCAATATTGCTGTTATTACTAATGTCGGAACGGCACATATGGAGTTTCTGGGTACCAGAGAGAATATCATGAAAGCTAAGCTCGAAATATTTGAGCATATGGAAGCTGGAAGTATCGGTATCATCAACGGGGATGATGAATTCTTAAAAAACATTGAAAAGCCACGATATAAGAATAGCGATGTTATAACATATGGATTTTCAGATAGTAACAATTTCGTTTGCTTTGATGTATTTCCTACTGAAAGTGGAGGAAATAGATTCAAAATCAGAAGTAATGATGAAAGGTTTGATACAGAATTAAATCTCAGTTTGAATTTACCAGGGAAGTATAATGTTCTTAATGCTTCGGCAGCAGCAGTTTGTGGAATTCTTAATGGGCTTAATGAAGCTCAAATACAAAACGGCCTAGAAAACTTTAAACCCTCAAAAAATAGAATGGAAATATTTGAAGGAATTAAAGGGGTCCGCGTTATTAATGATTCATATAACGCTAATCCTGAATCTATGAAAGCGGTTATTGATATGCTAGGAGATGTGAATGTTTTAAGTAATGTTCATCCTTCAATTGATGTGGAAGTTCCAGATATTGCGAAAGTTTTGCCAGAAATGAATACATTATATGAGGAGAAAAAAATAAATATCAATAAAGGCGGATTGAGAATTGCTGTTATTGGAGATATGCTTGAACTTGGTGATAATAAGCTGAACTTTCATTGTGACGTTTTAAAGTATGCGCTTGAAAATAAAAGAATTGATTTAATCCTAACTTATGGAAAAGAATACAATTGCGCTTATGAAAAACTTTTTGTGGATAGACAAATCGAAAGAAAGTCAGTATTCACTTTTTTAGATAAGGATATACTTATAAAAAAAATTAAAGAACTCATTGGTTCAGGAGATATAGTTTTAGTTAAAGGATCGCTCGGAATGAAGATGGTAGAAGTGGTAGATAGCTTAAGAAAGTGATATAATTAAGCTTGCAAAAAAAATATTGGGGGTTACAAATCTTGCTAAATATAGATGTCAGAATCATGTTGTTTTGCGCCATTGTAGGCTTTTTGTTATCAATTCTTAGCGGACAGCTTTTGCTACCGATACTTAAGTCCCTGAAGGCGGGTCAAAAAGTTTTAGAAGAGTGTCCAGATAATCATCAATCTAAGTCGGGAACACCTACAATGGGTGGGATTATTATAATTGTTGCAGTTGTTGTCACTTGCTTTGCAATAACTAAAGATTCTAAAGCTATTTTTGTTATAGTATCTACCGTTTTGTTTGGTTTATTTGGATTTATAGATGATTTTGTTAAAGTTGTTATGAAAAGAAATCTTGGTTTACGTGCCTACCAAAAGATAGTAGGGCTGCTTATTATAAATGTCATTATACTTTTATTGTATTATTTTACTTTAGGTTGGGACACTAAACTACTGATACCTTTTATTGGAGTATATTTTGATTTAGGAATATGGTATATACCTTTCACTACTTTTGTTATTATTGGAGCCACTAATGCAGTAAACTTAACAGATGGTTTGGATGGATTAGCTACTTCGGTTACTTTGCCAGTTGTCGCCTTCTTTGCTATTTCAGGGCTCGTGATGGGTGAAAAAGGAATACTTATAGCTGCATCAGCTCTTTTCGGTGCCTTGTTAGGCTTTCTAAAATATAATAGTCATCCTGCTGAAGTCTTCATGGGAGATACAGGATCTTTCGCAATTGGTGGAGCTATAGTCGCACTTGCGATAGCCACAAAGCTTCAGATATTCCTAGCTTTAGTTGGATTTGTTTATATTATTGAAGCGCTTTCAGTGTTAATTCAGGTTTCATACTTTAAATATTCCAAAGGTAAACGTATTTTTAGAATGGCTCCAATTCATCACCATTTTGAAATCAAAGGATGGAAAGAAACTAAAATTACTGCAGTCTTTGCTATTGTATCGACTGTATTGACTCTTGTTGCGTTACTGGGGCTAAAGTAACAAAAAATAGAAGCGGTAAAGTATTTCATCTGAAGTGTTACAGCGGTCAGAAATAATTCATTTAAATTTAATGGATATAGGGAGTGAAAGTATGGATTTAAAAGATAAAAATGTTCTTGTGATCGGAGCAGCTGTTTCAGGAATTCCAGCTGTAAGATTTCTTATAAGCCAAGGGGCCAAGGTCATTTTAAATGACTCAAAAAAAATTGAAGCGCTTAAAGATGTAATAGATAATTTATGTGATGTTGAATTTAAATTAGTTTCGGAGGGTCACCCTATTGAGTTAGCGCAAGAATGTGATTTTGCTATTCTAAGTCCTGGAGTGCCTCTAGATATGCCTTTAGTAAAAGAATTAAAAAGATTAGGTAAGGAAGCAATTGCTGAGATTGAACTTGGGTATAGATTTGCAAAGGCGCCGATATTAGCAATTACTGGAACTAATGGAAAAACCACTATCACTATGCTTCTTGGCGAAATAATCAAAGCAGATAGTAGAAAAGCTTTTATTACAGGTAATGTAGGGAATGCATTAGTTGGTGAAGTATTATTCGCTAAAGAGAATGATTTTTTTGTCACAGAGGTATCAAGCTTTCAATTAGAATCGATTGTTAATTTTAGACCAACAGTTGCAGTAATAACAAATATTACGCCGGATCATCTAGATAGACATAAGACAATGGAAGGATATACTGAAGCTAAATTAAGAATTTTTGAGAACCAAGAAGAAAATGACTTTGCGATACTTAACTGGGATAATGAATTAACCAGAGGTTTAAAAAGCAGAATAAATTCAAAGGTTTTATATTTTTCTAGAAGCATTATATTAGAAGAGGGAGCTTGGGTAGAAAATAATGAAATTTGGGTTTCACTCGATGGTAAAAAAGATTTTATCATTAAAGTTGAAGATATTTTTATACCTGGTGCACATAATGTAGAAAATGTTTTAGCAGCATCTCTTATGGCATACTGCGCTGGAGTATCTCCAGAAATTATAGGAAAAGCAGTTAAAAATTTTAAAGGTGTAGAACATAGAGTGGAATATGTAGATGAAATAGATGGTGTAATATATTATAACGATTCAAAGGGAACAAATCCTGATGCATCTATCAAGGCCATTGAAGCTATGAAGCGACCAACAGTTCTCATAGCTGGAGGATATGATAAGAGCGCCGATTTTGATTCTTTTATTAAGTCTTTCGGAAGTACAGTTAAGTGGATGATTTTGCTTGGAGAAACAAAGAATAAAATAGCTGAAGCTGCAAACCAAAACAAATTTTTATCTTATGAATTCGTCGAAAATATTGAAGAAGCGGTGAAAAGAGCGTCAGAAGTAGCTGTTTCTGGAGATTGCGTTTTATTATCTCCTGCATGCGCTAGTTGGGATATGTTTAAGAATTTTGAACAAAGAGGAAGAATTTTTAAAGAGAGTGTCTATAGTTTAACATTGAAAGTAGAACAAAAATAATCATATAAAAGGTGGTAGTTCATTATTAATGTTTGATAAAATAAAGAACAGTATTGACATATATTTGCTGGAAGTAATTTTAATATTAATGCTATTTGGTTTGGTGATGGTTTTTAGTGCCAGCAGTATGGAACTTGTTATGAAAAATAATAGTCCTTATGGAACCTTTTTGAGACAAGGAGCTTTTGTTTTAGCTGGTATCTTTGTTATGGTTGCTACATCTTTTATAGACTACAAATTATGGAAAAAATTGGCACCAGTATTTTATTATATAAGTTTAGTTTTGTTATTATTATTATTTACATCGATGGGCATTGAAAGGAATAACGCAACAAGATGGATAAAAATTGGGATTGAGTTACAGCCATCTGAGGTAGCCAAATTAGCCGTGATACTAATGGTTTCAAGTATTATTAGTAGATATAAGGAAGAAACGCTTGACAAATTTATGACTTTTATTAAAATTGGGACTTTTGTAATTATTCCATGTGTGTTAGTTTATTTGCAACCCAGTCTTAGTTCGGCTACGACAGTACTCATAATTGGTGTTTCTATTATGGTGGCTTCTGGGATAAAACTCCGATATATATTTCTTGGAGCAGCTGGAGTTCTGCCTTTTGCGGCATTTATGATAATGAAACAAAATTATATGATCGGAAGAATAACAGCACTTTTTGACAGATGGGGAGATGCTCAAGATGGTGGATTTCAACTTCTGCAGTCTCTTTATGCTTTAGCAAATGGAGGCCTTTTCGGAGTCGGGTTAGGAAATTCAACTCAAAAATTTCAGTATATTCCTGAGGCCCAAAACGATTTTATTTTTGCTATTATAGGAGAGGAATTAGGTTTTATTGGATCCGTTACCGTGGTCGCACTTTATGGTTTTTTTATATTGCGAGGGCTACGTATATCAAATCAATGTAGTGATGAATTTGGCCGTTTAGTAGCTTTTGGGATTACAGTTATGATTGGCTTTCAAGCATTTTTTAATATTTTAGTTGCAATTGGACTAGCGCCTACTACAGGGGTATCGTTACCTCTTATAAGTTCAGGAGGGTCATCATTTATAGTTTTCTCTTTCTCCATGGGTATTTTATTAAATATTTCCAAAAAGAAAAGGCCAAAGAGAATCCAACTTAATCAGTAGTGGAGGGAACATGAGAGTATTATTAAGTGGTGGTGGCACCGGCGGGCATATATATCCAGCAATCTCAATAGGAAGAGAAATCGAAAAAATTGTTCAAGGCACTGAGTTGCTTTTTGTTGGTACAAATAATGGAATGGAATCGGAAATAATCCCATCTGAGGGAATCGCTTTGAGGACAATTTGTGTTAGAGGTTTTGAAAGAAGATTTCTCTTAAAAAACATTTTTGTTATATTTGATTTAATAAAAGGATTATTTGATTCATGGAAGATAATATCTGATTTTAAACCTGAATTGATTATAGGTACTGGAGGATATGTTTGTGGGCCAGTTTTGTTAATTGGCGCACTGAGAGGAATCCCGACTTTAATTCATGAACAAAATGCAATACCTGGGATAACAAATATTATACTCTCTAAATTTGTAAATAAGATTGCGGTTACATATAAAGAAGCTATACCTTTTTTTAAAGCAAATAAAAAAATATTCTTTTCAGGAAATCCGGTAAGACCAGGGTTTAAAATTGTTGAAAAGGTACAAGCTGTTAAATT
>CAYZED010000007.1:14254-20595 GCA_964477445.1 uncultured Clostridiaceae bacterium | reverse complement strand
TTTTTAGAATTGACAGGTGAAGGCCCTATAGTGGTGGTAACAGGGGGAAGTAGAGGCGCTAGGAGTATCAATTTAAGCATGATAAAACTTGCAAGGGCAGCAATTGAAGATAAAAAAATCCGCATTATTCACATAACGGGAAAAATAGCTTATGATGAGACAGTGAATTACTATATCTCAAAAGGAATAAGCGATTTTCATGGAAACCAATTAAGAGTAATACCTTATATGAAAGATATGCCAGAAGCATTGGGAGCAGCCGACCTTGTTATCACTAGAGGAGGCGCCGGAATACTGTCAGAATTACAAATTGTCGGGTGTCCATCAATAGTTATACCTTTTCCATTGGCTACAGGAAATCATCAAGAGATGAACGCTAGAGCTTTCGAGATGGCAGGTGCTGGAGTGATGCTTTTGGATAAAAACTTAAATGAGGAATCGATTTATAACTTAGCTCTAAGCTTACTTGAAAATAATGAACTTAGATTGAAAATGAGAAAAAAATCGAAGGAATCAGCAAATATTAATTCAGCAAATATTATTGCTAAAGAAGCTATTAGTATTACAAGACAGGCGGTAAAAATATGAAGAAATCCAGAATTTTAATCTCCGTAATTCTTCTGTTTCTGACAGCTAGTATAATTATTTTTTTCACTGGAATATTTAATATTAAAACTATTGATGTAGTTGGGAATGCGACAGTACCAAAAGACGAAATAATTAATAATTCAGGACTCGAATATGGAAAGAACATTTTTCTATTCTTTGAAAAAACTGCGATAAGAGGTATATTTAAAGACGCATATATTAAATTGGTAAAAATAGACAGGAAGTTGCCCTCCAAAGTTGTTATTAGTGTTATCGAAAGAATTGCCGCATTTAAAATTCCTTACGTTGGCAGTAATGTTATACTTGATGAAGAAGGAGTGGTATTGGAAGTCTTGCCAATTGGAGGAGAAATATTTGATTTACCTGTAGTTGTTGGTCTTCGCTTTAGCGATTTTAAAGTGGGAGAAAGTCTAACTGTTGAAAATAAAACTGCACTAGATACATTAATGAAAGTAATAAAGGAAATTAGACCTTCTGATCTATTGCAGGGAATGACGAAAATTGATATAACTGATATAAACAATGTAAGTCTTTCTTATAGAGATGGAAATACGATTTTATTAGGTGAACCAGTAGATATTGCATATAAACTTTCATTTGCGAAATCAATTTTAGAAGACATAAAAAAGAAAAACAGAAGAGGCATAATTGATTTCAGTAATAATGGTGAGCCTGTGTTCAAACCAGTAAAATAATTTGTGAAATAATTATGTTTTCTTAAGTAAATCAATTTAAGCTATACACAAATTAGTCAAATTGTTTAAAAACAATTTTAGAAGAGGTGCAAAATGAAAAAAAACCTAAAATTTCAGTTTTCCATAGCATTTGTTTGTTTAGTAATGGGTTTTGTTTTAATTATTCAATTACAAACAATGACTAAAGGAATAGGTCCGGTTTCTGAGTGGAGAGCAAGGGAATTATCGGTTCAACTTAAGAAATTAACAGAGGACAAAGACAATTTGCTGAAACTCAAATCAGAATTAGAAACAAAAATTAGCGCATATGAAAATGCTGCTGCTGGAGGAGACAAAGCCTCGCTGCTTTTAAAGGAAGAATTGGACAATGTTAGATTATTGGCAGGATTAACAGATGTTGAAGGCCCTGGTATTAATGTTTCAATTGACGATGGAAATGTTTCAGCGGAATTGGACTATGCATTAATTTCTCATGAGATGCTTTTATTAGTAGTAAATGAGCTCAATGCTGCTGGAGCAGAGGCTATATCAATAAATGGACAAAGAATGATTTCTGAAACTGAAATAAGGCAGGCTGGCGTGCATATAAACATAAATACAGTACAGCTTGCACCTCCATATGTATTAAAAGTAATTGGAGATCCCAAACAGCTTGATGCAGCACTCCAACTGCGGGGTGGAATTAAAGATCAATTTCAAGAAACTGGTGTCAAAGTAAGTATTACAAAAAGCGAATTGATCATGGTCGAAAAATACAATGGAATAATTGAACATTTATATGCTATCGAAGTTAAAAAGGCAGAACAATAATGAGAAGTAGTATATATAAAATAATAATATTAATATTGGCAGTTTCTATTGGATTTATGGCAGCTCTTCAGCTAAAAGGGAATTTTACCTTTCAAGGGATAATAACACCACAGAAACTTCTCGAGTTAAGAACCGAGATTGACAATTATAATATCGAAAATGATTTAATAAAGAAATCTAATCAAGTCCTAGTTGATACTTGGGGAAAATATGAGAAATCAAAATATGATACTGAAGCTACAATAAATACAATGAAAGCTGAGCTTGCTGGACTAAAATTAATGGCAGACTTATCCCAAGTAAAAGGACAAGGAGTCAGAATATATTTAAGAGATAGTGATTCTTTAGCAGAGCCAGGTGTAGACCAATCCTTATATATTATACACGATATTGACATTTTGAATTTAGTTAATGAGTTAAAAGGTGCAGGCGCTGAAGCAATTGCTGTTAATGGAGAGCGAGTGACTGCGGCCACAAACATTAGGTGTGGAGGTCCAACAATTTTAATAGATGGGAAAAGGCACACTCCACCATTTGTTATAGAAGCAATCGGTGAAAAAAAGAAACTATTAGCTTCTTTGAATAGACCAGATAATTATGTTGATTTGCTTAGATTTGCGAAAATAAAGGTGAAAATAGAAGAGAATGATGAAATCACAATTGCGGCATATAAGGGACCTGGAAAAAATAAATTCATAAAAAAAGTAGGGAGCGAAATAAAATGATAATACCAATTATTGGACTTTTACTGGGTGTGGTAATCGGATTAGTCTCAGGTATAACTATCCCTTTACAGTTTACAACATATACAGCAGTGGCAATTCTTGCAGCATTGGATACGGTTTTTGGTGGAGTGAGGTCGGGGATAGAGAAAAATTTCGACATGGAAATATTTGTGAGCGGATTTTTTACTAATGCATTATTAGCCGCAGCGTTGACATATCTTGGAGATAGACTTGGGCTTCCTATATACTATGCAGCGATTTTTGCATTTGGAGTAAGATTATTTAATAATTTTGCGATAATAAGGCGTGAAATAATAGTGAAATCAAGAGAAACAAAAAATAAAGTGTTGTAATTTTCATCAAAAAAAATTAAAATATTCAGTAGGGTATTAAATAGTGGGAGGTACAAATATAAATGTCATTTGATTTTGATTTAGGCAACGAACTAGTAAGCAATGTAAATATTAAAGTTGTTGGAATAGGCGGAGCCGGAAATAATGCTATTAATAGGATGATTCACGCTGGTGTTAAGGGTGTTGAATTTTTTTCAATAAATACAGATAAACAGGCATTGCTCCAATCTCAAGCAACTAATAAACTCCAAATAGGAGAGAAACTCACTAAGGGTATGGGCGCGGGTGCAAACCCTGAAATAGGGAAAAGAGCAGCAGAGGAAAGTCATGATGATATTAAGAAAATGCTTGAAGGCACAGATATGGTATTTATTACAGCAGGCATGGGTGGAGGCACCGGAACGGGCGCAGCCCCTGTAGTTGCACAAATTGCGAAAGAAATGGGAATTCTAACTGTCGGAATTGTTACTAAACCTTTTACCTTTGAGGGTAAAAAGAGAAAAGATCAAGCTGAACAAGGTTTGAAATACCTCATTGATAAAGTAGATACACTTGTTACTATTCCTAATGATAGACTGCTTCAAATAGTAGATAAAAAAGCATCGTTAATGGAAGCCTTTAGAATCGCGGATGATGTTTTGAGACAAGGTGTTCAGGGAATATCAGATGTAATTGTAGTTCCTGGACTTGTTAATCAAGATTTTGCTGATGTAAAGTCAATTATGCTTGATAAAGGCGTTGCTCATATGGGTATTGGAAGAGCTTCTGGAGAAAACAAAGCTGCCATTGCGGTTAAGCAAGCGATAAGCAGTCCACTACTTGAAACTTGTATTGAAGGCGCAAGAAGCATTTTGCTTCATTTTTCAGGAAGCAAAGAACTTGGATTGATAGAAGTTAGTGAAGCGGCTGAACTAGTTAGAGAATTAGCCGATCCAGATGTTAATATTATCTGGGGTGCAGGGTTTGATGAAAGTCTCCAAGATGAAATAAAAATAACAGTAATTGCTACAGATTTTGATGATGAAAATGAATGTGGATTTCCAAAGAGTAAAAAATTAGATAGGATTTTTGAATCACCTAAAAAAGAACCAGAGGCTCCTATTTTTGAACACAAACCAATTTCAGCAGTAGGAAAATCCAAACCAATATTGCCTGAATTTGATGATGATTTGGATTTTGATATACCTACTTTCTTAAATAAAAGGAAATAGCAAAAAAAAGGGTTTGTGTATTAGTTTTACTAGTTCACAAACCTTTCGTTTAGAATTAACTATATGCGATTTCGTAATCGTAGATTTCTTTTTTCGTTAGATATGGTTTAATTACATAACACCATATTTATGAGAAAATGTTTGCATATACCCAATATATTGTATAATATAAAGGTATAATTTGATTATTTCTTTTCATTAGTAATTATTAAGTGAACTCAAATTAACGTTAACTAAATAAATCACATTCGGAGGTAAAATAATGAGATGTCCTTTTTGTAATTATAATCAGAGCAAGGTAGTTGATTCCAGGCCAACCGACGAAGATATTTCTATAAGGCGAAGAAGAGAATGTGAAAAGTGTGGTAAACGTTTTACAACATATGAAAAAGTCGAAGAACAACCTATGCTAGTAGTGAAAAAGGATGGGTCCAGAGAAGCTTTTTCACGTCAAAAATTGCTTAGTGGATTAATTAAAGCTTTTGAAAAAAGGCCGGTATCGATTGAAGCGATTGAAGGTGTGGTATGGGAAATAGAAAAAGAGCTTTATAATACTATGGAAAAAGAAGTGCCAAGCCAATTGTTAGGCGAAATGATTATGTCAAAATTAAAGAAAATTGATGATGTTGCATATGTAAGATTTGCATCAGTCTATAGACAATTTAAAGATTTGAATACATTTATAGAGGAGCTTAATAAGCTACTTCTAGAAAAATAAATAGCTCGAATATTTTTTTGAGAAGAAACACAAGGAGCAACTTATGAACGACTATGAAGGATATTTGCGGGAAAAGTCCTGCGGGGCTGTGGTTTACAAGGTAGAATCAGGCATTATTATGTATTTATTAATAAAACATTTAAACGGTGGGCATTGGAGTTTTCCCAAGGGGCATGTAGAGTTTGGCGAAAATGAGACTCAAACAGCCGAAAGGGAAGTTTTGGAAGAAACGGGGTTGAATGTTGAGGTAGATACAGCATTTAGATTCGAAATGGAATATTCACCTGTGCCCAGAGTAATAAAAAAGGCTATATATTTTGTGGCAGAGAGTATGGGTGGAATAGTAGTTAATCAACCAGAAGAAGTTATTGAGAGTGCATGGTTCGATTATGATGAAGCTTTTATAAGTATGACTCACGATGAAAGCAAAAAATTAATTACAGAGGCAAATATTTATATTAAGAAAAAACATATTATTTGAGGGTGGCGTATAATTTGAATAATAATTCTTTTGAAAATGTTATAAATTCTATTGGAAATACACCTCTAATAAAACTCGGGAAGATTAATGATACAGATACCGAGATTTATCTTAAATTAGAATCAAAGAATCCTGGTGGCAGTATTAAGGATAGAATTGCGCTTTCTATGATTGAAAGTGCAGAAGAGAATGGAGTGTTATTGCCTGGTGGCACCATTATTGAGCCGACTAGTGGAAATACTGGGTTAGGCTTAGCTATGATTTCTGCCAGAAAAGGATATAAGTTGATTTTAGTAATGCCAGATACTATGAGTATCGAAAGAAGAAAGCTAGCTGCTTTTTATGGCGCAAAAATTGTACTAACTCAAGGAAATGATGGTATGAATGGTGCGATTAAGAGAGCAGAAGAAATATTCATACAGACGGAAGGTAGTTTTATGCCTCAACAGTTTGACAATCCTGCTAATCCTAGAGCGCATGAACTATTTACGGGGCCTGAAATCAGAAAAAATCTTGGAGAAGTGCCTGATGCTATCGTTGCAGGGATTGGAACTGGTGGCACTATAACTGGTTTAGCGAGATATTTTAAGAGTATTGAGTCTTCGAGTAATAAAAAAGTTTTTATAGCCGGACTCGAGCCGTATTCATCTTCAGTAATATCTGGAGGAAAGCCTGGTATGCATGCTATTCAAGGTATAGGGGCGGGTTTCATTCCTAAAGTACTTGATTTGAAATTAGT
>CAYZED010000007.1:11486-14244 GCA_964477445.1 uncultured Clostridiaceae bacterium | reverse complement strand
TCGATAAAGTTTTCCAAGTAACCGATGATGAGGCATATAAAATGACAAAAAAGCTCTCGTCCGAAGAAGGATTGCTTTGTGGTATTTCCACTGGTGCGGCTCTTTGCGCTGCATTAGAACTAGCGAGAGAAATAGGGAACAGTAAAAAAATCGTAGTGATAGCGCCTGACACTGGCGAACGATATTTAAGCACAAAATTATTTGACTAAGGGGAAGCATATGTTAAAAGGTTTTAGAGAAGATGTAAATATGGTTTTTGATAGAGATCCTGCAGTGAAATCTAAAATTGAAGTTGTTTTGTTTTATCCAGGAGTGCATGCAGTCCAAAGTCATAGACTAGCACACAGGCTTTTTATTAGAAAACATTTTCTGTTAGCACGATTTATTTCACAAATGAATAGATTTTTTACTGGGATTGAAATTCATCCTGGCGCTACTATAGGAAGAAGACTTTTTATAGATCACGGAATGGGAGTTGTAATTGGTGAGACAGCTGAGGTTGGAGATGATGTCACTATTTATCAAGGTGTAACTCTTGGTGGAACAGGTAAGGATCATGGGAAAAGACATCCGACTATCGGTAATAACGTTACTATTGGTTCGGGCGCTAAGGTTCTAGGGCCTATCACGATAGGGGACCATGCTAAAGTAGGTGCTGGGGCGGTAGTAGTTAGGTGTGTACCCTCGTGTTCCACAGCCGTAGGTGTTCCGGCTCAAGTAATTACAAAGAATATTAATTCAAGGCCTGAAATAGATTTGGATCAAATGGACTTGCCAAATATTTTAGAAGAAGAAATTTCTGAACTAAGAAAAAGAATTGATATGCTTGAATCAAAATTTCGTTAAAAGGGGGACTCTCTTTGAAACAGAAAATACTGATTATTGAAGATGAAAGTTATATTCAGGAACTGTTAGAATATAATTTGGTAAGACAGGGATTTGAAGTAGTAATTGAAGAAGACGGAAATAGCGGACTAAAAAAAGCACTTACAGGAGAATTTGATTTAATTCTATTGGACTTAATGCTTCCTGGTAAGGATGGAATTGAGATATGTAGAACTATCAGAAATAATAAGGATACTTCAGACACTCCTATAATAATGATTACTGCCAAAGCTGAAGAGCTTGATAAAGTTCTGGGCCTTGAGATTGGTGCGGATGATTATGTTACTAAACCATTTAGTATTAAAGAATTAATTGCAAGGATAAAAGCTCTACTTAGAAGACTGAATGCTATTAAAACAAGCGAAGAGAAAGAACCAGTGGCTAAAACACGTGAACTTTCTATAAGAGATATACGAATGGATTTAGAAAGATTTGTGGCATATAAAGGGGACGAAAAACTTGTCTTTACTCTAAAAGAGTTTGAACTTTTGAAGATTTTTATTGAAAATAAAGGCAAAGTTCTTAATCGCGATTTTTTACTTGAAAATGTATGGGGATATGATTATGCCGGCGAAACTAGGACGGTCGATGTACATATTAGACATTTGAGAAGCAAAATAGGCGATGATGACGCTGAAATTCCTTGCATAGAAACAATCAGAGGTGTTGGCTATAGGATGGTCGAAAAATGAGACGCAAACTCTTCTTGTATTTAAGCCTAATTCTTTTTGGGGCAATAATTGTTTCATGTTTTTTTGGTTTTAATACTATAGAAAAATTTATGGTGAACAATTTAACTGATCGCTTAGAAGCTGAGAGCATTTATATTAAAGAGCTAGCATCGAATTCCTCATCCGACAAAATAGAAAGTAATTTCTCTTTTTTTGAAAAAATTAAGACTTTAACAAAAGCAAGAGTCACATTAGTTAAAGCAAATGGGGATGTTTTTTTTGATAGCGAGATTCCTTATTTTGATATGGGAAACCATATGTCAAGAATTGAAATCGGTAATGCAATAAAGGGTCAGTCCACTTCCACTATACGAGTATCAGAAACCATAAAAAAAGAATATTTGTATTATGCCACTCCTGTATATAAAAACAATAAACTTATTTTTGTATTGAGACTATCTATGCCGCTTGACCAGGTTCGAACACTAATGTGGAACCTTTCGAGCGGACTTTTTCTGAGCATTTCTCTAGGTATTATTGCTGTTCTAATATTTGCATATTTCATTTCAGGCTTGATTTTTAGACCTTTAGTTAAGCTTGCAAAAATGGCAGTAAGAGAGACTAATCCAAATATGAAAGAATCTGATTTTGATTTCAAAGGTGACGAAGTCGCGGCGATTTCAACAGCAATTAAAAGCATGTCAAATAGCCTTAATGAATCGAAAACAAATATAAATGACAAAAATCTTAAAATGGAAGCCATGCTTACAAGTGTAATAAACGGAATGATAGCAGTTGATAATGACGAAAAAGTGCTGTTTATAAACCCTGCCGCACATAGGATTTTGATGGTTAAAGAGGAAAAGGCAGAAGGAAAGTACTTTTTTAGAATCGTACGCAACAGAGCTTTTAATTCATTTGTCGAAAAATCATTAAGAATAAAACTGTTTCAGGAGACTGAAATAAGTACGGGTCTTCCTAGCGGTCGATATTATAGAATATATTCAAACCCAATTAAACACAAAGAAACACTTGAAATTATTGGTTCGATAATCGTTATACAAGATATCACAGATATTAGAAGACTCGAACGTATGCGACAGGATTTCACTGCTAACGTTTCACATGAACTGAAAACGCCTTTAACCTCGATTAAGGGGTTTGCCGAGACGCTAATGAGTGGAGCTATAGAAGACCGCGAA
>CAYZED010000007.1:0-11476 GCA_964477445.1 uncultured Clostridiaceae bacterium | reverse complement strand
CGCGAAAAATCTGATAGGTTTTTGTCAATAATACATGACGAAGCTAATAGACTCCATAGACTTATTGATGATATTTTATCGCTGACTGAAGTGGAGATTGATTTTGATCGAGACAGTGAAGAATTTAGCGTTAAAGTGGTAATGGAAGAAGTTAGAAGTATGCTGAATAAGACGGCTGAAGAAAAAAGCATTGAACTTGAGTTTAACATGTCAGAAGATGTAAGCACTTTGAAGGGCAGCAAGGATCAATTTAAACAAATGCTTATTAACTTAGTTGAAAATGCTATTAAGTACACTGGTGAAGATGGTCACGTTTCTTGTTTAGCTTATATTTCTAATAATAATTTTCAAATCGAGATTTCGGATAACGGAATTGGTATTGAAGAGGCAGATATTCCAAGGATATTTGAACGATTTTATAGAGTAGACAAAGCTAGATCAAGAAAAGTCGGAGGAACAGGTCTTGGATTAGCTATAGTAAAACACATCGCTTTGAATTTTAAAGCAAAAATTGACGTAGAAAGCAAAATTGGCGAGGGCTCTACGTTCAAAATTTCTATTCCAATCGATAACAATGGCGAAACGGTGGTAAATTAAATGTTAAAAGATATAACAAAAATGGAAAATGCAAAAAAAGATAATATTGAAACAGATACAGCTGAAATGGTTAATGCTGAAGTGGATAGTGTTGAAACGGGCTTAATAATTGCATCTGTGGATAGTGATTCTATTTCGGAAGAGCTTGGAATCGAAAGAGGAGATATACTACTTTCTATAAACGAGGAGTATGTTAATGATACTGTAGAATTTAGGTATCATGAGGCTTCAGAAGATGTTTTGATTAGAATAAAAAAGAACAATGGCGAAATAATAGATTTTGAGATTGAAAAAGATTATTATGAAGAACTTGGGTTAGTATTTGAGGATATGATATCCGATCCAAAGACTTGCACAAATAAATGCATTTTTTGTTTTATAGATCAAATGCCTCCAGGAATGAGACGCAGTCTATATATTAAAGACGACGATTCGCGTATGTCTTTTTTGCAGGGAAGTTTCGTAACGCTAACTAACATGAAACAAGAAGATATAGATAGAATAATAAAATATAGAATAAGCCCTATCAATGTTTCGGTACATACCACAGATCCAGAACTACGAACTAATATGTTAGGGAATAGATTTGCCGGAAAAATTATGGATTATCTAAGACAGCTGGCGGACAATAACATTGAGATTAAAGCGCAGGTGGTACTTTGTCCTGAGATTAATGATGGTGAAAATTTAAGTCGCACGATAACTGATTTAATGGCTCTTTGGCCTTCGGTTTCGTGTCTTGCGATAGTGCCTGTTGGGCTAACAAAATATAGAACTGGACTCAAAGAAATTAGTACAGTTACTAAAGAGATTGCGAGCGATGTAATCACTCTGGTTCAGACGCTTCAGGAAGCCTCAAGAGAGAAGAACGGAGTAGGGTTCGCATTCTGCTCTGACGAGTTCTATTTAATTGCAGAAAGAGCTTTGCCGCACTATGAAGAGTACGAAGATTTTCCGCAGTTAGAAAATGGAGTGGGATTGGTTACGCTTTTTAAAGAAGAAATTAAAATGAGCCTTGAAGATAGTAAAGGGCTGTTAAAGTTGATAAAAAGAAGCAAGAAAACCAGCGGGACAAGAAGTGAAAGCTTGAATAAGAAGAATCATGAGACTGAAAAGCATGAGATCGAGAAGCGTGAGACTGAAAAGTGCAAAATTAAAAACAACTGTGAGAAAACAGAGAAAGTTATTACAGTTCTCACAGGAGAATATGCTACTCCAATTCTTGAAGAAGCTTTGTTGGAAATTGAAAATAAATTAATAGAGATAAGCAAAAAAGAAATAAGTAAAAAAGAAAAACGCAGTGAAATCAAACTTAATTGGAAAGTCATTTCTGTAAAAAACGATTTCTTTGGGCACTCTGTGAAGGTTGCGGGACTTCTAACTGGGCAAGATTTAATGAAATCAATTATTGATAATGCGCTCAAAGGAACTGTTCTAATAACTGAATCGATGCTTAAGGATTCTACTGAAATATTTCTCGATGATATAACAATTAGGGATATTGAGCAAAAGACGCAAGTTAAGATAGTAGTGGTAAGAGAAGATGGAAGCGATTTCGTGGAAAAAGTATTGGGGTAGAGGGGATAGGAGTAAATAAGGAACGAAATATAAAATAGCGAACTAATAAGGAACAAATAATAAAATTAGCGAACGAATACGGAACAAAAAGTATGAAATAAGGAACGGATATGGTACGCTATTTATATCATATTTGGAGGTGTGTAATGTTTGAACCAAAATTCGTTTATACAAATGATATAGTTAAAGGTTTGTTAGATATTGAAAAATATAAAACACAATTGGAATATTTATCGTTACCCACTAACATCACTCAAGAAATGGTTTTCAAAGCCAAAATGAAGAAAACGCATTTTTCTACAAGGATTGAGGGTAATTTACTTTCATATGCTCAGGTTGAGAGAGCTATCACTGAAAAGGACAAAAAAACGACTATTGATGCGGAAAGAGAAGTTGTGAATTATTGGGATGCACTATCATATCTAGAAAAATGTAAAGAAGAGAACCGCCAGATTGATAATCAACTTATTTTAGAATTGCATGGAATTATTGAACGAAGAGATGTAAGAAAAAAAATAATTGGATTCAGACAAAAAACTCCACCAGGGGTTCTATTTGCCGTATATGATAGTGTCAATATGACACCTGAATATATACCGCCAGAGGCCAAAGACATTGAAGAACTAATGAATGATTTGACAATGTGGTATAATACTGAGAATAATTTACCTGTACCAATTAAGGCAGCGATTGTAAGTTATCAGCTGGTAACGATTCATCCTTTTGAGGATGGGAACGGAAGAACTTGCAGAGCATTAGCCACATACGTTCTTATGCTTGGGGGCTACGATTTTAAAGGATTTAATTCTATGGAAGAATACTACGCGAATAATCTCGAAGGTTACTACAAAAATCTGCAGATGGGTCTGCCGGTTTTATATTATGATGGAAGAAATAATCCGCCACATTTGGAAAATTGGATTGAGTATTTTATTCGAATCATGAGTTTGAATGCTGAAAATATTTCATGGCAAGCCAGAGACGCAACAAAAGATGAACGAGAAAGATTAGAATTCGAAAGTCTGAACAAAAAAGATATGAAAATGTTGAGATATTTACTCGAAAATAATATGGACACGATTAAAACAAAGGATCTCGCGAATATTTTTAACGTAACGCCAAGAGCAATTACAAAGTGGTGTAGCGAATGGGTTGACAGGGGAGTTCTAAAAGCAAATTATAAGAATGTTCGGATTACATCGTATTCTTTAAACGAAAAATATAAAAAACTCGTATAATTTAGAGTCACTTAGTAGAAATTTTGCTATTGTTTTCATTCAAGCTCATTGTTTGGAAAATTGGGCAAAGGACTGCAAAAAGGTGGGAAAAATAACCACAAAGGATATTATCAGCACAAACACAGATGTGTGGTTTAATCAATCCTTATGTGAAGTAAATTCTTCAGTCCTCAGGCTTGGAATCTTTGAGGGCGAATACCATATGCATAAACACGAAAATGACGATGAAGTCTTCTTTGTTTTAGAAGGTTCTATGGTTCTTGAAACCGAAAAGGGTAATTTTGAACTATCTCAATTTGAAGGAACATGTGTACCAAAGGGTACTATGCATAGACCGATAGTAGCCTTTGGCAAAGCGGTAGTTTTGATGATTGAAAACAAAGGAATAGATCCAATAGGAACAATATAATTCCAATTGAGTTTAAAATGAAAGTGGCAAAGAAGCAATGAGGCTAATTCAAGAATTAAGGAAGAATAAAACATCATAACCACACCGAACTATACAGCCCAGCCAACCAAAACGATAGCAGGGTTTTAATTAAAATTAGCGAACGAATAAGTAACAAAAAGTAAGAAATAAGGAACGAATATAACTCATCAGTTAAGAACTGGTGGGTTTTTTTGCAGTTGTTTGAGTTTCATTTGAGTAAATTTTATATGTATGGCACATTAGGGGCAGATTACAACACTTGACATAAACCGACAAAATGATTGATATAGGAAATTTGGCCTAATTATGACTAAAATGTGACAAAACAATGTTGAAATTGTAAATAAAAGCTTGACAAATAATGGGGGGAGGGGCATATGATGTATTTTGTATATAAATATGGAAATTACCATATAAGAAAATGGAGGAATAAGCAGTGAGAAAACTACATACAAGAGTGTTTGCAATTTTGATTTGTATTCTATTCCAAATGAGCATGTTTCAAGGCGTTTTAGTTTCCGGAATTCAGGAAACTAAAACAGAAACAACTACAAATGTATTAGTAAAATACAAAAAAGGAACGGTTGATTCAGAAAAAAAGGTTAAAGAAAAAAAGAAAGATAATAAAGTAAAGGGATATGAAAAGTTCAAAAATATTGATGCTTATTCAATGGAAGTTGAAAGCAGCAGCATCGATGAGCTTAAAAATGATCCTAATATCGAATTGGTAGAAGAAGATTCAATAATTGAAAAGCTAGATTATGAAGGTGACTATAAAGTTACAGGGAATATCCTATCGAACTTATCTAAGAACTTGTTTAAAACAAATAAAGTAAGCGAATGCGGAAGTGCGTGCAAAGATGGAGATGCTTGCCAATGCGGAGTCACTTGCGAATCCGGAGATGTTTGCCAATGTGATGATTGCAAAAGTGTAGAAGGCTGCGATTGTGGAACAAACAGCCTAGTAAAAACCAAATCGGTTATTGCAGAAACACAAGAAGAAGCTCCAATAGAAGCTGTTGCGCCTGCAAATCCTGTCGTGCCTCAGAACATATATAGTTCAAAGACGACATCTAAAGGTGACAAAATTGGTTGGAATATCATAGCTATAGGTGCAGATAGATTACATGAAAAAGGTGTCGATGGTAATGGGGTTAAGGTTGCAGTTTTTGATAGTGGGATAGACCTGGAAAATGAAGATATAGAAGTAGCTGGTGGAGTGTCATTTGTCGAAGGTGATACCAACTATGATGACGTAAATGGTCACGGGACTGAAATGGCAGCAATTTTGGCTTCTAAAGAAAATGGGATTGGACTTGTGGGTGTTGCACCAGAAATTCAGCTTTATTCTGTTAAGATACTTAATCAGATGGGACAAGGAAGATATAGTGCGATTATTGAAGGTATTGATTGGGCTATAGAAAATGACATTAAAATAATCGCAATGAGTTTTGGTGGGAATCAAAATTCAAAAATACTTCAAGAAGCTATAAAGAAAGCATCAGATAATAACATAATTGTAATAGCGGCCTCAGGAAACGATGGTGCAAACTCGATTTGTTACCCAGCAAATTATCAAGAGGTTATATGTATAGGTGCAGTTGATAGTTCAAACGTCTTGGCTTCTTTTTCAAATACAGGAAAACAGATGGATCTAGTAGCACCTGGAGTAGAAGTGGAAACGGTGAATGCAAATGGAGAAACATTCTATGCCACGGGAACTTCCTCATCAGTGCCACATGTTGCTGGTGCGGCAGCTCTTTTATTAGGCGAAAAGAACGATTTGACTAGTGGTCAAGTAAAATATTTGTTATATAAAAACACTGTCGAAAAGGGACCACTAGAGTTATTCGGAAATGGTTTGGTAAATGCTGAAAACGCATATGAGAATCTTTTGTCTGGAACCTATGAAGAAGTGATAAAAGATGAAGATGGAGATATAATTGGCGAGAGCGATTTGGATGTCGGAGGAGATGGAATTGTACATGCTTTAGGCTGTGGATATTGTAGTTGTATTTACGTTTGCTGGCAGAGTCATGGGATTGCATATGGTGCACATACTTCCAGTGGACATTCAACGCTATATTATTGTACTTCATGTCCAGCATGTTTTTCATGTCATTATTCTGGTTCAAATGCAAGTGGGTGGACAATGATGTCTAATTCGACTCAACATTGGCAAAAATGTACAATTTCAGGTTGTAGCACAACGCAAAATACGGCAAATCATACTTGGAGTGCACCTGCCGCATCATGTCCTCATGCTATAGTTTGTACAGTATGCGGCGCTCCGGGAGGAATTGGGCCGCATACTTGTTATTGCGCGAATTCAGCTTTAGCACATACATATGGCACACCTTCAGCAACGCATCCACATTATAGTAATTGTACTCGATGTGTATCTCCTGACGGAATAGCTAAAATAAATACTAGCTGTTGCGCGTGCGGTTATCATGCTTATGGTGCTGCATCAGCAACGCATCCACATTATAGTAATTGTACTCGATGTGGAGCTCCTGATGGAATTGCCAAAACAAATACCACCTGTTGCGCGTGCGGTTATCATAACTGGACTTCTGCATATAATGCATCACAGCACTATCAAATATGTACAAGGTGCAGTGCAACACAAAATTCAGTTAATCATATATATACTTTTTCAACGTCGCTAACTCATTCAGATGTACAGGGGCATGCTGTGACTGTTACATGCACAGCCAATTGCGGGCATTCATATGTATCTCAATATGTTAAAGTAGAAGGTTGTCTCTATTGTACGGTTCCCCCAACAGTTAGCATAAATACTGATTTACAATTCCAAAATGGTTTTACTAGCTTAAACACTTCATATATTCCTTCTATTAAGGTTTGGGATAATTTTGGAGACCCGCTTACGTGTGAATATTATATTGATGATGTAATAAAAGATACTAGAACTGCGACAGTAACGCTTACGCCGCAAGATTTTAGCTTTACTACTGCTTTTAATCCATTTGGATTAGGTGTTGGAGAACACACTATTAAAGTTGTAGTTAAAGATACCGTTGGTCAGAGTGCAACAAAAACAGCTAAATTCTTAGTGAAGCCATACAACAAGGTGTATTCTCTTGCCAGTACGCTAAATGAAGTCTGCAATATGATGTTTACTGCAGCCGGTATAACTGATTTTACGAAGCATACTTTTAAAATTGCATATGATCCTGCTAAGTTAGAGGTCGTTGACCTTTGTTCGCAGACCGCAAAGCTTGACACAACAGTGGGTGCAGTGCCAGGAAGCAATAAAACTATAACTGTATTTAATTCTTCAACTGGAATTATTGAATTTACAATGAGTAATCCATCTTCCTTAACTAAGTCATGGGCGGGAATCGTTAGTAGTATCAAATTTAAGTCTAAGGTTACTGGTAATGCAAACATTACTTATACAATTCAATAATTATTTGAAGGAGGCGCATCGATGATAAATATTATTAAAAAGTTAAAAATAGAGTCTATATTTAAGATGAAAAATATGAAGAAATTAAAGGATTTAAGGGAGCTTTCAGGGCGAGCTGTTCTGGCGTTAGTAATAATTTTTGCCATGGTAATTTCCATAGGAATAGTTTCAGTAAATGCTGTTCAAGGATATATAGCAAGTGAAAACCATGAGAAAAGAATCCTCGTTAAATATAAAGATAATGGGGAGTCAGATTCGGTAAAAGTTCAACTTAAAAACCAAACAAAAAATAAGCTGAATCTTAATAAAATTGAGACAAAAAAGAAATACGAACAGAGAAATATCGAACTTCTGGAAATTGGCTTAAATGATGATATTGATAAAGTAATCAAGGAGCTAAAGAGTAATCCAAACGTTTTATATGCTCAGCCAGACTATGCAGTTAAATCTTCTAGCTTGCCACAGGATCCGAAATTTGGAGAAGAGTGGGGTCTTAGCAATACAGGTCAAACTGTTGCAGGAGAACCGGGAACCACTGGGGTAGTAGGAACATCAGGCATTGACATTAATGCTTTAAAGGCTTGGGACGTAACAACTGGGAACAGCACTACAATAGTGGGTGTACTTGATACAGGAATAGATATTAATCATCAAGATTTAAAAGATAATATATTTTTAAATTTAAACGAAACTAAAGACAATGGGATAGACGAAAACCAAAATGGATATATTGATGACGTAAATGGTTGGAATTTTGCGGATGATAATAATTCCGTCTTTTCTTCCAGTGTAAGCGATTCTCATGGAACAAAAGTCGCTGGAGTAATTGCAGCGCAGTTAAATGATAAAGGAATAGCCGGAGTTGCACCAAACATAAAACTTTTGCCACTTAAATTTATGAAGGGTGAAGTTGGGTATACTTCGGATGCCATCGAAGCCATCGAATATGCAAAATCACTTGGAATTAAGATTATTAACTGTAGTTGGGGGTCATCTGAATTTAATCAAGCGCTTTACGATGAAATGGAAAACTCAGGTATTCTGTTTATTTGTGCAGCTGGGAATGAAGGGAAAGACATTTCGAAATCAGGATTCTATCCAGCAGCATATGATTTGCCAAATGTAATATCTGTAGCAGCTCTTAATAACCAAGGTGGCCTACTCGCATCTTCGAATTACGGCAAAAACGTACAAGTAGGAGCACCAGGTAGTGGAATAATCACCACAGCGCCAGGGAACACCTATGAAGCGGCTAGTGGAACATCTATAGCAACCCCTTTTGTTACTGGTATAGCAGCTCTAATTAACAGCATAGATTCTAATGTTACAGCAGAGAGCATAGCTCTTAGAATAAATAATAGTGTTACGCCACTAGATGGACTGAAGAAGAAAGTATCGTCCGAAGGAATTGTAAACGCTTTCGGGGCGATAAATGATTCATCTGTATATTATGGAAAAACAAATGGTAAAAGCAAATGGAGCAAAAAAAATCCTGATGGTGATATAACTCTTTATGTTCAAACAGTTTCAGACAAATTAAAAGAGCAAATACATTATGGAGAAAAAGGTATAAACCCTGTTACAGGAAACTATTCAAAATCATTTACGGATATGTCTGTGCCTTCTGTAGGTGACGGAATGGATATAAATATTGTAAGAACATATAATTCATTAAATGATGAAACAGGAAGCGTACTTGGAAGAGGTTGGTCCTTTGGGTATAAGGGGTATATACAAACTGATAGTCAAAATAGTTTAATTAAAATTGTCACTTTGCCAAATGGTAGCAAGTGTTCTTTTACTAATGTTGGCAACGATATTTATACTGCTAACGATTCTAGAAATTCTTTGGTTTTTATACCAGGAGATGGATTATATTCTCTTAAGACACAAGACCAGTTCACTTATGGGTTTAATACATCGTTATATTTGACATCAATAACAGACAGAAACGGCAATACAACAACTATTGATGTCAATAATGCAAATGGAAGAATAAATTTTGTTAAGGATAATGTTGGAAGACAAGTTACTTTCGCATATAACTCCTTAGATTTAATTACGTCAGCAACTGATGCTTCTGGAAGAACTGTACTTTATGAATATGATAATAATACTCAAGCGCAACGCATATGGTTATCGGAAT
This sequence comes from uncultured Clostridiaceae bacterium, assembly GCA_964477445.1. Classification (GTDB taxonomy): domain Bacteria; phylum Bacillota; class Clostridia; order Lutisporales; family Lutisporaceae; genus CAYZED01. The sequence continues at coordinate 2,051 of CAYZED010000007.1, read as the reverse complement.
TTCAGACGATTTAGAAACAGAATATTACATATGTTCTTTGAAAGCCGAATATCCAAAGCAGCCTAGGCTGCTTTGGATATTCATGAAAATTAGTTCCGTTTACAAGGCTTACCCCAACTATTGACATAGAGCCAAATAATGTTAGCATGTGCGTTGTTGGTTCGTTATGCCTTATTCTGCGGCACCGGCAGACCCATGCGTATATACTGCTCTATGGGTGCATCATTTTTTTGCATAAGCTCTAGCATAAGCCTTATCATGCGTTTTTCCTGCTCGGGGTCGGATATAGGACGCTGCTGTTCGGGATCGTTTTTTAGGTCAAATAACATGGTTCTGAATATCTCCGCCTTTGGACCACCCGCTTTGCGCATTTCCTCAGGCATTTCAATTCTACCCAGTGCGTCTACATTAAAGCCCTTGCTCTCTATTTTCATAAGCCGACAGCCCTTTGTAAAGTCAAAAGGCTCACTCAGCTCAACTCCCCTAAGTTTTTCCAATGGGATGAAGTCTTTCATATAGGTTGCCATTTGCGTATAATCATACAGCGGTGTATTATCCACCGTGGCGCACGCGCGCATATAGACAGATCTGCCGTCGGTGACGCAGATCTGTGATCCATGCTGCCCAAACAGAGCCGCCTCCCGTATTGGCGCATCTTTTTCAATAACGCCGGTAAGCGGCTTCCCCTCCATATCCTTGGGTATATCCAGCCCGAAGAAATCTAATAGCGTGGGAGCGATATCTATCGTCTGCACCAGCGAATCGCGTCTTTCACCCTGCTTGTTAAGGCGAGGATCCCATACAAACAGCGGCATATGTGATATTTCCTCATAATAGGGTTGGAAACATTTACCCCACCAGCCATGCTCGCTAAGTAAAAAGCCGTGGTCGGTATTGACGATGAGCATCGTATCCTTCCACATGTCGTGCGCATCCATGAAGTCCAATATCAGACCGAGCTTTTCATCACACATTGAAACCAGTGCCATATACTCTCTGCGTACATGATCTATCTCATCCGGTTTTTCGACAACGGGTTCATATGATGGATGGTCAAAAGGCAGCCCGTTGTAATCATGTTTGTAAAGCTCTCTAAATCTTTCGGACACATAGAAGGGCTCATGTGGATCATAGGTTTCGATCTGCAAAAACCATTTGTCTGCATCTTTGTTGACATTCAAAAATTCTAGCCCTGACGCGAACGTAAGGGGCATGGGCATATCGTCCTCGGTATGGAAATAAGTACGATTGAAAGGTTCATTTTCATAACAATCACCCAAATGAGGTGGCTGTGCGGGTTTATTCACCAAGCCCTTCCAATCGTCACCTTGCTGTCCGCGGACTATTTCCCAGCTATTGTATCTTTCATGATAGGTTGCACCACCGTCCCTCCAGTAATGCAGATGGTCGCTTACAAGATGTGTATATACACCATTATTTTTGAGAATCTCCGGCATGGAATCATCATACGGCTCGACGGGTCCCCAACTCCTGTGCAGAAAGTTGTATCGGCCTGTATGTAGCTCGCGCCGTGCCGGCATACAGGGCATACTGCCCACATAGGCCTTATCGAATGTAACCGCCTTTTGAGCAAGACGGGCAAAGTTAGGCGTATGTGTGTAGTCGCAGCCATAAGCCGAAAGCATATGCCGGTTTAGCGTGTCGTACATCACCATTATAGCTCTCATATTTTTTCCTCCTTAACAAAAAATGAAATAAAATAATCATATTTAATACTATAAAGGATTATAAGAGCATAATCAACCATTTGTTTATATTTTAAATTATCTATGAACTTATAAACGTCCTATTAAAAGACGTGAATAATCTGAGGAATATCTGTCGTCTTTATTTTGTCGTTAATAACCGGATGTCAAACATGACATTTTTTTAATATATACTTTAAAAATATTTTTTTTAGGAATATAATACCTAAATTCCACGTGCATTTTTTATTAGCTTTAAAGAACACTATTTCACGAAGAATTAAGACTGTTTCTCACACATTGTAACATTATTTACCACCACCTTTCAATCATTTTCGATAAATT
>CAYZED010000006.1:119242-135080 GCA_964477445.1 uncultured Clostridiaceae bacterium | reverse complement strand
TAAAAGTATTACTATGCCTTCCCAGTAACGCTATTTGCATTAAAAGTATTACTATCGGTCTGCCCTATGACGCTACCCGAATTAATAGTGTTTCTATGTATATGTATAATCAGCTTCCCTCCTCGGCTCCGCCGAGTTCCAGCTGATAGAAACACTAGGATTAATTCGTGTGCTTAGGCTTCCCTCCTCGGCTCCGCCGAGTTACAGCAGGAAGTAATACTATGTTTAATGCAAATGCTTATTATATCTTACCGCTACAATTTAATACATTTCTCATTTTATGTGCAACCATATCTTTTATGGCGTCTCTGGCAGGTTTTAGATATTGTCTTGGGTCAAAATCACCGGGATTCTGTGCGAAATGCTTTCTTATAGAAGCAGTCATAGCGAGTCTTAAATCAGTATCAATATTTATTTTACACACACCTTGTTTACTAGCTTGTAAAAGCATTGATTCTGGAACGCCCTGAGATCCGGGTATATTTCCACCATAAAGGTTGCAAAGATCAACAAATTCAGGAAGAACTGAAGATGCACCGTGAAGTACTAACGGAAAATTAGGTAGCAATCTTGTAATAGTTTCAAGTCTAGCAAAATCGAGACTTGGTTCACCTTTGAATTTATAAGCACCATGACTAGTTCCGATAGCGATAGCGAGTGAGTCGCACCCAGTTCTTTCTACGAATTCAACAGCTTCATTTGGATCAGTGTAAGTTGCATCTTTCGTATCAACATTAACAGCATCCTCCACACCTGCTAATTTACCAAGCTCAGCTTCAACAGTAACTCCACGTTCATGTGCATATTCAACAACTCTTTTTGTGATAGCAATGTTTTCTTCAAAAGTGTGTTTTGAGCCATCAATCATTACAGAAGTGAATCCTCCATCGATACATGATTTACATATTTCAAAATCGTCACCATGATCCAAGTGTAAAGCAATTGGGAGGCCTGAATCCTGGACAGCCGCTTCAACTAATTTAATTAAGTAGATATGTTTTGCATATTTTCTGGCACCAGCGGATACCTGAAGAATTAAGGGGGACTGTTCTTCTTTGGCTGCGTCAACGATACCCTGTATGATTTCCATGTTATTAACATTAAAGGCACCAACAGCATAATTCCCTTCGTAGGCTTTCTTGAACATTTCTCTGGTAGTTACTAATGGCATAATATTCCTCCTCATTTATAAAAAATCATAAATTTGATTTTCTCGCTTAATTTTGAACTACTTATATTTGATTTTCTCGCTAAATTTTGAACTACTTATTTTGATTTTCTCACTAAATTTTGAACTGCTTATTCATAAAAATATGGATTTACAGCATTTCCTCAATCTTAAGATCAGTATTTGTAGATAAGTCAAATATTCTTCCGTTACCTACTTTTACTATAGGCTTTGACAAAAATAGGGGATTAATATAAATAATTTCGGCCGAGGCTCCATTTGATAATCTTACACGGTGGCCAATATAGTATGCAGATATATTTTGCATAAAAACCATCATTATTCCAGGGTCGCATTTAGTTAAGTATTCACTTTTAAATAAGTCCATAACTTCAAAGGGGGTGAATCTATCAGCATAAACTCGGTTTGCAGTCATAGCATCAAACGTGTCAACAATGCCAATGATTTTAGCGAAAAGTGGAATTTTATCAGAAGTTAATCCAAAAGGATATCCCGAACCATCTTCTCTTTCATGATGCAAAAGAACTCCTTTGGCTATTTCTGCACTAATAGTAGTGCTTTTTTCTAAAGATTTATATCCGTACACAGGATGTTTTCGAATTTCTTCTAATTCCTTCGGAGATAGTTTGCCGGGTTTAGTGAGAATATCATGAGAAATTTTTGATTTTCCGATATCGTGTAGTAATCCGCAGTATAATAATTGTTTTATTTGTTGGGGCGGAAGATTTAACCATCCGCCTAAAAGTGAAGCTAAAGTTGCTACGTTCATGGAATGAGCATATGTATAATCGTCAATTTCTCTTACTTTGTTTAAACAAACAACAGCATCGCTTATAGTACCGAAATTACCTGAAATCATTTTTGTTATTTCGTGTACGTGGTGTAGTTCAACTGTTTTACCCATACTAATACCATAAATCACATTTTTTAGTTGATTGACTCCATTATTAAAGTTTTTTTCTATTTCTATTTGACGTTCAACAGCAGAAGGAGATTTTTTTTCTGGCACGGCAGGAATATCGTAGGGTGTTTCAGAAAGATTATCATGAGGGTCACTTTCTTCTGTTGTAAACAAGATTCTTACGCTACTTATACCTTGTGTTTCTAACTTGTTTATAGAATTCTCATCAAGAACAAATTCGTTATACAAAACTACAACGCCTAGCTCATTTGCAATATCCCCCGAGACAATCATCCCAGGGATTAAATCCGTTGTCTTAATGATTCTTACTTCTGTCATGACAGCCTCCTTTTAAATAATAATTTGAAAAATGAATACTTGAAATAATTATACACTATATGTATCGATATTTAAATTGTTCAACTTGAACAAATATCAGAATAATTTAATGTTTTAAGAAATACCTATGTATATTTATATATTACAATTCAAGATGCTCTAAGTAAATGGTTTGTTTGCGGGAGTAAATTAGTCATGTTATAATCATTTGAGTAAATTAAAAACTAAGAAGAGGTAAAGTATGAGAGATATCGAAGATATATTAATAAATAAAGCTGCAGTTTGTATTATTGATAATAATGAATCAGAACCTTTTATTCCCACTAAAGAGATGGAATTAACAGAAGTATGTTACGAGTATTTTGATAAACATATTATGCGATGTTTTTCTGACGAAGATTCACGTCCAGCTACATTTCAAGAAGGCAGAGGAATGTTGAAGGAAATGCTCGATGAAATGATTGACGAACCTGAGTCTTTTACTAGAAATGCTGGTAAGATAGCAAGACTAATGAAAAAAGCTATGTCTGATGATGAAAGAGAACCATCAGCCGATTTAGTTGCATTAAGTTTTGAATGTAAGAAAGGCGTTTTTATTGCACTTATGAAGTTTAATTTTGCTGAAGGATACACTCACACGCTAGCTGATGAAAACGGAGAGATATCAATAAAAATCGAAAAATCTGCGCTGATTTTACCAGGGTTAGGACAAAAAATTCAGAAAACTATGATATATAATAAGAACGAAGGCGTTTTTATCTGTGACAAAGATAAAGATGGGTGGTTCATAAATGGATTTGCGAGGCTAGAGCTAGGAAGAGATGGTCGTACAAATCTAAAAAGTGTTCGCAAAGCAGTTGAGGTTTATGCCAGAAAAGCATACGAAGATAATGCAGATGAAGGCGAAACTTTTAGAAGAAGAATAAGCGAACGGCTGCGAAGAGATGATATATTTGATGTAACAAGTGTCGCCGAATCATGTATTGAAGAACCTGAAAAAAAAGAGCTATTTACCCAAACTATAAAAAGTACTGGAATCGACGAGAACAGAATTGTAATAGATAAAGAGTGGGCAGAAAAAAAATTCCAAAGGAAAAGACTAAAAGTAGATAAAAATATTGATTTATATATTGACGTTGATACATATAATAATAAAGACCGTTTTTTTGTTAAAAAAAATGGTGATGGAACTGTGGATATTGTATTAAAAAACATAAGAAACTTTACTGAAAAATAAAAAAATGATATATTAAAATTGAATCCATGAAAATATTAGTATTAGAAATTGAAAGGGAGAATAATAATGGACAAAATAATTATAAGCACCACGAAAGCTCCAGCAGCTATAGGACCATACTCACAAGCAGTTAAGGTCGGAAACCTATTATATACGTCAGGTATGATTCCTGTTGTGCCTGAAACTGGACTTGTGGTTGAGGGTGGAATAGTTGAACAAACTAAACAAGTTTTAAATAATCTTAAAGGGTTACTTGAAGCATCGGGTACAAAGCTTGAAAGAATTTTTAAAACGACTGTATTCATTAAAGATATGAATCAATTTGGAGCAATAAACGAAATATATGCTACTTATTTTACTGAAAATCAGCCATCTAGAAGTTGTGTTGAAGTAGCTAGATTACCTAAAGATGTTTTGATTGAAGTTGAATGCATTGCAATAATTGATTAAATAAAAAATAGACGAACTTAAATTATAATTAATGCCTCTCAGAAACGGGAGGTATTTTAATACTTATTTTTCTGATATAATTATCCTTTAAAGGACAAAAGTTAGGAGATGATATATTGATTTATAAAAAACATGTTAAGTTTTTAATAGTTCCAATTATATCATTTTTTTTGTTTGTAATTATATGGATGTTGAATATGAATTTATACGAAGAGAGAAATATATCTAACATTAATACAGATATTGAATCTATTAAAGTTGTTTTAGATAATAATTATCCTCCATATATTTTTATAAATGATAAAGGTGTTGCAGAAGGAATTCTTGTAGATCAATGGAGACTTTGGGAGAAGAAAACAGGTGTTAAGGTTCAGCTTTTTCCTATGAGTTGGAATGAGGCTTTGGTTTCAATGGAAAAAGGTAAATACGACGTAATAGATACAATTTTCATAAACGATAAACGCAATCAGATCTTTGATTTTACTTCTGGCTATGCCAAAATTGAAGTCCCAATATTTTTTAGTAATAAAATTTCTGCTCTTACTACGGTTAGATCTCTTAAAGGCTTTAATGTGGCAGCAAAAAAAGGTGATAATGTAGTTGAAATTTTAAAAGCAGGGAACATTAATAATATTAAGTTATATGACTCTTATCAAGAGATTGTTGAAGAAGCTAAGAATTCAAATATAGTTGTTTTTGTTATGGATAAGCCACCAGCACTTTACTATCTATATAAATATGGTATACAAGATAAATTTAATCATTCACCTTCCTTGTATTATGGTGAGTTTCATAGAGCAGTAAAAAAGGGGAATTCTAAAATGCTAAAATTGGTAAATGACGGTTTTAGCTTGATAAACAAAAATCAATACGTGTCAATTGATAATAAATGGTTTGGAGAATCTGAGGGCGTAAAAAGTGGGATAATAAAACTATTATTGATAGGGCTTGGGGTAATTGTAGTAGTAATAATCATACTAAGTTATTGGAATATTGTATTAAAAAGTAACGTTGATAAAAAGACCAAAGAATTAACAGGAGTACTTAACAAATTAAGTGATAGCAATAACAAACTAAATGCGATAATTTCCTCAATACCAGATTTGGTTTTTGTATTAGACGAAAAAGGGAATTTCATCGATTTCTTATCTGTAAATAAAAACAATAATCTATATATACCTGCTGATATTTTTCTTAACAAACATATTTCAGAAATAATGCCTATAGATATTTCAAATGAGACAATGCGAAGAATAGATAATTTAATTCAATCAGGTGTAGTTCAATCATTAGAATATGAATTGGAAGTTAATGGTTCATTAAATTTTTATGAATCAAGATTCGTTAAAATTGGGACGGGAAAGGTTCTTTGTATTGTCAGGGATGTTACGGAACAAAAGAAAAGTCAGGATATGTTATATGAAATGAGTATTCATGATACCCCAACAGGGTTGTATAACAGAAATTATTTCGAAAATCAGCTAAAAAGACTTGAAGAAAATGGTCATGAAAAAATAGGAACAGCTATTGTTGTTTGTGATATTGATGGTTTAAAGCTTATTAATGATACATTAGGGCATCAGGAAGGCGATAATTACTTAAAAACTGTGGCCACAGTAATTAAAGAAAACTTCACATTAAGAAGCGTTGTCGCAAGAATAGGTGGCGATGAATTTGCGGTATTGGTAAAAAATTCAAGCTTATTTGAAATTGAATCGATTAAACACAATATTTTTAATCAAGTGGAGCGTTATAACACTAAAGGTAGATTAGTACCAATAAGTATATCTATCGGATATTCAATAATTAAAAACGAAACACAAAGGATAGATGACGTATTTAAAGCGGCCGATGATTTTATGTATCGTGAAAAACTGCATCATAGACAAAGTATAAGAAGCAATAATATAGATTTATTGACAAAAATGCTTGAAGCCAGAGATTTTATTACAGAAGGTCATGGAGATAGAATGCAAATACTCGCCACGAAATTAGCTGAAAAATGTAAATTACCTCAGGAAACGATAAATGATATTAGACTTTTTACTCAGTTTCACGATATAGGAAAAATTGGGATTCCAGATTCAATTCTCTTTAAAGCGGGGCCATTAAATAATGAAGAATGGATTGAGATGAAAAGACATGCTGAAATTGGGTACAGAATTGCGGAGTCTTCTTTAGAATTAAGACAGATATCTGAATGGATTTTTAAACATCATGAGTGGTGGGATGGAAACGGTTATCCTTTTGGAATCAGCGGAGAGGATATCCCAATAACTTGTAGAATACTTAGCATTGTGGATGCCTATGATGCAATGGTAAATGATAGACCGTATAGAAAAGCTATGGATATTGAACAAGCAATAATTAAATTGGAAAATGGCAAAGGTAAACAGTTTGATCCGATTTTGATTCCGATGTTTTTAAATATACTTAAGAAAAAATAAATGCGGCTAAGCCGCATTTATTTGTCACCTTCCAAAACCATCTCTTGAATAATATGTCGTTCGGTTTCGTCGACGTCTTCGTTTTTTTGTAAATTTCACATACACCCTATAGAGCAAAAATGCAATTATAGGATAAGACCACCAAAATGGGGGAAGCTTAATTGTTGGGAGTAGGTGCCATTTAATATCTTGTGCGGCGATAAGGTTTGATTTGTTTATTAATTTATCATTAAAATAAACATAAACTTTACCGTAAGTATTTCCTTTTATTACAGGTGTTTTTATCAACGGATTAATTTCAATAACTGTATTGAGTTTGGGTAGTTCGGAATCTAACAAAAGGATAGGGAGTGATTTTTCAGCTAAAAGATTAAACTTTTCCTCAGAATTTGTAACAGACGCGGTTCCGACTATCTGGTCCTTTGTTAGGACGTTGCGTTTTTTATAATTTGCAAAAACATAATCAAATAAGTTTTTTGAATCAGTATAAATACTTGTGTTTGTACCTTTATATAAAGTAGCAATTACTTCTGTTTTATCTTTTTTTGCGGCAGAAATAAGACAGAAACCAGCAGCCGTTGTATAGCCAGTCTTAACTCCGATAGCATATTGATAATTATAATTAGTGAGGCTCTTCCATATGAGTTGATTTCCATTTCTAATATAATTTCTAATAGGTTGTTTTTCGGTCGCAGGAATGCGATAACTAATCGTCGAGACGATAGACCTAAAAGTCTGATTACTCATAGCGTATCGAGTAATGATTGCCATATCTGAGGGTGTGCTGTAATGATTTTTATTGTCAAGACCATTTGGATTAACAAAATTAGAGTTCACAGCCCCAAGTTGTTTAGCTTTTTCATTCATGATTTTTGAGAAACCGCTGACACTTCCCCCGAAGTGTTCAGCAATAACTACCGCTGCATCGTTAGCTGATTCTAGCATAATAGCATAAAGTAATTGCTCGAGTGTTAATGTCTCTCCCTCTTGAAGTGCAATGTGAGAACTTCTTGGATCGATTTCCCCTCTTAAATCACCAACAGTAATTTTATCCTCTAACTTGCCACTTTCTAAAGCTATAATACAAGTTAGAACTTTCGTGGTACTAGCGGGATATATTTTCATGTTGGGATTTTTTTGGTATAAAACACGTCCTGAATCAAAATCCATAAGGACAATACCAGTCGTAATTGTAGAAGGCGGTTTTTTCGTATATGAATTTGTATAAATAGTATATGAATCTGCATAAACAGTCGTAATAGTATTTAAAATAATTATAAATGTAAATAAGAAAATAAATGTTTTTTTACGCATATTGCCCTCCGACCTTAAAATATCGCTATCATTATATCAAAAAAAAATAAAAAGGTACATAACTCAAGAAATTACATTGAAATTAATGTAATTAATGGTGTATAATAGCAGTGATAAGATTTTGTGAAGTCTTTATAATAACTAAAGTAAGTTTTCAGGAGGTGAAAATCTGTATATTAGAAAGCAATATTTTGTTGCAGCTCTGTCTTTTTTGTCATTATTGATCATTATTTCGGGTTTGTTTTTTTTAGATTACTTTTCTTTATTACCTGTTAAATTACCGTTTGATGTAAATAAAGAAATAAAAAATCCTGTTGAAATTATCGGCAGTAAGAATTCTACAGAAACAAATAAAATAAATGATGATTTAAATTTGAATTACATTCAAATTTGTATTAGGGGGTCAGTAAAAAAACCAGGTCTTGTGAAAATTATTGAAAAAGGCCGAGTGGCGGACGCAATTATAGCAGCAGGTGGACTTAAATCTGATGCATATGATAAGGAGCTAAATTTAGCTGAAGTTCTCGAAGATGGCGCTTTTATATACATTATGTCAAAAAATGAATATAGAGAAAGCATAGAAAATGATTCAAGTACTAGTATTAATGGAAATTCGGTATCAAAAAACTCACTAGGAAATAATACATTAAGCAAAGGAAAGATAAATATTAATCGAGCAACTTTATCGGAACTTGACTCTCTACCAGGCATTGGCCCTGCCACAGCAGAAAAAATAATTTCATATAGAAATATTAATAAAAAGTTCAACAAAATTGAAGAACTTAGTAAGGTTTCTGGGATAGGAGATGCCAAATTTTCGGCGCTTAAAGGTTTGATTTCCGTAAAGTAAAAAATGTGTTATAATTGTGACTAATGAAAATTTTTAACTGATAAATTATTATTATAAGGGGTATTTATGAACGACAATAAGATGCTGGCGGACTTGCTTTTTCCAGATGTAAAAAGTTCACCGCAAGAATTTGAAACGAGATTTCCATTAAGAGAATTGAATGAGAATGCATTTGTTACTAGATTTGCACCTAGTCCAACTGGGTTTATACATATAGGAGGACTTTATGCTGCGTTAACATCTGAACGAATGGCACATCAATCTGGCGGAGTGTTTTTTTTGAGAATCGAAGATACAGATAAAAAGCGAGAAATTGAAGGTGGAATCGAAGAAATTATTAAGGCCTTTGCTCAGTTTAATATCTATTTCGATGAAGGAATGACATCGATGGATGAATATAAAGGCATATATGGTCCGTATAAGCAAAGTGAAAGAAAAGAAATATATCAGACATTTATTAAAAAATTAGTCCAAGAAGGGCATGCATATCCTTGTTTTTGTACCGAAGAAGAATTGGCTTCTTCAAGATCTGAGCAGGAAACTTTGAAAATTAGACCTGGTTATTATGGTAAATGGGCCAAACATAGAGATATTAGACTTGATGAAGTAACGAAGTTTTTGTCAGAAAAAAAACCGTTTGTTATCAGACTTAGATCAAATGGTGATCCAGAAGTTAGAATTGTTCTTGAAGATTTAATTAGAGGAAGAGTGGAAATTCCAGAGAATGATCAGGATACTGTCATTTTGAAATCGGACGGAATTCCAACTTATCATTTTGCACACGCAGTTGATGATCACTTTATGAGAACAACGCATGTTATTAGAGGAGATGAATGGTTGTCTTCTATTCCTTTACATATACAACTATTTCAAATACTTGGCTGGGATCCCCCGAAATATGCACATATTTCACCAATCATGAAAATGGAAGATACTAGCAAACGCAAGCTCAGTAAACGAAAAGATCCAGAAGCAGCAGTCACTTATTATCATGAACAGGGTTACCCTAATGATGCAGTAATTGAGTATTTACTGAATTTAGTGAATTCAAGCTTTGAGGATTGGAGACGCGAAAATCCTGAAACTAACTATGCTGAGTTCGAAGTTAAGCTTGAGAATATGAGTATATCTGGTTCGTTGTTTGACATTGTGAAATTGACAGATATCAGCAAAGAAATAATTGCGAAATATAATGCTAAGGAAGTCTTCGAAAAAACTCTCGCTTGGTCAAATGAATTTGACAAAGATTTATATGAATTGCTTTTAGAACGATCAGAATATAGTATGAGAATACTTAACATCGAGAGAAATAACGAAAAGCCTAGAAAAGATTTTGGAAAATGGAGTGATGTAAGAAGTCAAATTTTTTATTTCTATGATAATTTGTTTGAAAAAGATCTCGAAAACCAAGGCAGACAATTAACAGATGCTATATTACCTTCAGAAATAGTAAGAATCCTTGAAAGATATAGTGAGATATATAACGAAAACGATACTAAAGATGAATGGTTTGACAGAATAAAAACATTTTGTGAAGAGCTTGGATATGCTGCAAACATGAAGATGTTCAAGAAAAACCCAAGTGAATATAAAGGCCATATTGGGGATGTCACAGGAATAATTCGTGTGGCACTCACAAACAGAAAAAACACACCAGACATGTATGAGATAATGCAAGTTATGGGAACTAAACATACACTCGCAAGATTAACTGGCTGTGCGAATCAGTATAAATAATTAAAAAATTTGTTAAGTGATGTTTATATTAATAGTTTGGGAGTGTGTGCTGCTATATAATGGTAGTATATGCTCCTTTGTGTATATAAGATTTCATGGAAGTAGTTCGACAAAGTGGTATAATAAGATGGCAGCTTATGAGAGAAATAATGGTCAAAAATATAAAAATTATGGAGGAAAAAAATGATAGATTTTTTAAAGATTAAAAATGCAATGATACTACTAATTAGAGTTATGTTAATCCAATTCACACTTGCAGTGATAATTGGTTTAATCGCACTAAAAGTTGATGGAGTTCGCTCAGCGGCTTTATTCAATACGTTTAATATTATTTCTTATTCAGCAGATGCATTCTTTTTTATAGGAATATTTTCGGCAGCATTTGGGGGGTACAAGATCAATAAAGACTTCTCGTATTTAAAAAGAAGAATTAAAGAAAATAAAAGTGCTATGGCAGTAAATGATGATTACGTTGAAAAGCTCAAAATGAGAAATAATGTAGATGTTAATGAAGCAAAAAATGCTGTTAAAGTAAGTGATAAAACTTTTGATATTGTTCTTATTTTAACAGGTGTTTTGAATTTATTTATTTCATTTGGTGTAGTTCTTTTAATAATGTAGAGCATAATTGTTATATTGAGGCTTACATTAATTAGAGCTTACTAAATCGTAATGAATTGTTATATTCTGCTGTGAAGTAATTAGCTAAATTTATAGCAGATCAGAGAGGTAAAAAAAATAAATATATGACAAACAAAATTGAAAAAATTGAGCACACTGATGCGTTAGAATTTTTAGTAGTTACCGAAGATGACATGAGAAGAAGAAATATTGAACAACTAGATTTTGTTCTGGTATCAGGTGATGCATATGTAGATCACCCAAGTTTTGGGCATGCGATTATTGCTAGATGGCTTGAGCATAACGGTTATTCAGTAGGAATTATTGCTCAACCAAACTGGAAAGATAAAAATGATTTCATGAAGCTTGGAAGGCCAAAACTAGCGTTTTTAGTCACGGCTGGCAACATAGATTCAATGGTAAACCACTACACCGCATCAAAGAAACACAGAAAAGAAGATGTTTTTTCACCAGGAGGTAAATCAGGATATAGACCAGACCGCGCGACAATAGTTTACTGTAATAAAATAAGAGAAGCATATGGTAACATTCCTATAGTAATTGGTGGAGTAGAAGCTAGTCTTCGGAGATTTGCTCATTATGATTTTTGGGAAGATAGAGTCCGGCGGTCATTGCTATTTGATAGCAAAGCAGATTTGTTAATTTATGGAATGGGTGAGCGCCCGATAATTCAGATTGCTGAAGCTTTAGCTGGAGGTCTTTTGCCAGAGCATATTGTTTATGTTGATGGTACTTGTTTTGCCACAAAGACACCATTTGATATTCATGACTCAATATTTATTCCTTCATTTGATGAAGTAAGTGAAGATATGAAAAAACATGCACAAGCGTTTAATAGTGAAGCTGAAGAACAAGATCATATTAATGGGAAAGCGATTATTCAACCACATGGAGATAGATTTTTAGTCCAAAATAGGCCAGCAGAGCCACTTTCTCAAGAAGAAATGGATGAGATATATTCTATTAGATTTAAGAGGGAATGGCATCCAATGTATAGCGCTATGGGAGGTATACCAGCTCTAACAGAAGTAAAGTTCAGTATTACTGCACAAAGAGGTTGTTTTGGAGGGTGCAGTTTTTGTGCATTGAATTTTCATCAAGGAAGAACTATCCAACCAAGAAGCGTTGATTCAATTGTTGAAGAAGCAAAGAGTTTTCTTTCATTTAAAGATTTCAAAGGATATATTCATGATGTTGGTGGGCCAACTGCTAACTTCCGAAAACCATCATGTAGAAAACAGCTGAAAGATGGAGTATGTAAGAAAAAACAATGCATGTACCCTGAACCTTGTAAGAACCTTGAAGTTGATCACTCAGAGATGGTTGGAATGCTTAAGAGACTTAGAGAAACCCCAGGAATAAAAAAGGTATTCATTAGATCTGGATTAAGATTTGATTACATTATGCTTGATAGAAAAAAAACGTTTCTTCGAGAGTTAGTTTCTCATCATATTAGTGGTCAATTAAAGGTGGCGCCAGAACATTCAGATGATTATGTTTTATCTTGTATGGGAAAAACTCAAATAAGTGTTTTTGATGAATTTAAAGAAGAATATATGGATATGAATAGAAAATGCAAAATGAATCAGTACTTAGTTCCATATCTGATTTCAGGACATCCTGGTTCTGATTTAAAAGCTGCTATAAATTTAGCTGAGTATGTTCGAGATATGGGTTATAATCCAGAACAGATTCAAGAGTTTTATCCAACACCAGGAACATTGTCGACTGTGATGTATTACACAGGACTAGACCCTAGAAACATGAGACAAATCTATGTCCCTAGAAGTGTTGAAGAAAAAGCTATGCAAAAAGCTTTAATTCAATACAGAGATCCAAAGAATTACAAAGTTGTCTTGAAAGCATTGCAATTAGCAGGGCGCGAAGATCTAATAGGTTTTGGACCAAAAGCACTCGTAAAGCCATATAGAAGGAAGTAATCAAGTGTAAAAAATGAAAATAAATGAATTTTGATTATTAAATATAACCAAATATTAACGCGAATAAAATATTGTTTAAATATAATTTGACTAAGAAAACATAGGAGTTTTAAATGAATTTAGTAGATTTAACTATAAAAGAATTTTCAGAAGTATTAGCTAGTAAAGAACCAGTTCCAGGTGGCGGTAGTGTCGCCGCATTGACAGGGTTACTAGGAGCCGACTTAACTTTAATGGTAGCTAACCTTAGTTTTGGTAAAAAATCATATGAGGAGCTAGATGGAAAAATAAAGTCTGGATTCAATAATGATTATGAAATAATTAAACAAATCAAATGTGATTTATATAAACTAATCGATGAGGATAAGGCAGTTTTTTTACGTTATATGGATGTATTAAAACTTGCTAAAGATACGGATGAAGAAAAAAAAGTGAGACGCGAAGCCATTGAAAAAGCTAGCATTTTTGCGTTAAGTATTCCTATGATTACTGCAGAATCCTCTTTGGAAATTTTAAAACATCAGAGGATAATCGCCGAATATGGGAATAAAGGAGCAATTTCAGATGTAGGTGTTAGCGCGTTATTAATTTTTTCTACGATTGAAAGTGCCGTATTAAATGTTAAAATAAATTTAACAGGAATTAGTGATGATGCTTATAAAAAGGAAATCATCCAAAAAACAGAAAAAATAATTACGGAATCAAGAAAATTAAAAAATAATACTTTAGAGATTGTGAATAGGAGAATATAAATTATGTTTACAGATGCAATGATCGAAAGGATTAATTATTTAAGCAAGAAATCTAAAGGTGAGGGACTAACTCAATCTGAAACAGAAGAACAAAAAAAGCTTAGACGCACTTTCATTGAACATATTAAATCTCAAGTTAGAACACAACTGGAAAGTATAGAATATGTAGAAGACATTACTAATACTGAAGATAAATGCATTGCTGAACATGAGCACAAGCATGAACATGAGCACAAGCATGAACATGAGCACAAACATGAACATGTGTATGAGCAAAAGCATGAGCAAGAGAATAAACATAAAGACGCACATAATCATAGTCATAACTGTAAGTGTGGAAAGCCACATCACAATTAGACTTTTATATTGTATACGTAAATGGTATAATCTACACATAATAAATTGAGTAGGGGGATAAATTATGGCTGATTTACAATATGTAATTTTTAGAATAAGTGATGAAGAGTTTGGTGTAAGTATTAATCAAGTACAAGAGATTAGTGCGTACCAAAAACCAACGCCAGTACCTAATTCTCCAGATTTTATAAAGGGCATAATAAATCTTAGAGGAGTTGTAATACCTATAGTTGATTTGCGTACTCGTTTTGGAATAACCCAAGAGGAAGAAATTACTGAAAACACTAGGCTAGTAATTATGAGTCTTGAAAGCAAACAATTCGGTTGTGTCGTGGATGACGCTTCCGAGGTGTTGAATATTGAAGAAAATGAAATCGAAGAAGTACCAGAAATAATTAGGGGCTCAAACAAGAAATATTTATCTGGAATTGGTAAGGTTGATTTACGAATACTTGTACTTGTGAATATGGAACTACTTCTAAGTGAAGAGGAAGTTCATAATTTAGATGAACTAAATTAATTGGTCTTAAAGAAATTGTTAGCAAAGATACGAGGTGTGGAAAATTAATAGACTAAATGAAGTGATTAATAAAACGCTTATAGTTATTGATGCCAGCAAGATTGAGATAGTTGAGATTGCGGATCATGCTATTAATGAATGCAAAAAAATAGAAATAGAACTTTCAAATGTTAAGGCTCAAACTGCAGAAATAATTAGAGAAGTTGATGCATTACAATTATTAGAAAAAGATAGCAGATACAGACTAATGGTTGTTAGCAAAAGTATTAAGCAGTACGCTGAAGTTGATATTAGAACGGCTTATGAAAAGGCTAAAGATACTCAAATTAAGTTAGCCACAAAAAGAAATGATGAGCAGCAGTTAATCGAAAAACGAAGTGAATTAGAAAGAAGATATAAAATATATAAAGAGACAGCTGATAAGGCCGAAAATTTAGTTAGCCGAGTAAGCGTTGTTATGGATTATCTAGGTGGTGGACTAAAAGATATCTCAAATCAAATAGAAGATATAAAAGTTAAGAGAGATATAGGAATTAAGATTATTCAAGCGCAGGAAGGTGAACGCAAAAGGCTTGCGAGAGATATACACGATGGACCTGCACAAACCATGGCAAACTTGGTTATGAAGGCAGAGGTATGTGAGAAATTAATAGATATTGATACCGAAAAAGCGAAACTTGAACTGGTTGATTTTAAACAAATAGTTAGAAGTGGACTTGGCGATATAAGAAAGATAATCTATGACTTGAGACCAATGTCTCTTGACGATCTTGGGCTTATTCCCTCAATTACAAAATTGATTTCAGATTATTCTATGGCGACAGGTATTAATGTCGAATTTAAAAATACAAAAAATGGAATCGAGTTACCTCAGGTAATAGAGATTGCAATATTCAGAATTATTCAGGAAGCATTGAATAATACTAGGAAGCATTCAAAAGCGAAAGATGCAGTTGTAAGATTAGAAATAATTGAAAACGCTGCTAATTTGTTGATTTCTGATAATGGGATTGGATTTAATACTGAAACATTACTCGCAGCAGATGTAACTGGAGGTTACGGATTAATAAGCATGAGAGAACGAACTGAACTTTTGTCAGGAAAGTTTAGTATTACATCATCACAAAAACTGGGAACGAGGATTTCGATATATATACCTCGTG
>CAYZED010000006.1:117898-119232 GCA_964477445.1 uncultured Clostridiaceae bacterium | reverse complement strand
CTCGTGATTTCGAGGGAGAGTAATATGAAAAAAATCAGAGTTATGATTGCTGATGATCACTCAATTGTTAGAGAGGGACTCAAACAACTTATTGAGATGGAGCAGGATTTTCAGGTTGTTGGACAAGTTGAAAACGGGTTACAGGTAATATCAAAAATTGATGAATTTATGCCTGATGTACTTCTTCTTGATATAAATATGCCTGGAATGAATGGGCTCCAAACCATAAAAAAGTTAAAAGAAATTGGAAATGAGATTAAAATCATAATTTTGACGATGCATGAAGATAGACAATACCTAATGGAGGCTATGCAAATGGGCGCTGCTGGATATATGTTAAAAGACACTGACGCGGAAAGTCTCTATGAAGCAATAAGAAATGCTAGTAAAGGGGAACCGTATATTCAACAGAAGCTGGCAAAAGAACTAATATTCGAGATGAATAATCCAAAAAAAGAAAATCAAAAATTTGAAAACGAACTCACTACAAGAGAATCTGAAGTGTTGGAACTTATTGCGGAAGGCATGAATAACAGAGAAATTGGTGAATCATTAAAGATAAGTGAAAAGACCGTAAAAAATCATGTTAGTAGTATATTTAGAAAGTTAAATTTCTACGATAGAACTCAAGCTGCTGTATACGTTTATAAAAATAATCTAAAAAGATAATAATAGTATAAATTGACGAAGAGATTTGTTTAAAATACTATACTGGGAGTTGAAATATAAATGACAAAAAAATTAGTAAAACCAGGTACTATGCTAAACCCGGTTCCATCTGTTATGGTTTCTTGTAGCGACGGAAAGGGTAATAATAATATAATTACCATCGCGTGGACGGGAACTATTAATTCAGATCCACCAATGGCTTATGTTTCTATTAGACCTGACAGGCACTCTCATGCTATGATTAGAGAAACTGGATGCTTTGCTATTAACATACCTACAGAAAAACTGGTAAAAGAAATGGATTTTTGTGGAGTAGCCAGTGGAAGAGATATTGATAAATTCACCGCATGTGGACTCACTGCTGAAAAAGCATCGATAATAGATGCACCAATTATTGGAGAATGTGCAATAAACATCGAATGCAAAGTAAAAGAAGTTCTGAATTTAGGAAGTCATGATATGTTTATAGGTGAAGTCGTTGCAGTAAATGTAGATGAAAATCTATTTGATAAAACAGGTAAACTAACCTTAAACAAGGCTGGCTTAGTGGCGTATTGCCATGGTGAATACAGAAAACTTGGTGCTGGAATTGGAACTTTTGGTTTTTCGGTACGAAAAAAACCGATGAAACAGGGCGATGAAATTAAAAAAAGAAAAACAAAAAT
>CAYZED010000006.1:101268-117888 GCA_964477445.1 uncultured Clostridiaceae bacterium | reverse complement strand
TAGAACGATATTTTTAAATTTAATTTTTTACAGATACTTTGAATTTAATAATTAATCTGATTTATTAGATATTAAGTTAATAGTAAAATAAAAACTGAAAATATTGAAGAATAAAAACTAAATAATAACAATATAATGATACAAAAATACAAAAATAAAAAAATAATTATAAGGCGAGCAACATATCCATAAAATCGGATGTGTATTAGGAGGAAAAAAAATAAATGACAGGCGACATATGGGGGCAAATGATTGCCATATTTGTACTAATAGGAGTCAATGCCTTTTTTGCAGCATCAGAAATGGCGATTATCTCGGTAAAACACACAAAGATTAAGACTTTGATGGATGAAGGAAATAAAAGAGCGGCAATAATTCATAAATTTATGTCGGAGCCGAGTAAACTTCTTGCAACCATTCAAATTGGGATTACCTTTTCGGGCTTTCTTGCGAGTGCTATTGGAGCGCAAGCTGTTTCCACTAAACTATCTGCATATCTTCATTCAATAGGTAGTCCGTTAATTAAGAGTTACTCTGTGGGATTAGCAACTGTATTTGTAACTACAATAATTGCTTTTGTGACATTAATACTTGGCGAGTTAGCACCAAAAAGAATTGCACTAGAAAAATCAGAAAAAATTGCTATGCTAGTTGCATACCCAATAAACTTTCTGTCGAAAGTTGCATCACCTGCAGTCCGATTCCTCACTTATTCCACTAATTTAGTTACTAGATTATTAGGTAGCGGGGATAAAGGAATTGGAGATCAGATAACAGAAGAAGAAATTCGATTAATGATTAATGTTGGTGAAGAAAAAGGTATTTTCCAAGAAACTGAAACAGAAATGATTAACAGTATTTTCGAATTTGACGATACTGTTGTAAAAGAAGTAATGACGCCTAGAACAGATATCAAAGCACTTAATATTGAAGATGATATTGATGCAATTTTGGAACTAGTTGTTGAAGAAAATTTTTCAAGAATTCCTGTATATGAAGAAACTATTGACAAAATTGTTGGTATTTTTTATGTCAAGGATTTGTTCAGAATCCTTAAAGAAGGAGAACGCGATAAGACCATATTGAGAGATATAATAAGACCTGCTAGCTTCGTATCTGAGTATAAAAAAATTAATGAACTATTTAAAGAAATGCAAAAAAGCAAATCTCATATCTCAATAGTTATTGATGAGCATGGTGGTACTGCGGGGTTAATCTCAATGGAAGATCTCTTAGAAGAAATTGTTGGAAATATTTTTGATGAATATGATGAAGAAGAAATTGAATGTGAGCAAATTGATGAAAATTCTTGGAGAGTCTCAGGGAAAATAGATATTGACTCAGTAAACGATATTATCGACTCTGAAATACCCGATGAGGATTATGAAACCATTAGTGGTATGTTTCTGAGTTTATCTGGTAAAATGCCATCTGTCGGAGATGAAGTGAACTACGGTAATTTATACTTTAAAGTTGAAGAAGTTGATGATAAAAGAATTAGTAAACTTCTTATCACAAAAAAAACAGTTATGAATTTTGAGGATACTGTCGAAACAGATTGAAAATTGCACATAAAAATTCTGAAAGATTAGATTTATGCATTGAAACTTTAAAAGCTATGTGATATATTACTTATGGACGTGCCGAAGTGGCGGAATGGCAGACGCATACGACTCAAAATCGTACGGGCGACCGTGTGGGTTCGAGTCCCACCTTCGGCACCAAAATTAAAAATTACTCCGAGTGTAATATACCTCGGAGTTTTGTTTATAGTATAGGAAACCCTCATGAAATGCTTTTCGTAAAGCAGAATGAATAGTTTCGATAATTTTGACTTTTGACCACAATTGTAAGATTGTTTGAGTAAAGTATATAATGGTGATATAAATCGGAAAAAAGGGGGTTGCCAGATTGGATGATTTTGAAAGAGCGTTAGTTATCGAAGCAGTATCGGGTGACATCCAGTCTTTTCAAAAGCTGATTGAGATTCATCAAAAAAAGATTTTTAATTTAGTATATAGAATGATAAATAACGAAGAAGATGCTAAGGATTTAACTCAAGATATTTTGGTTAAAGCCTTTAAAAATATTGAGAAATTTAGGTTGGATTCATCCTTTTCAACTTGGCTATATAGAATAGCTACTAATACATGTTTAGATGAGCTAAGAAAAAGAAAAAAAAGGTTTTCTGAAATCCCTTTGACGGTAGAAGATGAAGAAACCGATAAAACAATTAAAGAATATGCAATTGATAGAAATGGTCCAGATAGCATATATTTAAAAAAAGAGAGACAACGACTTATTAGTGATGAAATAAAAAAACTCTCACCTGATTATAAACAAATGATTATTTTGCGAGATATTCAAGGATTAAGTTATGAAGAGATTTCTGAGATTTGCGAAGTGAATATTGGAACCATAAAATCCAGAATAAATCGAGGCAGAAACCAACTTAGGGAACGACTGATGAAATATAAGGAACTTTTTGAGTTGGATGGCGTCTAAAATACTAAAGGTAGGTGGGCTCGGATGAAAAAGAAATTAAATAAATCAGAATTTAATATTGATAAAATACTCGATGAGTTAGCTAGTTTTGAAGAACTGCAATTACCATTGGGGTTTAATGAAGAACTAGAAAAGAAACTCATTTTGGCAAAGGATGAATTGGATTTTGAAAAAAATGGGATATACTATAATAGATTCGTTAAAAAAGAAAGCTTTAATAGATATATTTGGAAAAGAGTTTCCGCTATAGCAGCTGTTTTCTTATTCTTTATAGTAGGTACTTATGTTATAAAAACTGAATGGAAAACATTGCCGTCAGATTTATATGGGATTAATGCGACACAAGAAGGCGCGCTAAATACTACGTCTTTAGGTACTTATAAAATTGTTGATGGAACGAATCAAACCCAAAATATAGGAGTGGTAAATGGCTCATCTTATACTTCTGGTAGTGTAGTTCAAAATTCCAGCACACCATCATCGGGTGCATTATCTGATAACCTTGGACAATCAGCTACTCCTACACCTAAGACGAAAAGCACTCCTACCCCTATAGTTTCAGCAACATCAAAATCCATTCTCAAACCGACTGATACGGCTACGTTTACATCAAATGATGAATCTCAAATAAACTATTCAGAAATAAATGTATTTAATGATAATAATAATTATGCCGATTTTTCAAAGAAAATTATTGTGAATTCCGGTGGATCTTTGATTTATAATGATAATAAAGATAATTTAGATACTTATGACTATGAGATTAATAAAAATGTTTTTGATACTGTCGTTGCTAAACTTATAAATGTTGAAAGTATAAAAAAAGAGCTACTTACGCCGCTCATTAGTATAAGTGAGTTAAAGAGAAGTGCTGACTCAAGTCTGACATCAAATATGAAAAATCTAGCTGAAAATTGGATTATCAGAATAATAATCAACAAATAAACAAAAGAATAAATTGGAAACAGGAGCTTCTAATGGAAAAAAAATTAATAATTATTGACGGTAACAGTTTAATGAACAGAGCATTTTATGGATTGCCACCTATGAAAAGCACCAAAGGTATTTCCACAAACGTAGTTTATGGATTCATTAATATGCTCACTAAACTTCATGAGGATTATCAACCATCTCATATAGTTATTGCTTTTGATAGAAAAGCTCCGACTTTTAGACATATTGAATATGATAAATATAAGGCGAACAGGAGTGGTATGCCGGAAGAACTGGCAGAACAAGTGCCATTTCTTAAGATGGCTATTGAAGCACTAGACTTTGAAATGATTGAGATGGATGGATTTGAAGCAGATGATATTATAGGAACAATCTCAAAACATTCTAATGCAAAGGGAATGGAAACATTAGTAATCACAGCTGATAAAGATGCTTTGCAATTAATCACAGAAAATGTGAACGTTTTACTAACAAAAAAAGGTATTTCCGAAATTGACAGGGTTGATTTAGCTAGGTTGCATGAAATGTATGGGATTTTACCTTTTCAAATAATTGAGATGAAAGCTTTGATGGGAGACGCCTCGGATAATATTCCAGGGGTACCAGGGGTTGGCGAAAAAACTGCACTTGAGTTAATAAAGACATATAATAACATCGAGAATCTATATGAAAAACTAGATGAAATAAAAAAACCAAAACTTAAAGAAAATCTCGAAAACAATAAGGAATCAGCATTCTTATCAAAGAGACTTGCTACAATTTATACGGATATGGAGATTTCTATAGATTATGATGCATATAATGGTGAAAAACCGGACTATAACGCACTTGAAAAACTGTATTCCGAACTTTCGCTTAAAGGATTTTTAATCAAGATCAAAAAGACAATGTCTGAACTAGGGATTAGTAGCACTTCGAATTCGGTTGAAACTGGCTTTACAAATTCATTAACCCAAGATTTGGTAGACGACGCGCTTGACGTTTTTGAAATATCTACGGATTCCAGTAAAGAAAATGCTAATGTAACCATCTCTAAAAATAATGAGGGCAATATTTCAAATAGTATTCCAAACCCAGTTGATTTAGTATCGTATACATGCGGGATTAATAAAGAAAACTATTGTTTAGGAAATGAAAAAAATCAGTTAAATGTAGAATTGAATGAAATTAACAAAATTCCAAGAACAGAAGAATATCTAACAGAGAAAGATTCTCAATCGGAAGAAATTGATCAGATTAGTTTCTTTGATGTTGGGTGGACTGTAAAAAAATCTGAAGAAAATGAAAATTTTGAAGAACATATCGAAGGAAATCAAAAATCTGAAGTGGGAATAATTGAAACTTCAGAATTGTACAAAGAAGTATTAGATATAGAAAAGATTTTCCCGATGGTAAAAAGTGTAACAGAAAAGATGACTCTAAATGAGTTGTCGAATTACTCTAGTAATACACCAATTACTTGCAAAACAATTACCCTTAAGGAAATGGACTATCTATTGTTTGAGTATAAGGATGAAGTCTATTACTCTAAGATTGATAATTCAAGGCATGGTGATATTTGTTCTGATGCTTCTTCAGACTGCAATAATGCTAATTCAAGTGAAGGATTTGTAGATGGTTTTCTTGCAAATGATAAAATTATTAAAACAGGATATGACTTTAAAACCGATTTGGTTTTTTTAGGGAATAGAAATATTTCAGTTAAAAATTTTGATTTTGATTTAATGATAGCTGCCTATTTAGTAAACCCTTTAAGAAATTTCATGAAACCTGAATATCTTGTGGAAGAATTTCTTGAAGAGCATCTATCAGAAGACTTATCTTGGAATGAAAAAATATATCAGATTGTCCTAAATGGAAAAAGAATAAGAGAAAAACTAAATGGTGAACTAAAATTGAGAGATATAGAGAATTTACTCTACGAAATTGAGCTACCACTTAGTTATATTTTAGCCGACATGGAAATCAGAGGTTTTAAAATAGATGAAAACATATTAGGCGAAATTGGGAATAAACTAGGAACTAGGATTGATGAATTAGTATCAAAAATTCATAATGCTGCAGGAACTATTTTTAATATAAATTCACCAAAACAATTGGCAGATATACTATTTGTTAAATTGGAATTGCCTTCTGTCAAGAAAACAAAGACTGGATTTTCAACAGATGTAGAAGTTCTTGAAGAATTAAAAGATAAGCACGAGATTATTGAATATTTATTAGAATACAGACAATTAGTCAAATTAAAGGGAACATATGTAGATGGTCTTTTGCCAATTATTAAAGCTGGAAATGGGAAAGTTCATAGTAAGTTGAATCAAGGAGTCGCAGCGACTGGGCGACTTTCGAGCACAGATCCAAATCTACAAAACATACCAATAAAAACGGAGACTGGAAGAGAAATAAGAAAAGCCTTTGTACCCGAAAAAGAAGGAAATGTGCTTGTTATCGCAGATTATTCTCAGATTGAGCTGAGAATATTGGCACATATCTCAAAGGATGAAAATCTAATCAGGGCATTTATTGAAGGTGAAGATATTCATACTCACACTGCAGCAGAGGTGTTTGGGATTAAGGATGAAGAAGTTACTAGTATCCAAAGAAGTAGAGCTAAAGCCGTAAATTTTGGTATTGTTTATGGGATAAGTCCTTTCGGACTTTCTAGAGATCTTGGAATTAGTACAAAGGAAGCTAAAACATACATTGATTTGTATTTTGAAAAATATCCAAAAGTAAAAGATTATATGAAAAATATAGTTATTTTTGCACGAGAAACAGGATATGTCACCACGATAATGGGAAGAAGAAGAAATATACCTGAAATTACTTCGCGAAACGCAGTTCAGAGAGGTTTTGGAGAGAGAATAGCAATGAATACTCCAATTCAAGGAACAGCTGCAGATATTATAAAAAAGGCAATGATAGACGTATACAAGGCTTTGAAAGCGAAAAAATTGAAAGCAAGAATGATTATGCAGGTACACGATGAACTAATTATTGATACACCTATTCAAGAAATAGATGAAGTTAAAAAAATTCTTAAAAACTCTATGGAAGATGCTGTTAAACTTTCAGTTCCATTAACAGTTGATATTGGCTATGGCAAAAGCTGGTTCGATGCAAAATAGGAGAGTTTTATGATTGTTGGACTATGTGGTGGAATCGGTTCAGGAAAAAGTTTTGTTTCTGAAATCATGAAAACTAAGGGGATATATATAATAGATGCTGATGTAATCGCTAGAGACCTTGTGAGAAAAGGTTCTCATATACTTCAGCAAATTATTAACGTGTTTGGAAATAGGATAGTAAGAGAAAATGGAGAACTAGATAGATCTGCTCTCGGAAAAATCGTTTTCAGCAACTCCGATGAACTAGATAAACTTGACAAAATTATGCACCCTGAAATCTATAATAAAATTGAAAACGAAATAGCGAAGTTGACATTAGCTGGTGAAAATGCGATATTAATAGATGCAGCAATCCTTAAGAAGATAGGGCTAGATAAACTCTGTGACTCTATCTGGTATATTTCGGCAAGTCGTGAAATTAGGATAAATAGAGTGATAAATAGAAATTCACTTTCGAGAGAAGAAGCTGAAACTCGAGTAGACTCTCAAGATGAAAATGATTTTTGTTTTACTAATGATATAAATAAAGTTGAAATAAATAATGAGGGAACGCTTGAGGAACTCACTATAAAAATAAATAATGTCTTTAATAAGTACTTTGGAGAAGAAATTGAAAAAAACTAAAAAAAGAAAAAGTTTAACTATTTTAGTAATACTATTAATTATAATAATGCTTTCTAGCTACGCGTATATAAAAAATCATTGTGCACTTGACTATAAGAATCTTATTGTCAAGTATTCTGAAATTTATAGATTTCAACCATATTTTGTAGCTGCTATGATAAAAACAGAAAGTGACTTTAACCCTAATATTATCTCTAGAAAAGAAGCAATAGGTCTTATGCAAATAACACCCGAAACGAGTAATTGGATAAGTTCCAAATTAGGAGAAATATTAGAAAAAGATGCGATAAAAGATCCTGAAACTAATATTAGATATGGACTCTGGTATTTAAGATTTTTAATGGATAAATATGATGATAATGAGAATTTGGCTATTGCAGCTTACAACGCTGGAACAGGAAATGTTGATGAATGGTTAAATGAAGGAACGATAAATGATGAGAATCTGGACATAAATCACATTCCTTTCAATGAAACTAGAAATTACCTTTATAAGATTAAAATATATGAACTTATTTATCAATATTTATATGATTGGAAGAAATAGAATGAAAATAAAAAAGTTTATTGTTTTTTTTATGATTGTTACAATTACATTAACTGGAACAGCATGTAACAAAATCGTTCAAGATGATAATGGTACCTTTATAGTTGAGTCTAAAGCAACTGTTGGTGGTACTCTGAAATTAGCTAGTGTTGAGCCTGTGGAAATAAATCCACTAATTAATGATAGTAAATCTTATGCTGATATTGTTCCACTAATGTTTGAGGGGTTATATTCTATTTCAAAAGAGAATAAACTTATTTCCAAATTAGCAGATAACTCCACTTATTCTCAAAAGAATAATGTGTGCAGTTTAAAAATGAAAAGTGATATATATTGGAGCAATGGCTCGAAAATAACAATAGAAGATGCATTATATTCGTTTGATATAATCAAACAACACCCTGAATCTATGTATTTTAGCTTAATTTTGAATATCAAAGACTGCTATATTAGTGGTAAAAGTTTAATTTTCGTATTTGAAGATAAGGCACAGGTCTCAAAAGACAAACTAACTTTCCCAATAATATACAGAAACAATGTATCAAAAATAACCTCCACACCCGTAAACGGTGCCTATTATATTTCTAGTTATAGTACTTTGAATGGTATGAAACTTAGTTTTAACAAAAAATATTATAATAGGGGCACTCCGTATATTAGAAATATTGAAGTTATGTTTATTAACGATTATGATATTTTTGGAACAGCTTTTCAATCACAAGAGATAAATGCAATTAATATTTTAGATAAAAGTTGGTCAAGATATGAAGAGATTCAAGGGACACTTTCACATATATACTTTACAGGAGAGATGGAGACACTATTCATTAATTCTGAGAAAACATATCTTCGCAAGGCCGATGCAAGACGAATAATTGCTTATGGTGTGGACAGAAACACATTTATTCAAGAAAATAGCATAACAAATGCAATAATAACTGATAATCCAATAATTCCTGATTCGTGGATAAATACTACAACCGGTATTAAATATGAGTACAATATTATTGAAGCAAAGAATCTTATAGAAAAAATTAAAAAAAGTCAAAAGAAAAATATTTCAAAAAATGATACAGCAACAAATAATACAGCAACGGATACAAAAGCAAACAATACAGCAACAGATACAGCAACAGATACAGCAACAGATACAGCAACAGATACAGCAACAAATAATACAGCAATTGGCACGACCACAAATAACGCCAATATTATTCCAACTCAAACAGTAGTTCCATTGCAATTTAACGATACGCTATCTTTGTTGGTGAATTCAGAGAATAAAATAAGGGTTCACATCGCAAATGATATAAAAAAAAGTTTAAAGAAAATAGGGATAAATATTATTATTGATGCTATACCTTTTGATGAGTATAGTAAAAAAATTGAATTAAAAGACTACGACTTATATTTGGGAAGTTTGATTCTACCGTGCGGTACGGATTTCTATCCATTTGTTGATCCAACTTCATTGCTTTATATTGATCCTTTGACCTCAAAACAAACATATAAATATGCAAATATATTAACAAAGAATTTATCTGATACAGATAGACTTTCGGCAGCAAAATCTTTTCAGGATGAATTCAGAAATGAAATTCCATACATACCTTTGTATCATAAACAAGGTGCGTTGGTGTTATCAGGAAATATCAAAGGCGAATTTTATCCAAGTAGATATTCAGTAGTTGATTCTATTGAAAAATGGTATTTTGAGAAAGTTATTAAGTAAATAATGGTTTGAAAAAAAATCAAGAATGAAATAAGCATCTCAAAGCTGAAGAAATAGAAATGTTTATCCTCATAAAATAGAAATATTTATCCTCATAAATAGAAATATTTATCCTCAAATGTGTTGACATAGGCCAGAACAGAAGATATAATATTCCTTGTGGCTAGCGAAGAGTGAGTCACAAAGACCCTCGGGGAGTTATTTCCCAGTCATTTGCGGTCGTGGTGGAATCGGCAGACACGTACGTTTGAGGGGCGTATGCGAGAGCATGCGGGTTCAAGTCCCGCCGACCGCACCATAGAGAACACGAGCATGAGAAATCATGCTCTTTTCAATTTATAAAGGCGGATTATATGAAGAGAATAATATATAAAATTATTGATACTCCAATAAGCTACTCCGAAGGTTTGGCGCTCCAACATGAAGCGGTTGAACGTGTTAAATCAAGTGATCTTGATGGGATCTTGCTTTTATTACAACACAAACCAGTTTTCAGTGTAGGAAAAGCTGGTGGAGCAGAAAACATTTTGTATTCTGAAGAGTATTTAAATAGTATAGGAATAGAAGTCCATAAAAGCGATAGGGGTGGAAATGTAACTTATCATGGTCCAGGCCAACTGGTGGGTTATCCGATTTTGAATTTAAAAAAGTTCAATCCTGATGTTCATTGGTATTTTGAAAGACTAGAAGAAACACTAATAAAGGTTCTCAGCGATTTCAAGGTTGATGGAGGCAGAAAACCACAGTTCCCAGGCGTATGGGTTGAAGACAAAAAAATTGCAGCTATAGGAGTCCACATAAGCAGATGGATAACGACACATGGATTTGCTTTAAACGTAGCAGTTAACAAAGATCATTTTGCATTAATTAATCCATGCGGAATAAAAGAGTTTGGTATAATATCATTAGACGATTTGGTGGAAAGTACTGAAATGAAAAAAGTGATCGATTCTGTTATTTTGAATTTTGGAGATGTATTTGAGGCTGAATTAATAAGGGAGTAAATGTTTGATATGAAAACGCTTAATAAGGGAGCAAATGTTTTTTCCGAAACCGCATAACAATGGAAAATTCAATGAGTTAGCTAAAAAAATTGTAAGGAGATGGGAAATATGAAAATTGCAATTGTGTTTGGTACTAAGTATGGTGCGACAGAAAAAGCCTCAAAATTATTGATGGACGAACTAGTAAACAGAGGAGTCGAAGTTGATTTATATAATTTGGCTAAAGCCAAACCAAACATTATTAATTACGACGGTATTATTTTAGGTGGATCTGTTTATATGGGGAAAATAAGAGGTAATGTTAAATCATTTATTGAAAAAAACAGAAATGTTTTAATAGAGAAAACAATTGGAGTGTTTATCGTTGGTGGAGCAGACACGGAGGCCGCGATTAACGATGAAATTAACAATAATTATCCGTCAGAAATACTCGAAAAAGCCAAAGTGAAGAGCTCTTTTGGGCATGAATACAACTTAGAAAAAATGGGATTCATTAATAAGTTTATCATCAAGAAAGTTGCAAAATTAGAAGAAAGCCAGTTCAAAATTAATAACGTAGCAATTGTAAAGTTCGCGGAAGAAGTGATAGCATAAAAGACTTCAACAGTATGAACCGACCCCCAAAAGTTAGATCTAAAAATCTAGCAATTGGAGGTCGTTTTTTCGTTACCTACACCAACTCATCAGCGTGGTAAGAACTTCTAACAAGTGGTGATGAAGCCACATTTTTAAAGCCCATTTCAAGAGCGATTTTCTTTAATTCATTAAAAGTCTCCGGAGTCACATATTCTTCTACCTTTATATGATCTGAAGAAGGAGGCAAATATTGGCCTAAAGTTAATAATTCGCAATTGTGGTCTAGTAAATCTTGGAAGGTTCTTATAAGCTGTTCTTTTGTCTCGCCAAGACCTAGCATTATTCCGGATTTTGTTTTAATATCGGGAGCGATTTCCTTCGATTTGCTTAGTAATTCTAGTGAACGCTTGTAGTTTGCCATTGGGCGAACTGTGCTATATAATTCAGGGACAGTTTCAATATTATGATTTAACACATCAGGCTTACTTCCAAGTATCGTTTTTAAGTCTTCCCAGTTGCCTTGCATATCAGGAATTAAGAGCTCTATTACTACACCTGGAGCAGCTTTTCTTATTTCAGTCACAACCTCCGCAAAATGTGAAGCTCCGCCATCTTTTAGATCATCCCTTGTTACAGAAGTAATAACAGCGTGTTTTAAGCCGAGTCTGGAAACCGCAATCGCTACATTTTTAGGCTCGTTAATATCAAGTGGCGTAGGATGTTCCTTTGTGACATTACAAAAACGACAGTTTCTTGTACAGTTTCTGCCCATAATCATAAAGGTAGCAGTCTTGCGATTATAGCATTCCATTCTATTTGGACAGTTTGCCTCTTGGCATACTGTATTTAATTTTAAATCAGAAAGTAAAGTTTTTACCTTTTCTGAATCTCTTCCACCTTGTATTTTTACTCTTAACCATTCAGGCTTTCTTTCAGTTGCTTTCATATTGACCTCCGAATTTAAAAATCTTTTCAATTTAATGGATATAGGGCAAAGCGCCTTCTCCACATTTACTTATGGGAGACATATTTCGAAGTCGGCTTTGACTTCAACGCTGTAATCGTAAATCTAAACAGTAAGACTTGTCAAACTTTTTCGTATTTTTTTAAAGATTTTTTTCATATTTATTAAATGCTATCAGTATTTTGATATTGATTTGTTTATTCTAAAATGGTACGATGTACGAGTAAATAAAAGAATATCCAGAAGAAATAACCGGGAGACATTTTACTTTTCTTTTTAGAAAAGAGAAGATGGCCGAAGAAGAAACGGATGAGACAGCCAGTCGAGTTCGGAAACTTTCAGGCAAAAGTACCGTTTATGGATGGGTCTCTGAAAAGTCATAATTGACACCGAAGGAGCAAGCTTAATCGCGAAAACTCTCAGGTAAAGAAACAGAGGGATACAAAGGCGCTTGATTAAGTTTGCTTTGTATCTTTTTTTATTGTTTTTGGATATTTAAACTGAAATTTTAAAGGAGGAAAAAAATGCAAGAAGTTAAAAAGACCCCTTTGTACGAAAAGCATGTAGCAGCAAATGGTAAAATGATTGATTTCGCTGGATGGATGATGCCTGTAGAATACAGTGGAATACTATCAGAGCATAACGCAGTAAGAAATGACGCTGGAATATTTGATGTATCTCACATGGGTGAAGTCGATGTAAAAGGTAAGGGTGCTGAAGATTTTGTCCAAAATCTCTTCACGAACAATGTTAAAACTATGAACGATAATCAGGTTCTTTATGGAATGATGTGTTATCCTCACGGTGGTGTAGTTGATGATTTGTTAGTTTACAAATATAATAACGACCACTTCCTATTAGTAATTAACGCAAGTAATATCGAAAAAGATTATAATTGGATGCTTGAGAATAAAGGCAGTTTCGATGTTGAATTAGTTAATATTTCTGATAACCTTGGCGAAGTTGCAGTTCAAGGCCCAAAAGCACAAAAAATCCTTCAGACCTTAACCACAAAAAATCTTGACGATATAAAATTCTTCTACTTTGATGAGAATGTTGAAATTGCAGGAATTAAATGCTTGGTTTCAAGAACTGGTTACACAGGAGAAGATGGTTTTGAAGTTTATACTACTCCAGAAAACATCGGTAAGATCTGGGATGCGGTACTTGAGGCAGGAAAGAGCGAAGGCCTTCTCCCTACAGGGCTTGGATGCAGAGATACATTAAGATTTGAAGCTGCATTGCCGCTTTATGGTAACGAACTTTCAGCTGAAATCACACCTTTAGAAGCAAGTCTTGGTTTCTTTGTAAAATTAGATAATGATGATTTTATTGGAAAAGAAGCATTAGTGAAACAGAAAGCTGATGGACTTAAAAGAAAGACTGTTGGTTTTGAGCTTTTAGGTAAAGGTATTCCTAGACATGGATATCCAATTGTAAAAGATGGTAAAGAAATTGGTGTTGTAACTACTGGATACATGGCACCTACAGTAGGAAAGACAGTTGGTCTGGCATTACTCGAAGCCGAAGGCATTGAAGTTGGAACAGAAATTCAAGTTATGATAAGAAACAAAGCTGTTGATGCAGTAGTAACTACTAAGAAATTTTTGGACAAAAAATATAAAAAGTAAAATTAAGTATAATCCTAATCAAATTTACTAAATATTGCTTATAAAAATATGTTTAAAAAAATCTTAAAAACAAATTATTATAAAACTAAAAGCAAAAATAATAAAATAAATGGAGGAATTCAAAATGAGTTCAAAAGTAATAGACGGTTTAAAATACACTAACGATCACGAATGGGTTAAAGTAGAAGGTAACACAGCAGTTATTGGTATCACTGATTATGCACAAGCAGCACTTGGATCAATAGTTTATGTTGAACTCCCAGACACAGATACAGAATTTGAAGCTGAAGATACATTTGGTGTAGTTGAATCTGTTAAAGCAGCTTCTGATATGTTCATTCCAGTTTCATGTAAAATAATTGAAACTAATCAAGACGTTGTTGATGAACCATCATTAGTAAATACTGATGCTTTCGAAAATTGGTTGGTTAAAGTTGAATTAAGCGATGAATCACAGCTAGAAGGATTACTCGATGCTGATGCTTACAGAAAGCTGTTAGGTGAATAATATGCATCCATATATCCCTAATGGAAAAAAAGAGAGAGAAGAAATGCTTACTACTATTGGCATGACTTCTATGGAAGACCTCTTTAAAGACGTTCCAGCAGATTTGAGATTAAAAAATGGTATTAACTTACCAGATGGAATATCTGAGTTTGATGTAGCAAATAAAGTGAGTCAACTCTCAAAGAAAAACACTTGTACTGGCGGATTAGCTTGCTTTATGGGAGCAGGAGCATATGATAGTTATGTTCCTTCGGCGATTAAGCATTTGACATCAAGGTCAGAGTTTTATACAGCATATACGCCATATCAACCAGAAATAAGCCAAGGCACTCTCCAGGCAATATTTGAATTCCAAACTATGGTTTGTGAAACTACAGGGATGGAAGTTGCTAATGCTTCAATGTATGACGGCGCAACGGCTACAGCCGAAGCAGCTGTTATGGCAGCGGGAGTTAATAATAAGAAAAAAGTAATTGTTTCAAGAGCGATGCATCCAGACACAAAGAGGGTATTAGCAAGCTACTTAAGATATAGAAATATTTCTATAGTAGAAGCTCCTGTTACTAATGGTAAAACAGATGTAGAAGCATTAAAAGCATTAGTAGATGCTGATACTGCAGCAGTTCTAATCCAGAATCCAAATTTCTTCGGAATGATTGAAGATGGAGAAGAAATCGGAAAAATCACTCATACTACCAAGGCTTTGTTTGTAGTTGCAATTTCTGACGCGACTTCACTCGCGGTAATTAAATCACCTGCAGAAATGGGTGCTGATATAGCTGTTGGAGATGGTCAGGCATTTGGTAATGGACTAGGCTTTGGTGGACCATATGTTGGATTTATCGCAACAACTACTAAGTACATGAGAAAAATGCCAGGAAGAATTTGTGGAGAAACTAAAGACGTTGATGGAAAGAGAGCTTTTGTGTTGACTCTTCAGGCCAGAGAACAGCATATCAGAAGAGAAAAAGCGACTTCTAACATATGCTCAAATCAGGCATTGTGCGCATTAACAGCTACAATATATCTTTCTCTCTTAGGCAAAGAAG
The DNA here is from genome assembly GCA_964477445.1 of uncultured Clostridiaceae bacterium. Taxonomy (GTDB): domain Bacteria; phylum Bacillota; class Clostridia; order Lutisporales; family Lutisporaceae; genus CAYZED01. Next base: position 102,666 of record CAYZED010000006.1, on the reverse strand, counting down.
GCCTTAAAGAAGTAGCGCTTCAAAGTGCATCAAAAGCTAGATACATTAAGAGTAAGCTTGAAGCTGCTGGATTTAAAACATTATTCACAGATAATTTCTTCAGAGAATTTGCTGTTGTTTTACCAGAAGGCGTCGAAAAGGTCAACGAAAGATTACTAAAAAATGGAATTCTGGGCGGATACGACTTAGGAAAAGAATTCCCTGAATATGCAGGAGCGATGCTTCTTTGCGCCACAGAAAAGAGAACGGTTGAGGAAATGGATAAACTCGTTCAATCTATCGTGTCTGGGGAGGTATCAAAATAATGAAAAGTAGTTATGATAAATTAATATTCGAAATAAGCAAAGAAGGTAGAAGAGGTATTAGACTTCCAGAATGGAACGTTGAAAACTCTGCAGCTGAAATGTTTGGAGAAGGAAACACAAGGATTAAGCAGGCAGAACTACCTGAAGTTACAGAAAATGAAGTAGTAAGACATTACACACTACTTTCCAATAAAAACTTTGGTGTAGACACAGGGTTTTATCCACTGGGATCATGTACTATGAAGTACAATCCAAAGATAAATGAAGATGTTGCGTCCCTTCCTGGTTTCACGGGGCTTCACCCACTTCAACCTACTGAAACAGCACAAGGTGCACTTGAACTTATGTATAATTTAAGTGATATGCTTTGTGAGATAACTGGTATGGATGATTTCAGTTTACAGCCAGCAGCAGGTGCACATGGAGAACTAGCTGGCCTAATGATTATGAAAGATTACCATATAAAAAACGGTCAACCAAATAGAAATCAAATCATTGTGCCTGATTCAGCACATGGTACTAATCCGGCATCAGCTGCTGTTGCAGGTTTTAGCATTGTTGAAATCAAATCGCTTGAAAACGGACACATCGATTTAGAAGCATTGAAAGCAGCTTTGAACGAGAATACTGCTGGGTTAATGCTCACAAATCCAAGTACTATTGGTTTGTTTGAGAAAAATATAAAAGAAGTTGCTGGGCTTGTACATGAAGCAGGGGGATTGCTCTATTATGATGGTGCTAACCTAAATGCTATTATGGGAATTTGCAGACCTGGAGACATGGGATTTGATGTAATGCATGTTAACTTACACAAAACTTTCTCAACCCCTCACGGTGGCGGTGGACCAGGTTCTGGGCCAGTTGGTGTAAAAAAATCTTTAGCACCTTTCTTGCCTGTTCCGAGAGTAGTTAAGAGTGAAGATAAATTTGCATTAGAAATGAATAGACCAGATTCTATCGGTCAAATCAAAGGTTTTTATGGCAATTTCTTAATTTTAGTTAGAGCGTACGCTTACATTCTCACAATGGGCGGAAATGGTCTTGACGAAGCTAGTGAAACTGCTGTATTAAATGCAAATTACATAAAAGAAAA
>CAYZED010000006.1:99430-101258 GCA_964477445.1 uncultured Clostridiaceae bacterium | reverse complement strand
AAATCATTATGCACTAGCTTATGATCAAACATGTATGCATGAATTTGTTCTTGCAGGACTTGGCAAAGATGAACATAATGTTTCTACTCTTGATATCGCAAAGAGATTACTCGATTACGGATACCACCCACCGACTATATATTTCCCATTAATAGTTGATGGTGCTATCATGATTGAGCCAACAGAGACTGAGAGCAGAGAGACTTTAGACGCATTTATTGATGTAATGATCAAAATTGCAGAAGAAGCAAAAGCTGATCCTGAGCTTCTTAAAAATGCTCCTTATGATACAAATGTAAGAAGACTTGATGAAGTTACTGCAGCAAGAAATCCAATTCTAAGATACATCAGAAAGTAGAGGAATCTAAATGGAACAGGATTTCATAAAAAAAGATTTAATAATAATTGGCGGTGGTCCTGGTGGTTACACTGCCGCCATTAAAGGTGCTCAGCTTGGTGCAAATGTTGTTCTCATTGAAAAGGATAAACTCGGCGGTACATGCTTAAATAGAGGCTGTATTCCGACTAAGACTTTGCACAGAACAGCTGAAGTACTTCATAATTTTAAAGCTTCAGAAGAATTTGGTATCAGCACCGAAAACACCAAGCTTGATCCTGTAGCAGTTCATAATAGATGTGTTTCAGTATCGACTCAGCTGAGAACCGGTATTGAACAACTTATGAAATCATATGGAATCGAATCAGTTAAAGGTTTAGGTTCTTTTGTTGACAAAAATACCGTAAAAGTTACTTTTGAGGATGGCTCTGAAAAAACATATAGTGCTGAAAAAATAATCATTGCCACAGGTTCAGTTCCTATGATGCCACCAATCCCTGGGTTGGATCTTGAGGGAGTCATGAATAGTGATCACCTTCTCGAATCTGAAGAAATCCCTGAGAGTATGGTTGTCATTGGTGGAGGAGTTATCGGTATTGAATTTGCTTCAATTTATAATGCTTTTGGAACAAAAGTCACAGTCATAGAAATGCTTCCTTCAATATTAGGAAATGTTGATAGTGACATTACAAAAAGATATGTATCTATTCTTAAAAGAAAAGGTATAGATGTTTTCGTGAACACTAAGGTTTGTTCTGTAGAAAAAACAGAAGATGGTTTGGTGATTAATGCAGAGGGAACCAAGGGGCCTATCACAGTTAGTGCCAAGAAAGTTCTTGTTGCAATCGGTAGACGCGCTGAATTAACGGGATTAAATATCGAAGCATCAGGCGTATTAACTGAGCGAAGAGGGATTGTTGTTGATAGTCACTGCAAAACCAATGTTGATGGAATCTACTCAATTGGTGATGTAAATGGTGGAATCATGCTAGCTCATTGGGCGGCTCATCAAGGTATGCAGACGGCTGAACTTGCTTTAGGTAAAGTTGAAGAGCATATTGAAAGTCCAGTTCCAGGCTGTATATTTGCTTTCCCAGAAATCTCTACAGCAGGACTTAGTGAAGACGAAGCTAAAGCAAAAGGAATTACCTATAAGACCGCAAAATTCATGTTTGGAGCAAATGGAAAAGCTTTGGCTATGAACGAATCAGAAGGTTTTGTTAAGGTAATTGCAGATGAAGCCGGAAGAATTATTGGGGTTCATATTATGGGACCACATGCTTCAGATTTAATACACGAAGGTGTTATAGCTATAGCAAAAGGAATGACTGCCACAGAACTAAGAGGCATTATTCATGCACATCCAACTCTAGGAGAAAGCTTATACGAAGCATTCTCAGGAATAGATGGATTGGCTATACATCAGGCGCCTCCAAGGAAATAGAATTTAATATTTAAGAATAGCTTATCAATGAATCGGTAAGCTATTTT